>NZ_JBWJOX010000003.1:0-479224 GCF_056393195.1 Stenotrophomonas sp. Steno-C18 | reverse complement strand
ACGGCGTGGTCAAGGAAATCAAGGTCAAGCTCGACGACAAGCTCTCGCAGGGTGACGTGGTGGTGGTGCTGGAGGCTGCCGGTGCCGCACCCGCAGCGGCCAAGGCCGTCCCGGGCAGCAAGCCGCCGGTGACCCCGTCGCACCGCGCACCGGACCCGGCCGTGGCCGCCAAGGCACTGCCATCGACCGGCCGCGCCGCCGACATCGAATGCCGCATCGTGGTGCTGGGCGCTGGCCCGGGCGGCTACACGGCCGCGTTCCGCGCCGCCGACCTGGGCATGGACACCGTGCTGATCGAGCGCTACGCCAGCCTCGGTGGCGTCTGCCTCAATGTCGGCTGCATCCCGTCCAAGGCCCTGCTGCACGCGGCCGAGATCATCGACCATGCCGCGCATGCCGATGAACTGGGCATCGCGTACGGCGCGCCGAAGATCAGCCTGGACAAGCTGCGCAGCTACAAGGAAAAGGTCGTCGGCCAGCTGACCAAGGGCCTGGCCGGCATGGCCAAGCAGCGCAAGATCCGTACCGTGCAGGGCGTGGCCAGGTTCGTTTCGGCCAACGAGCTGGAAATCACCGCCGACGACGGCAAGACCCAGCTGCTGCGCTTCGAGCAGTGCATCATCGCCGCCGGTTCGCAGGCAGTGAAGCTGCCGAACTTCCCGTGGGACGACAAGCGCGTGATGGATTCCACCGACGCGCTGGAACTGGCCGAAGTGCCGGGTTCGCTGCTGGTCGTCGGCGGCGGCATCATCGGCCTGGAAATGGCCACCGTGTACAGCGCGCTGGGTGCCAAGGTCACCGTGGTCGAGTTCATGGACCAGCTGATGCCGGGCGCCGACAAGGACCTGGTCAAGCCGCTGGCCGACCGTCTGAAGAAGCAGGGCATCGAGGTCCACCTCAAGACCAAGGCCTCGGGCGTGACCGCCGACAAGAAGGGCATCACCGTCACCTTCGAGGCCGCCACCGAGGGCGAGAAGCCGGCGATGGAAAGCGGCACCTTCGATCGCGTGCTGGTGGCCGTCGGCCGCTCGGCCAACGGCAGGAAGATCGATGCCGACAAGGCCGGCGTCGAAGTCACCGACCGCGGCTTCATCCCGGTCGATCGCCAGATGCGCACCAACGTGCCGCACATCTTCGCCATCGGCGACATCGTCGGTAACCCGATGCTGGCCCACAAGGCCACGCACGAAGGCAAGCTGGCGGCCGAAGTGGCCTTCGGCGAGAAGAAGGAGTGGGTGGCGCGGGTGATCCCGTCGGTGGCCTACACCAACCCGGAGATCGCGTGGGTGGGTGTCACGGAGACCGAGGCCAAGGCCAAGGGCCTGAAGGTCGGCGTGGCCAAGTTCCCGTGGGCGGCCAGCGGCCGCGCCATCGGCATCGCGCGTACCGAAGGCTTCACCAAGCTGATCTTCGATGAGGAAACCCACCGCGTCATCGGTGGCGCCATCGTCGGCGTGCACGCCGGTGAACTGCTGGCCGAGATCGGCCTGGCCATCGAGATGGGTGCCGAGGCCGAGGACATCGGTCACACCATCCATGCCCACCCGACCCTGAGCGAGTCGGTGGCGATGGCCTCGGAGATCTACGACGGCACCATCACCGACCTGTACCTTCCGAAGAAGAAGTAAGCTGCATACGAAGTGATCGTCACGACGCCCCTTCACCGGGGCGTCGTTGTTTGCGGATGTCGCAGGGGAGAATGGGAATGTTGCGAGCGGTCGCGGTGATGGCGGTATTGGCATGCGCAGGCAACGCCTGCGCCGAGGAAGAAGACCCGGAGCTGGCGGCGGCATTGCTGAAGTGCCCTGCAGCGGCGGTTTTCGCCAAGGCCGAGGAAGCACGCAAGGCCGAGGACGCGCGCCGATGGGCCGGCATCACGCCCAGTGCGCCACCGCTGCGCGAGCAGCTGCTGGAAATGGCACGCGTCGACCAGGAGGCGCGTGACGGCGACTGGTCGCAGGAGATGATCACGAAGATGCTGGCGGTGGACGCCGCCAACCTGCCGAGGATCAAGCAGATCGTCGCCGACCATCACGGCCTGCCGGGCGTGCGTGAAGTGGGCGCCGATGGCATGGCCGCAGCATGGTTGCTGGTGCAGCATGCCGACACCGATGCGGCCTTCCAGCAGCAGGTGCTGGAGGGCCTGGCGCCGAAGGTGGACAGCGGTGAAGTCTCCGCGCGTGAGTACGCGTTGCTGGTTGATCGCGTGCTGGTCAACACCGGCAAGCCGCAGCGCTATGGCAGCCAGCTGGCGGCGATCAGCAGCAGGTGGCAACCCAAGCCGATGGAAGCGCCCGAACAGGTTGATGCGCGTCGTGCCGCGCTGGGCCTGATGCCGCTGGCCGATTACCTCTGCGTCGCCGTGGAGATGTTCCCGGCACCGGCCACCGATGCGGACGGCAAGCTGCTGTAAACAGTGCGGCCGGTAGCTCCGCAGGGGCTTTCCTGCCGAGGCCGCGTGCCGGGCAGGGCTTGGCACCACCACCACACAGCGTGACGTGCCAGGCAGCGCCTGGCACGTACGCCGTCGATCAGAACGACAGGCTCACGCCTGCCAGCGGGCCCTTGAACTCCTGCTTCAGGCCGATCACGCCGTCGCTGCCGCGCTTGTCGGCATCCAGCTTGAACCAGTCGTAGCCGGCGAAGATGCCGAAGTTCTGGTTGAAGTTGTACTGCACGATGGCATTGGCGCGGCTGAGGTCGCCCTTGTAGTCGTCGAAGTTGCCCCAGCGCGTGTTGAGGTACTGGCCCTGCAGGTTGATCAGCCAGTGCTCGGAGGGCGTGAACGTCACGCGCGCGCCGACCACCGGCGCGATGCCGTCGGTCTTCTCGTTGAGGAAGCGGCCCCGGTAGAGGTCGCCCAGGTCGGCATAGGCATCGGCGCTGACCTTGGCGTACTCGGCGCCCAGCTGCAGGCCGACGTCGAACTTCTCGCTGTCCACCACCGAGTAGTCATAGACCAGCGTGGCCACCTGGTACTTCAGCTCGCCCTTGACGAAGCTGCCGGCCGGCACCGTGGTGTCGCCGTAGCTCACCGTTTCGCCCAGCGTCTGGCGGCGATCCTTGTCGTATTTGAAGTAGTCGAAGATCAGGCGCTGGCGGTCGCTGATGCGGAACAGGCCATCCACGCGCGGTTCCCACTCCTTGCCGCCCATGCCGAAATCCTCGGACAGGTTGATCGGCTGGCCACCGATCACGGTACTGCCGCGGATGGTGTTGTCGGTGTCGATGTTCATCGCGCCCAGCCGCAGCGTGAAGCGCGGGTCCTCTTCGGCGGCGTGCACCGGCAATGCATGGAACAGGCCCAGCGCCAGCGCGCAGGGGGCGATCACGGGGAGGAGGTTGAGTTGGCGCATCGCATGCTTTCTCGTGTTGCGGGAAAGCAATGGACTATCGGTGATCGCACGTACCATCGACGTGACCGGAGCGTGCACGCGATGTGCATGCGCGGGCGGAAATCACGGAGCAGGCGAGAGGTGCGGTGAGGTGGTGCCGCAGGGGACGGGCGGCACCACCTCACCCGGTCCGCCGGGGCATTCGACGAGTAATGTCGACGGACACGGACAATCTGACAGGCCGGTTGACAGGAAGTTCCCGCTGCTGCAGCGCAATATCGCCCGCCCGCCCGGCCCCGGTGGGCAGGAGAAAAAACCAGCAAATGCGGCAACTTGCATAGTCAAAAGGGCAGGCTGATGGCGGTTGTCTCGCAAAATGTCCCGCTGTTATACTTTCGCGGCTCGACGAGGCGCCCACGCGCGGCTCGGTTCCCTTTATTCACCTGTGCAGGACACTTTGACGTGCTGAACTCCGTTGACGCGGGTCGGCGACTGATGTTGCGCGCCGCGGTCTATCCGCTGGCAGCAGTGGTGGTCCTGGCTCTGGCCTTCCTGTTCATGGGGCCGAAGTACGCACTTGGCGCGCTCGTCTCGGGCGTGACGGTGGTGGCGGGAACCGTTCTGGCGGCGTGGGTTGGGCTCGGTGGCGGCGTTCAGGCTGCCGGTTCAGCAATGATCCGCCTGTTCCTGGGGTTCGCGCTGAAGATCGTGTTGATCGTTGTTGTGCTGGTGCTGGCGTTTGTCTGGTGGCGGCTTCCTCCTTTGGCGCTGCTGGCCGCAATTCCAGTGGCGCTGATGTTCCAGGTTCTGGCTCTGGCCAGGCGTTGATCCATTTATAAAGGTTCCGGACTCATGGCGGGCGAGGCTCTTACCCCTACCACCTACATCCAGCATCACCTGCAGAATCTGACCGCCAAGGTCGGGGACGGCGGCGCGTTCTGGACCATCCACGTCGATACGATCGTCACCGCGGTGCTGATGGGCCTGCTGATGGTCTTCGCCTTCTGGATGGCGACCCGCAAGGCCACGGCCGGCGTGCCGGGCAAGTGGCAGGCCTTCGTTGAAATCTGCCTGGAGTTCGTTGACCGCCAGGCCAAGGACACCTACCACGGCAAGAGCAAGCTGGTGACGCCGATCGCGATCACCATCTTCTTCTGGATCCTGTTGATGAACCTCATCAAGATGATCCCGGCCGACTTCATCGCCAAGCCGCTGGAATGGGCGGGCGTGCACTACTGGAAGCCGGTCCCGACCGCCGACGTGAATGCCACCCTGGGCATGTCGATCAGCGTGTTCTTCCTGATGGTCTTCTTCTCGCTCAGCTCCAAGGGCCTGGTCGGCTTCATCAAGGAGTTCCTGACCGCTCCGTTCGGCAAGTGGATGATGCCCTTCAACCTGATCCTCAACATCGTCGAGTGGCTGAGCAAGCCGATTTCGCTGGCGATGCGACTGTTCGGCAACATGTTCGGCGGCGAAATCGTCTTCCTGCTGATCTGGGTGCTGGGCGGCGCCGGTGTGTTCGGTGCTGTTGCCGGTGGCGTGTTCGGCCTTGGCTGGATGCTGTTCCACCTGCTGGTGATCCCGCTGCAGGCCTTCATCTTCATGATGCTGTCGATCGTGTACCTGAGCCTGTCGGAAGACAGCCACTGAGTTACAAGCTTCAACCAGTTCCAACCTTCATCCGTTTCATCACCCTTAGCTACTTAAGTTCCTGGAGAAAACCATGTACTTCGCCGTCCTGACCAATCTCGCCCAAGTTCAGAGCTCCACCGCCCTTGCCGTTGGCATCATGATCGGCCTGGCCGCGCTGGGCGCCGGTCTGGGTCTGGCCATCATGGCTGGTAAGTTCCTGGAGTCGGCCGCTCGCCAGCCGGAACTGATCCCGGTCCTGCAGGTCCGCATGTTCATCACCGCCGGCCTGATCGACGCCGCATTCATCATCTCGGTCGCCGTTGGCCTGCTGCTGGCCTTCGCCAACCCGCTGGCTGCTGCCCTGCTGGCCGAAGCCGCCAAGCTGGCAGGCTGATCCAGCTGCAGTGAGACAGTCCGGTGCCTGCTGAAGGCGCCGGGCTTCGGATGAAGGTTCGGTTGCGCCGCCACGGCGGCGCAGCCACCCCCGACACCAGCGATCGAGCTAATTCATGAATATCAATCTCACCCTCTTTGCACAGGCCCTGGCCTTTGCCGCGCTGATCTGGATCATCGCGACCAAGATCTGGCCGCCGCTGTTGAAGGCCATCGAAGAGCGCCAGCAGAAGATCGCTGAAGGCCTCGCTGCTGCCGACCGCAGCCAGAAAGACCTGGCCCAGGCCGAAGTGAAGGTCAACGAGGCGCTGAAGGAAGCTCGTGGCAAGGCCAACGAGATCATCGACCAGGCGCACGCCCGGGCGAACCAGATCGTTGAAGCCGCCAAGAACGAAGCCATCGCCGAAGCCAACCGCCAGAAAGAACTGGCCCAGGCCGAAATCGACGCTGCCGCCAACCGTGCCCGCGAAGATCTGCGCAAGCAGGTGTCCGCCCTGGCCGTGACCGGCGCAGAAAAGCTGCTCAAGCGCGAAATCGATGCCAACGCCCACAAGGCGCTGCTCGACGAGCTGGCCGCGGAGATCTGATAGATGAGCCAGGCCCTCACGCTTGCTCGCCCGTACGCCCGCGCCGCTTTCGCGATTGCGCGCGAGGAAGGCAAGTTCGCGCCGTGGTCGGACGCGCTTGCGTTCTCCGCCCGCGTTGCCGCCGATCCGCGCGTGTCGGCCCTGCTCTCCAATCCGGAGCTGGGCCGCGGCGACGCCGTCGCCCTGCTGGCCCCGGAAGCGGCGGGTGAAACCTTCGGCCGCTTCCTGAACCTGCTGGCCGAGTCGCACCGCCTGCAGCAGCTGCCGGAAATCGCCGGCCTGTTCGACCAGATGCGCGCCGAGGCCGAAAACGTGGTCAAGGCCACGGTGACCTCGGCGGCCGAGCTGTCGGCTGACGAGCTGGAAAAGATCAAGGCCGCGCTGCGCAGGCGCTTCGGCCGCGACGTCGAGGTATCGACCGCGGTGGACGCTTCGCTGATCGGCGGCGCCGTGATCGATGCCGGCGATGTGGTCATCGATGGTTCGCTCAAGGGCAAGCTGTCCCGCCTGCAGACCGCGCTCGCACACTGAATTCAATTTAACGTCCGGCTTGATTGCCGGCACTAGGACTTGACGATGGCTACCACGCTCAACCCCTCCGAAATCAGCGAACTGATCAAGAACCGCATCGAGAAGGTCGCCCTGTCCGCGGAATCGCGCAACGAAGGCACCGTCACCTCGGTGTCCGACGGCATCGTGCGCATCTACGGCCTGGCTGACGTGATGCAGGGCGAAATGATCGAACTGCCGAACAACACCTACGCACTGGCGCTGAACCTGGAGCGCGATTCGGTCGGCGCCGTGGTGCTGGGTGACTACGAGCACCTGCGCGAAGGCGACGTGGCCAAGACCACCGGTCGCATCCTGGAAGTGCCGGTGGGTCCGGAAATGCTGGGCCGCGTGGTCAACGCCCTGGGCGAGCCGATCGACGGCAAGGGCCCGCTGGGCACCCACCTGACCGCCCCGGTGGAGCGCGTTGCCCCGGGCGTGATCTGGCGCAAGTCCGTCGACCAGCCGGTGCAGACCGGCTACAAGTCGGTCGACTCGATGATCCCGATCGGCCGTGGCCAGCGCGAGCTGATCATCGGTGACCGCCAGACCGGCAAGACCGCGATGGCCATCGACGCGGTGATCAACCAGAAGGGCACCGGCATCAAGTGCGTGTACGTCGCGATCGGCCAGAAGGCCTCGACCGTGGCCAACATCGTGCGCAAGCTGGAAGAGAACGGCGCGCTGGCCCACACCGTGGTCGTGGCCGCCACCGCTTCGGAATCGGCCGCGATGCAGTACATCAGCGCCTACTCCGGCTGCACCATGGGCGAGTACTTCATGGACCGCGGCGAAGACGCCCTGATCGTGTACGACGACCTGTCCAAGCAGGCCGTTGCCTACCGCCAGATCTCGCTGCTGCTCAAGCGCCCGCCGGGCCGTGAAGCCTACCCGGGTGACGTGTTCTACCTGCACTCCCGCCTGCTCGAGCGCGCAGCCCGCGTGTCGGAGGAGTACGTGGAGAAGTTCACCGAAGGCAAGGTCACCGGCAAGACCGGTTCGCTGACCGCGCTGCCGATCATCGAAACCCAGGCCGGCGACGTGTCCGCCTTCGTTCCGACCAACGTGATCTCGATCACCGACGGCCAGATCTTCCTGGAAACCGACCTGTTCAACGCCGGTATCCGTCCGGCCGTCAACGCCGGTATCTCGGTGTCGCGCGTGGGTGGCTCGGCCCAGACCAAGATCATCAAGAAGCTGTCCGGCGGCATCCGTATCTCGCTGGCCCAGTACCGTGAGCTGGCCGCGTTCGCGCAGTTCGCCTCGGACCTGGACGAAGCGACCCGCAAGCAGCTGGAGCGCGGCCAGCGCGTCACCGAGCTGATGAAGCAGAAGCAGTACCTGCCGATGTCCATCGCCGACCAGGCGCTGTCGATCTACGCCGTCAACGAGGGTTACCTCGACGACGTGCCGGTCAACAAGCTGCTGGCCTTCGAAGCCGGCCTGCACGCGCACTTTGCCAACACCGCCGGCGAGCTGGTCTCCAAGATCAACGCCACCGGTGGCTGGAACGACGAGATCGAGGCGGCCTTCAAGAAGGGCATCTCCGATTTCAAGAGCACCGGCACCTGGTAACTGCGCAGGTAGAGCGGAGTCATGCTCCGCTTCACACTGATAAAGCGGGGCTCAGCCCCGCTCTACGGGAATAAGAGATGGCAAGCGGACGCGAAATCAAAACCAAGATCAAGAGCGTGCAGAACACCCGCAAGGTGACGCGCGCGCTCGAAATGGTCTCGGCCTCCAAGATCCGCAAGGCGCAGGATCGGATGAAGACCTCGCGTCCGTACGCGCAGGCGATGAAGCAGGTGATCGGCCACCTGGCCCAGGCCAGCACCGATTTCCAGCACCCGTTCCTGGTTGAGCGCGAGAACGTCAAGCGCGTGGGCTACATCGTGATCTCTTCCGATCGCGGTCTGGCCGGCGGCCTGAACAACAACCTGTTCCGCAAGGCCGTGGCCGAGATGCGCGGCTGGCAGGAGAAGGGCGCCGAGATCGACATGGTGACCGTCGGCCAGAAGGCCAGCGTGTTCTTCCGTCGCGTCAACGTGAACATGGTCGGCAGCGTCACCCACATCGGCGACCAGCCGAAGCTGGAAACGCTGATCGGCGTGATCAAGGTCATGCTCGACGCCTTCACCGAAGGCAAGGTCGACCGCGTGTACCTGGTCTACAACCGTTTCATCAACACGATGACGCAGAAGGCCTCCTTCGACCAGCTGCTGCCGTTGCCGGCCAGCGAAACGCAGGTGGCTTCGCACGACTGGGACTACCTGTACGAACCCGATGCCGCGACCGTGCTCGAGCACGTGATCACGCGTTACATCGAGTCGCTGGTGTACCAGGCCGTGCTGGAGAACGTTGCTTCCGAGCATGCGGCACGCATGGTGGCGATGAAGGCGGCGAGCGACAACGCGAACAAGCTGATCGGAACCCTGCAGCTGGTCTACAACAAGGCCCGCCAGGCAGCGATCACCCAGGAAATCTCCGAAATCGTCGGCGGCGCGGCAGCAGTCTGACGCGCACAGTCAAAGCACACATTTAGAGGATGCAGCAATGAGTCAGGGCAAGATCGTTCAGATCATCGGCGCGGTCGTCGACGTCGAATTCCCGCGCAGCGACGTACCGAAGGTGTACGACGCGCTGAAGGTGGAAAACACCGAAATCACGCTGGAAGTCCAGCAGCAGCTGGGTGACGGCATCGTCCGCACCATCGCCCTCGGTTCGACCGATGGCCTGAAGCGTGGCCTGGTCACCGTCAACACCAACCGCGCCATCTCGGTGCCGGTCGGTGCCGGTACCCTGGGCCGCATCATGGACGTGCTGGGTCGCCCGATCGACGAAGCCGGCCCGGTTGCCGCTTCGGACAACTGGGAAATCCACCGCGCCGCCCCGTCGTACGAAGACCAGTCTTCCTCGACCGAGCTGCTGGAAACCGGCATCAAGGTGATCGACCTGATGTGCCCGTTCGCCAAGGGCGGCAAGGTTGGCCTGTTCGGCGGCGCCGGCGTCGGCAAGACCGTCAACATGATGGAGCTGATCAACAACATCGCCAAGGCGCACAGCGGTCTGTCCGTGTTCGCCGGCGTGGGTGAGCGTACCCGTGAGGGCAACGACTTCTACCACGAGATGAAGGACTCCAACGTCCTGGACAAGGTCGCGATGGTGTACGGCCAGATGAACGAGCCGCCGGGCAACCGTCTGCGCGTCGCCCTGACCGGCCTGACCATGGCCGAGTACTTCCGCGACGAGAAGGACGCCAACGGCAAGGGCAAGGACGTGCTGCTGTTCGTCGACAACATCTACCGCTACACGCTGGCCGGTACCGAAGTGTCGGCACTGCTGGGCCGCATGCCGTCGGCCGTGGGTTACCAGCCGACCCTGGCTGAGGAAATGGGCGTCCTGCAGGAGCGCATCACCTCGACCAAGACCGGTTCGATCACCTCGATCCAGGCCGTGTACGTGCCGGCCGATGACTTGACCGACCCGTCGCCGGCCACCACGTTCGCCCACTTGGACTCGACCGTGACCCTGTCGCGTTCGATCGCCTCGCTGGGTATCTACCCGGCCGTGGATCCGCTGGACTCGACCTCGCGCCAGATGGACCCGCAGGTCATCGGCAACGAGCATTACGAAACCGCCCAGCGCGTCCAGCAGACCCTGCAGAAGTACAAGGAACTGAAGGACATCATCGCCATCCTGGGCATGGACGAACTGTCCGAGGAAGACAAGCAGGCCGTGACCCGCGCCCGCAAGATCGAGCGCTTCTTCAGCCAGCCGTTCCACGTGGCCGAAGTGTTCACCGGCTCGCCGGGCAAGTACGTGCCGCTGAAGGACACCATCCGTGGCTTCAAGGCCATCGTGGACGGTGAGTACGACCACCTGCCGGAGCAGGCGTTCTACATGGTCGGCGGCATCGACGAAGCGGTCGAGAAGGCCAAGAAGATGGCTGAAAAGGCCTAATTCCCGCATAGGGCGGAGTTCGCTCCGCCTTCGCGGCATCCTGCGGTGGGCGCAGGCCCACCCAACCAGGCGAAGAGATTTCCATGAGCACCATCCGTTGCGACATCGTCAGTGCCGAGCAGCAGATCTTCAGCGGCGAAGCGACCCTGGTCGTGGCCACCGGTGAGCTGGGCGAGCTGGGCATCGCGCCCAAGCACGCACCGCTGATCACCCGCCTGAAGCCGGGCAAGGTCGTGGTCACCACGGCAGCTGGCGAGCACCTGGATTTCGCCATCTCCGGCGGCATCCTGGAAGTCCAGCCGCAGGTCGTGACCGTGCTGGCCGACACCGCCATCCGCGCCACCGACATCGACGAAGCTGCCGTGCGCAAGGCCAAGGAAGAAGCCGAGCGCGTGCTCGCCAACCGTGGCGAAGCCATGGAGCTGGCCGAAGCACAGCAGCGTCTGGCAGAAGTCACCGCGCAGTTGCAGGCGCTGGAGCGTCTGCGTCGCACCCTCAAGCACTGAGGCTGCCCGCAGCGCATGCGAGAACGCCGGCCCTGGGCCGGCGTTCTTGTTTGGGCGGCTGCAAGGCTGGAGGAAGCGTGCCAGCTCCGTGGAAAGCTCCTCTGACGCAGTGACCACCACCTCCCCCGGAGAGCGGATAAGCGGCGAGTGAGGGTTCCGTGTCGTGGTGGACGTGAACCGGTGCGGCAGGGTGGCAGGGAAATGACGGTGCCATCAGCCGCCGCAGTGCGTCAGCGGTAGATCCAGTAGCGGGAGATGAAGAAGCTGGCGACGGCCAGTACCGCTTCGACCACCGGCTTGGCCAGCCATGCGTACTGCAGGCCGGCGCTGTGTCCGACCAAGCCGACGGCCCAGGTGCTGATGATGGTCAGCACGATCCAGGCAATGATGAAGCGCACCAGATGCCGGCGGCCCAGCGGCGTGCTGGTGGAGAACGTGATCGTGCCGTTCAACCAGAAGCCGAGCAGGGCGCCGGTGATGCGCCCGCAGACGTTGGCCACCTCCAAGGGGACCCCGAAGTGGCTCAGGGCCACGGTGACCGCCCAATCCAGGATCCATTGCAGGAATCCCATCAGCAGGAACAGCCAGCCTTGGCGGGCGAGCGTCATGGCGTGTTTTCCGCGGGGATCGACCACCATTCGACCTGACGGACGGTATCGCGGTGGGTGGCGTGCGCCAACTCCAATGCGGCGCGTTGGGCAGGAGTTACGGTCTCGCTGTGCAGGATCACGTCACTGACCCCTTCGTTCCGCAGTACGGCGAGCCAGGTCTGGCCGCTGGCATCCCCAGCCGCCCCGATGGCTGCCTGTGACAGCGGCGGCGAGTACCAGCTGAGGGTGCGGCCGCGACTGCCAAATTCAGCGTAGAACGCCTGCGCAGGGTCCAGTAGCAGCACGTTGCCTTGCGGCCCGCCGCCATCGCGCATGGCCTTGGCCAGAATGCGTTCCGGTGCGTAGTGCTCCAGCAGCGGCGCGTCGCGCCCCGCGGCTTTCACGGTCTCCTTGATGGCGCCATAGCGCAGCGTCCAGTGAGCGCTTGCCTGGAAGCACAACTGCAGCACGCACAGCCCGATCGCGATCCATGTGGCATGGCGCAGGTTCACCCGGCACATCGCCGTGACCAGCACGGCGGCCAACACCGCCAACCCGGGATAGGCGTAGCGCATGTATTGCAGGGGCAGCAGCGGCAGCAGCAGTACCAGCGAGGCGGCGATGGCGGCGGCACGGGTGCTGCGGTTGAACAGCGCCAGCAGCCAGGGGCCGAGCAGTGCGACCAGCACGAAGCTGCCGCCACCGGCGAACGCTTCGAGGAATCGGTCGGTATGGAAGCTCATCTGCCACAACAGCAAGGGGCTGAAGCCGCTGTGCCAGCGGTCATCGAAGAAGTTGGTGGGCGCGTAGTACGGCGACTGGAACCAACCGTTGAGCAGCGGCAGCACCGGGTTGCCGGCCAGGACCTGGCCGTGCGCGTAGCTCGCGCCGGCGACCGCCAGCCCCAGCAGGAACACCGCGCCAATGCGTGGCAGCGATGGCCAAGGATGGCGGATCAGGGCCCAGAGCAACGGCACCACCGCCATCACCGCGGCGGAGGTCTTGATTGCCGCCAGACCGCCGCACAGCACGGCCAGTGCCAGCCAGAAGCGGAAACTGCCATCGCGGGGGCCGGCGACGAGCGCGAACAGCCAGGCCAGCGCAGCGGCGATCGGCAGCTCGGTCTGCATGCCGCCGGCCAGCGCCGTGGTCAGCGGCTGGCTCAGCGCCACGGCCGCGGCCAGCCAGCGGCCAGCGACGGGTGCATCCAATCGGGCGGCCAGCTGCCAGAACCCGCTGGCGAGCAGCAGCAGCCACAGGGCGTTGACCGGCCCGCGCGCTTCCTGGTGGGCGATCAGCTGGGTGACGGCCTGTACCACGTCCGAGGCCCAGGGCGCGAACGCCCACACCTGATGTTCGGGTGCCGGGCTGTAGAAGCCCTGTTGCTGCAGCTGCCACGGCAGGCGCAGGTGATAGGCCAGGTCGTCGTACTGCAGGGTGGGCAGCCAGCAACTGGCTGCAGCCAGGCCCATCACGATCACGCAGAACGTGGCCAGCCGTGGCGTCGCGGCAACGGCCGATTGCCAGTGGCTGGCAGCTTCATGCAGCGTGCCGGTTACCTGGGTGCGGCGGATGGCCAGCAGTGCCACGCAGGCCAGCAGATACCCCCAGCCGTTGTGAATGGGCAACGTGAGCAGCCAGCCGAGGGTTCCTGCGATCAGCAGCAGGCCGAGCACGGCCTGCAGGCCGATCGGGCCACGCGGGAGCAGCAGGCTACCGGCGGCGATCGCAGCCAGGGCCAGCAAGGCGGTGGCGAACACCGGCAGCGGGCCGGCGAACACGCACAGCAGCACGCCCCACAGGGCCAGTGCCCAGCTTGCCTGCGCACCACGCCACAGCCGGGCCGGAAGCCAGGACAGGCCGGCGACCAGCAGGCCGAGCACCAGCAATTCGCCAGCCCTGCTGAGGGGCCGGGTCGCCCATAACTCCGGTGTTGCCAGGCCAATGAGCAGGGCGAGCGGTCCGAGCCAGACAAGAGGCCGGGCCAGACGTGCAGGAGGCGCTTCCATTCGGTTCTGCAGGAGATAGGGGCGGTCGCCTATGCTATCAGCCAACGAACGCATTCCTGTATTGGCAGGTGGAAAACCGATGAGTCATCCCCTACATGTGATCATCCTGGCTGCTGGCGCTGGCAAACGCATGAAGTCAGTGTTGCCCAAGGTGCTGCAACCCATCGCCGGGCGCCCGATGCTGGCGCATGTCATCGAAGCGGCGCGGCAGCTGCAGCCGGCGGGTATCCACGTGGTCTACGGCCATGGCGGTGAAGCGGTGCGCACGGCCTTCGCCGGACAGACGGACCTGGTCTGGGCCGAGCAGAAGGAACAGCTGGGCACCGGCCACGCGGTCCAGCAGGCGATGCCGGACGTGCCGGACATGGCGCAGGTGCTGGTGCTGTATGGCGACGTGCCACTGATCCGCGCGCAGACCCTGCAGGCGTTGATCGACGATGCGCCGCGCCTGGCGGTGCTGGTCGCCGATCTGGATGACCCGACCGGCTACGGGCGGATCGTGCGCGATGCCGAGGGCAAGGTGGCCGCGATCGTCGAGCAGAAGGATGCCGACGATGAGCACAAGCGCATCCGTACCATCAACACCGGCATCATCACCGCCGAGTCGACCGCGCTGCGGCGCTGGTTGTCGGCGCTGTCCAACGCCAACGCGCAGGGCGAGTACTACCTGACCGACGTGTTCGCCTCGGCGGCCTCGGAGTACACGCCGGCCGGGTTGGTGCACGTGGCCGACGCACAGGAGGCCGAGGGCGCGAATGATCCGTGGCAGCTGTCGCAGCTGGAGCGGGCCTGGCAGCTGCGCGCGGCCAGGGCATTGTGCGAGCAGGGTGCCCGCCTGCTCGACCCGGCGCGCCTGGACCAGCGTGGCACGGTGAAGGTCGGCCGTGACGTGCAGATCGATGCCAACGTGGTGCTGGAAGGCGAGGTTGAACTGGGTGACGGGGTGAGCATCGGCGCGTTCGTGCGGCTGAAGGACGTCAAGCTCGGTGCCGGCACCGAAGTGCGCCCGCACTGCGACCTGGAAGGCGTGGTCAGCGAAGGCGCCGCACAGATCGGCCCGTTCGCGCGGCTGCGGCCGGGCACGGTGCTGGCCGACGGCGTGCACGTGGGCAACTTCGTGGAGACCAAGAAGGCCACGCTGGGCGAGGGCAGCAAGGCCAACCACCTGACCTACCTGGGCGATGCGGTGATCGGCAGCGGCACCAACATCGGCGCCGGCACCATCACCTGCAACTACGACGGCGTGAACAAGTTCCAGACCGTCATCGGCGACAAGGTGTTCGTCGGCTCCAACAGCTCGCTGGTGGCGCCGGTGACCCTGGCCGACGGCGCGACCATCGGTGCCGGCTCGGTGATCACCCGCGATGCGCCGGAAGGAAAGCTGACCGTGGCGCGCACCCGGCAGCAGACCATCGATGGCTGGACACGGCCCGTCAAGAAGTCCTGAGCCGCGCCTGGCGCGGCCGGAGGAGCTGGCGCTGCTGCCGTTGATCGAGCAGCAGGCCGGGCAGCGCCTGCGCGGGCATCCGGCGTGGGCGGTGTTTTCCGCCTGCCCGACCGATGCGGCGGTCTTCGCGCAGGGTCTGCGCGAGGATGCGTTGTGGGTGACCGAAGGCGCCACGGGCGATGTTGCCGGTTACCTGCTGGCCGGCGTGCTGGATGAGGATTTCCACGTGCTGCAGATGGATGTCTTGCCACAGCAGGGCCGCCAGGGACACGGGCGGGCGTTGTTGCGGCATGCGCTGGCGCAGGGCGCCGGCCGCGGACATCGGCGCGCGGTGCTGACCACCCTGAGTGACGTGCCGTGGAACGCCGGCTTCTATGCGAGCGAAGGCTTTGCCGTGTGGCCACGCGAAAGCTGGAGCGCGGCGATGCACGCGGTGATGGCCGAGGAGGCCGCCGCGGGCTTCCCGATGGCGTTGCGCGTGGCGATGCAACGGGCGCTGTGAATGGACGGCCGCGTGCGGCTCAGTCGTGCGGCAACAGCACCGTCACGCACAGGCCGCCCTCGGTGCGGTTCTGCAGCGAGATCCGGCCGGCGTGGGCCTCGATGATCTCGCGGGTCAGGGCCAGGCCCAGGCCGGTGCCGTTGCGCTTGGTCGAGTAGAACGGCATCAGCGCGTTCTGCAGCACTGCTTCGTTCATGCCGATGCCGCGGTCCAGGATCTCGATGCGCAGCCAATGTGGCAGGCGCGCCAGGCGCACTTCCACGCCCTCGCCGGCGGCGCCGTTGTCGTCACTGGCCTCGTGCGCGTTCTTGAGCAGGTTCAGCAGCGCCTGGGCGAACTGGGCCGGGTCCAGGCGGCTGCTCAGGTCCTCCGGCACCGGGTCCATGCGGAACGGGATCTGCTGCTGCAGGCTGTGCAGGAAGTTGGCCCAGATGACCGTCTGCAACTGTGGCTGCGGCAGCTTGGCGAAACGCGCGTAGCCACGGATGAAACCCTCCAGGTGGCGCGCGCGTTCCTCAATGGTGCCGAAGATGTTCTCCAGCCGCTCGGTGCGGTTGCGTCGCACCAGTTCGGCGCCGGAATGGGCGAGCGAGGCGATGGGTGCCAGCGAGTTGTTGAGCTCGTGGCTGATGACGCGGATCACCTTCTTCCAGGTCTGCACTTCCTGGCGGCGCAGTTCGGCGGTGAGCAGGCGCAGCAGCAGCAGTTCGTGCGGGCGGCCGTTGAGATGGAAGTTGCGGCGCGACAGGTGGTAGATCTGCTCGTCGTCCTCATCGCCCTCGAAGGCCTCCGGGTCGCGGACCGCGAACAGGCTGTCGCCGCCGCGCGAGATGGCGTTGCGCAGCTCGGTGGGCATGTTCTCCAGCAGGTCGGGCATGCGCTGGCCTTCCAGCTTCCAGCCACCGTGCAGCAGTTTGCGTGCGGCGACGTTGGAGAACGCCACGCGCTGGATGCCGTCGCCGCCGTCGGTCAACAGCAGCATCGCCACCGGCGTGTTCTGCACCATGGTGTCCAGCAGCAGCTCGCGCTGCACCAGCGATTGCCGCTGTTCGCGCAGTACCTCGCCCAGTTCGGCATGGGCCTGCACCAGCTGGGCGAACTCATCCTTGCCGCGCCAATGGACGCCGAAGTTGTACTCGCCGTCGCGGTAGCTGCTGGTGGTGCCGGACAGGGCGCGCAGCAACGAGCGGATCGGTGCGGTGGCCCGGCGCAGCGCCCACCACATCAGGGAAAGCAGGATCACCGTGGAGGTGGCCACCACCCACCAGCCATGGTCCATCCAGTAGGCCAGCAGCCACGGCAACGCGGCGGCCAGCGCCAGCACCGGCAGCAGGCGCAGGAACAGGGTGAGGGTGAACGAGCGCGACTTCAGCATGGCCGTGTCATTCGCGCGGGATGCCGTGGCGGTCCATGCGCCGGTACAGCGCCTGCCGGCTCATGCCCAGCTCGGCGGCGGCCTGGGCGATGACGCCACCGGCGTGCGACAGCGCGGCGATGATGCGTTCGCGGTCCGGTTCCTCGGCGCCGTGCGCGGCGGTCGGGCGCGCGGGGGCGCGCGGCAGGTTGAGGTCGGCCACCTCGATGCGCGGCCCCTGCGCGAGCAGGGCGGCGCGCTGGATCACGTTGCGCAGTTCGCGCACGTTGCCCGGCCAGGTGTGGCGCTGCAGCGCCTGCGCGGCCTGCGGCGAGAGCGGCTTGTTGTCCTGCCCGAGGAAGAACCGCGCCAGCGGCAGGATGTCCTCGCGGCGTTCGCCCAGCGGCGGCAGCACCAGTTCGACGGTGTTGAGCCGGTAGTACAGGTCTTCGCGGAAGCTGCCATCACGGATCATCGCCGGCAGGTCGGCATTGGTGGCGCTGACCACGCGCACCTTGACCTGGCGCTCGCGGTTGGAGCCCAGCCGCTCGAAGCGGCCGGTTTCCAGCACGCGCAGCAGCTTCATCTGCCCGGTCAGCGACAGGTTGCCGATCTCGTCCAGGAACAGCGTGCCGCCATCGGCGGCCTCGAACTTGCCCTCGCGCGCCTTGTTGGCGCCGGTGTAGGCACCGGCCTCGGCGCCGAACAGTTCGGCCTCGATCAGTTCGGCCGGGATGGCACCGCAGTTGAGGGCGACGAACGGGCCTTTGCGGTTGGGCGAATTGGCCTGGATGATCTCGGCGATCTTCTCCTTGCCGGCGCCGTTGGGGCCGGTGATCAGCACGGGCAGGTCGGAGCGGGCGACCTGGCAGGCCAGGGCGATCACCCGTTCGCTGGCCGGGTCGGCGAACACCACGCCGCGCAGGTCGTAACGCTCGTTCAGGCTCTTGCGCTGGGCCAGCTCGCGCTGGCGGCGACGGGCCAGCTCGCGGCGGGTCTCGGCCAGCTCCAGCAGGTTGTTGACCGTGGTCAGCAGGCGGCCATCGTCCCAGGGCTTGGCCAGGTAGTCGGCGGCACCGGCCTTGACCAGTTCCACCGCGCTGTCCAGGTGGGTCCAGGCGGTGAGCAGGATCACCGGCAGGTCCGGATAGGCCTGGCGGATGTCACGGAACAACGCCTGGCCTTCCTCGCCGGAGGTGGTGTCGGCGGTGAAGTTCATGTCCTGCAGGACCAGGTCGAACTCCTGCTCGGCCAGCATCGCCAGCCCCTGCTCGGGCGAGCTGGCGTGGCGGGTGTCGATGTCATGCAGGGAGAACAGCACCTCCAGTGCGGTGGCCACGGCGGTGTTGTCGTCGATGATCAGGATCTGCGGCATGGGAATCGTGGAAACCGGAAGGGAGGCGGCAACAGGACGTCGGGTCCAGCACATTACACGCTAGCGGTGGCGCTGGCAGCGGGGCCGGTTGCCGGCAGGCCTGGCGGCCCCACTGCCGGAGCGGCGTCATCGTGCGCTGTCGGCGGCAATCGCGCGGTGCCCATAGCTGAGCACCCGCGTGATCTGCCATTGCCCATCGCCCAGGCGCCAGACGATGGTGAAGTCGGCCAGCCCTTCGCATTTGCCGCTGGCGCTGTCGCAGAAACGGTGCTGGCCGCGCGCGATGGCGCCGAAGTCCTTCACCGGGAAGACCTCCAGCGTTTCCGGCAGCAGTTCGCGGGTGAAGTGGCCGCAGGCATGCCTGGCGGTGTTGGCGAGCATGGCATCACGCGTCCAGGTGACGCCGCCGGTGTCGTGGTAGAACTCCACCGCCGCATCGAAGTAGCTGGCGTGGCGACGCAGCTGCGCCGGGTCCGAACAGTGGTTGAAGCTGTCGAACACCGCGTGGTCCAGCGCGGTGATGGTCGCGGTCAGGTCGTCTCCTTCGGCGGCCATCGCCGGCGTGCAGGCCAGTGCGAGCAGCAGGGGGAGCAGGGGGGTCTTCATCGATACCTCGCCAGGTTCAGGCGCTGCGCGTGGCAACGGCCGGTGGGATGGAAGCCGCCCGGCGCGCCGGGCCGAGCACCGCCAGCTGGCCAAGCAGCCAGAGCAGCAGCGCGGCGACGGGCAGGTAGGCCAGCGGCAGGCGTGGCAGCTCGTAGTAGTGCATCAGCAGCAGGTTCAGGCCATAGGCCAGCAGCAGGCCGAGCACGATGCCGGCGCTGCTGAGCATGAAGTTCTCCACCTGGAAGTAACGCAGGATGTTGCCGCGCGTGGCCCCCAGTGCCCGCCGGATACCGATCTGCTTGGTGCGCTGCTGCACCCAGAAGCTGGCCAGGCCGAGCACGCCGAACGCGGTGACCGCCAACAGCGCGGCGCTGACGGCCAGCAACAGCCAGATCACCGAGCGGTCGCGCTGGTGGAAGTCGGCACGCATCTGTTCCAGCGTGCCCTGCTGTTCGATGAGGCGGTTCGGGTCGGTGGCGTGGAGCGCGTCGATGGCGGCCTTCAGCACCGCCTCGCGCTGGTCCGGCGTGGTGCGGATCGCGTACGCACCATTGGAGACCCGGATCGGGAACATCATGGAGTGGTAGCGGTTGGCGAAGGTACCCGCCTCGCCCGGCGCGAGCAGGTCCTCGATCACCCCGACCACCGGTGACGGCGGTTGTTTCTCGCCCCACACGTATAGCTGCTTGCCCACCGCGTCCTGGCCCGGGAAAAGCGTCTGCGCCAGCGAACGGCCCAGGATGACGGCGGGGATGCCGGTGCCGACCTGGTTCGGATCGAAGCTGCTGTTGTCGATGTATTCGTCGGGGTTGAAGCCGCGGCCCTGGGCGATCCGCAGCGCGAAGGTCTGCTGCATGCGGCCATCGTCCATGTAGATGGCCGCGGTCGCGGAGGGACGGGTCTGGCTTGCCTCCAGACGCACATCGGAGGACCAGATGTTGCCGCCATAGGGGATCTGGTTGACGCTGCTGACCGCCTGCACGCCGGGGATCGCGGCCAGCGCCTGGAGGTCCTGCTTGCGCAGTGCGTCCATGTTGACGTCCGGCAGCAGGCTGCTGGTGGCCAGGTAGACCAGCTCGTCATCGGCAACGCCGCTGCTGAGCTGCAGCTCGGCGATGCGGTTGCGGATGATGAACACCGCGTTGCAGATGATGGCGCAGCTCAGTGCGATCTCCAGTACGATCAGCAGGGCGGCGGTCTTGTGCCGCGACAGCGTGGTGAGGATGGGGAGGATTTCCATGGTCATCTGCCTGGGAGTGCGGGGAGCGCGTCGGACGATGGACGGAGTCCTGAAAAAAGGGGGAGAGCCGGAGCGTCCCTCCCCAAGCAGGTTCGGTCCGAAGCGTATTACTGGCTCTTGAGCTGCAGGGCTGGCGGCACCTTCATCGCGCGCCATGCCGGCAACAGGCCGGCAAGCAGGCTGACGGTGACGGCCAGGGCGAAGGTCAGCCACAGCGTGGTGGTGTCCATGTGGGCGAGCTTGGCGTACTCATCGGGCTGCTGGCGGATCAGCCACAGGCCGAAGGCGGCGAAGCCCAACCCCAGCGCGCCGCCGACGAAGCCGATCACGCCGGCTTCGGTCAGGCATTGCCGGAAGATATCCGCGCGGGATGCGCCGAGCGAGCGGCGGATGCCGATCTCGCCGCTGCGGCGCAGGAACTTGGCCAGCAGCAGGCTCACCGTGTTGAGCAGGCAGACCAGCAGGAAGCCGAACGCCAGCCACATCTGCAGGCGCACGTCGTTGGGCACGATGCGGTTGAAGTCCAGCCAGTCCATCACGCTGTACAGGCGCACGTTGGTGGGGCGTTCGAAGCGACCACTGGCGCGTTGGCTGTCGGAGTAGTCGGCCAGGTACTTGAGGTAGTCCCGCGCCTTCTGCGGCGAGTCCAGCTCCACCCAATACTGCAGCCATGCGCAGGGCGCGTTGAGGCCATAGTTGCCGCCGTCCACGCCGCTGCTGTTGCCCCAGCAATGCACGCTGCCCTGCGTGTCCAGCTTCAGTGCGCGCGAGGTCGAGAACGGCAGCAGTACCTGCTCGTCGCCACCGTAACGCTGGCTGCTCAGGTCGTAGAAGCGCGGGGCCGGGCGCCAGTCGTCCATCACGCCGACCACCCGGAACACGCCCTGCGGCAGCCGCATTTCCCGGCCCACCGCGGTATCGTTGCCGAACAGGGTGGCGGCCAGCTTGCGGTCGATGACCGCCACCTGCGCGCGGGCCTCGTCATCGGCCGCGTTCCAGGCATTGCCGCTGTGCAGCGGCACGTCGAACATCGCGAAGAAGTCGGCCGAGGTGTAGCGCGCCATCGCCCGGAACGGCTGGGCCGCGCTGCCGGCTGGCTGCACGGTGACCGCGCCGGCCGACATCACCGCCTGGCGGTCGGCGCGTTTCTGCCGCAGCAGCTCCTCGGCGTCATAGCGGCTCATCTGCCGCGGTGGATCCTTGTCCAGTGTAGCGTCCTTGCCCAGCGTGCGGGGTTCCAGCTGCGCGTAGTACAGCTGGCCGCTCTTGTGCGGGATGGGGTCGCCGGAGAGCACGAAGTACAGCCCCAGCGTGGTCATCGTCGCACCGATGCCGACCGCGATGGTCAGCACCATGAGCGTGGTCAGCACCTTGTTGCGGCCGAAGCCGCGCAAGGCCAGTTGCAGGTAGTAGCCGAACATGGGATCCCTTTGTCGTGGTCAGGCGCTGCGGGTGGCCACGGCCGGCGGGATCGAGGCGGCACGACGGGCCGGGCCGAACACCGCGATCTGCCCGATCACCCACAGCAACACCGCACCGACCGGCAGGTACAGCAACGGCAGGCGTGGCAGCTCGTAGCGCCCCATCAGCCAGTAGTTCAGGCTGTAGGCCAGCAGCATGCCCAGCACGATGCCGATGCCGGCCAGCAGGAAGTTCTCGGTCTGGAAGTAGCGCAGGATCTGGCCGCGGGTGGCGCCCAGGGCGCGCCGGATGCCGATCTGCTTGGTGCGCTGCTGCACCCAGAAGCTGGCCAGGCCGATGATGCCCACCGCGGTCACCAGCAACAGCAGGCCGCTGACGATCAGCAGCAGGCCGATCATGTCGCGGTCGTTGGCGAAGTTCTTGGCGCGCTTCTCCTCGAGTGTGAGGTTGGTCCACACCAGCCGGTTCGGGTCGTTCTTCTCCAGGGTCGCCAATGCCTGCTTCATCACCTCGTCGCGGCGCGCGGGGTCGGCGACGCGGATGATGTAGCGGCCACCGCCGGAGAAGCTCATGCGGATCGGGAAGATCACCCCGTAGGTGCGGTTGTTGTTCTGCATGTTGGGGCGCAGCAGGGTCTTGGCCACGCCGACCACGGTGATCGGGATGCCCAGCATGTAGACGGTCTTGCCGACGGCGTTGCCATCGGGGAAGAACTGCCGGGCCATCGCGTCGGTGAGGATGGCGCTGGAAGGCATCTGCTCGGTGGCGGTGGTCTTGGACAGCTCTTCGTTGCTCCTGTACTCGTCGGCATTGAAGTCACGGCCGGCGAGCAGCTCCAGTCCCAGCGTCTTCACCATGTTCTCGCCGAACATGTACTGCGCGCCGTTGACCGACTGCGCATCGGGTTCAGGGCTGGCCGACAGCGAGGTATTCCACGAGCCGCTCTGGAACGGCAGCTGGTTGGTGATGGCGACGTTCTCCACGCCGGGGATGGCGCGCAGCGTGGCGATGTCTTCGGCGGTACGCGCATCGGCATCGACCTGCTCGCCGATGCCGCTCAGGCCGATCTCCAGCAGGTGGCTTTCGTCGATGCCGCTGGGGAGTTCCATGACTTCGATGCGCTGGGAGACGATGAACAGCGCGTTGCAGATGATCGCGCAGCTCAGCGCGATCTCCAGCACGATCAAGGCGGCGGCGGTCTTGTGCCGCGACAGCGTCGAGAGGATGGGGCGGATTTCCATGCGGGTTCTCCGGTGGAGCGAGGAGTAAGGTGAAGAGGTGCGAGGATGAAAGGGGAGTGGATCGAACCCTTCTTCAACCCCGCCCCCCGCCAGGCGTTGGGGACGGCACTACGCGGAAGGTCGTGGCGTGGCGGCTTGCCGCCGCGCACGCCCCGGCCCGGTACCTCATTGGCTCTTCAGCTGCAGTGCGGGCGTGACCTGCATGGCCCGCCAGGCGGGCAGGACGCCGGCCAGCAGGCTGGCGAACACGGCCAGCGCGAAGGTGACCAGCAGCATCGAGCCGTCCAGGTGGGCGAGCGAGGCGTACGCGGCGGGGCGCTGGCGTACCGCCCACAGGCCGAGCAGCGCGAACACCAGGCCGAGCATGCCGCCGGCCAGGCCGACGGTGCCGGCCTCGACCAGGCATTGCTTGAAGATCTCGCTGCGGCTGGCACCCAGTGCGCGACGCACGCCGATCTCGCCGCTGCGGCGCAGGAACTTGGCCAGCAGCAGGCCCACCGTGTTGACCAGGCACACCAGCAGGAAGCCGAAGGCCAGCCACATCTGCAGGCGCACGTCGCCCGGCACGACCTGGGTGAAGTCCATCCACTCCATCACGTTGCGCAGGCGGGTGTTGGCCGGGCGCTCGAAGCGGCCGGAGGCACGCTGCTGTTCGGAATAGTTGTCCAGGTAGGCCTTGAAGTCACCGGCGTCGCTGGGCGAATCAAGCTCCACCCAGTACTGCACCCACGAGCAGGGCACGTTCAATGCCTGCGCGTCGTTGACGATCTCGCGGCCGAAGCAGTTCATGTTGCCGTTGCGTTCCAGCTTCAGGTCGATGAAGGTGGAGAACGGCAGCAGCACGCTTTCCTCGCGGTCGAAGCGGCCGGTGGTGATGTCGTAGAACTTCGGGCGCGGGTTCCAGTCGTTCAGCACGCCGACCACGCGCATCGCATGGCCTTCGATCAGCACGTCCTTGCCGACGCTGTTCTCACCCTTGAACAGCTTCTCGTTGAGGGACTTGCTGAGCACCGCCACGCGGCTGCGGCCGGCGTCCTCCCCAGCGCTCCAGCCGTTGCCATACAGGAAGGGGGTCTCGAACATCGGGAAGAAGTCGGCCGAGGTGTAGCGCATCTCGACGCTGAACGGCTTGAGCGCGTCCACGCGCGGATCGAGGATGCCGCCGCCGCCGGTCATCATCGCCTGGCGCGGTGCCTTCTTTTGCCGCAGCAGTTCCTCGGCATCGAAGCGGGTCAGCTGCCGCTCCGGCTCCTCGCCCGGCTGGTAGCCCTCCTTCGTGTAGGGGTCCAACTGCACGTAGAACAGCCGGTCGCTCTTCTGCGGGATCGGGTCGCCGGAGAGCACCTTGAACACGGTCAGCGTCGTCATCGCCGCGCCGATGCCCAGGGCGATCGCCAGCACCATCAGCGTGGTGAGGATCTTGTTGCGACCGAAACTGCGGATCGCGAGTTTGAAGTAGTAGCTGAACATGGGAAGTCCTCGGCGAGGTCAAACGCTACGGGTGGCGACGATGGGTGGGATGGCAGCCGCGCGCAGGGCAGGGCCGATCACGGCGACCTGCCCGAGCAGCAACAGCAGTACGGCGCCGACGGGCAGGTAGTACAGCGGCAGGCGGTCGATCTCGAAGTAGTGCATCAGCACCTGGTTGCCGGCGAAGGCCAGCAGCATCCCCAGCACGATGCCGAAGCCGGTCAGCAGCAGGTTCTCGGTCTGGAAGTAGCCGATGATCTGGCGCCGGGTGGCCCCCAGCGCACGGCGGATGCCAATCTGCTTGGTGCGTTGCTGCACCCAGAAGCTGGCCAGGCCGATGATGCCCAGCGCGGTCACCAGCAGCATCGCCAGGCACACGCCGAGCAGCAGGCGGGTCATCGCCCGGTCCTGGCGGAAGTAGGTGTCACGCAGCTGGGCCAGCGTGGCGCTGTAGTCGCTGGACAGGATGGCTTCGGGGGTGACCTTGGAGGCAGCGGCCGCCGCGTCGCGGATGATTGCCGGCAGGTCCGCCGCATCGGCGCGCAGCACGTAGGTGCCGCTCTGCGCGTGGGTGAGGACCGGCACGATCACCGACCATTGCGCGCTGGCCACTCCGCTCTCGCTGCGGCCCGGGTCGGGACGGGCGAAGTGTTCCAGCACGCCGGCCACGGTGAAGCGGTTGCTGGACATCCAGAACTGCTTGCCGAGCGCCGATTCCCCCGGCCACAGGTGGGCGGCCAGGGCGCGGGTGATCCACACCTGGGCGCTCTCGGGCAGGTAGTTCTCCACCGGCTGGAAGTCGCCATCGGTGAAGCTGCGGCCCTGCACCGGCTTGAGCTGCATCACGTCGATCGCGCCGGGGTCGAGCAGGTAGAAATGCGGCACGCCGCCGAAGTGCTTGCCTTCGGGGTCCAGGCTGATGCCGGCGGTGCCGGCACGCTGGCCGAACGGCACGGCGTTGACCACGCCCACCGCCTGCACGCCGGGCTGGCTGCGCAGCTGCTGCAGCCAGCGGCCGTTGAGTTCGGCCGGCTGGCAGCCGTCGCAGTCATCGAGGCTGAGGGCGGCGACGCGGCTCTCGTCCACGCCGCTGTTCATGCCGATCATGTCCATGCGCGAAACCGCCAGGAACAGCGCGTTGCACAGCACCGCGCAGGCCAGCGCGATCTCCAGGGTGATCAGGGAGGCGGCGATGCGGTGGCGCGACAGTGCGACCAGGATGGGTTTGATATCCATGCTTACAGTGCCTTGATCTGCAGGGCCGGGTCGATGCGGGCGGCGCGCAGCGCCGGCAGCAGTCCCGCCAACAAGGTGGTGACGACGGCAACGGCCAGGGTCGAGCCGAGCATGGTGAGGTCCAGCTGCATCATGTCCGCGTAGGCCAAGGGCTGCTGGCGGATGTTCCACAGACCGAACGCGGTCAACAGCAAGCCGCCCAGGCCGCCGGCCAGGCCGATCAGCGCCGCTTCGATCAGGCACTGCTGGAAGACCATCGCGCGGGTCGCGCCCAGTGCCCGCAGCACGCCGATCTCGCTGGTGCGGCGCAGGAACTTGGCCAGCAGCAGGCCCACCGTGTTGAACAGGCAGATGCCAAGGAAGGCCAATGCCATCCACGCCTGCAGGCGGACGTCACGCGGCACCACGCCGTTGAAGTCCAGCCACTGCATCAGGCTGGAAAGACGCGCCAGTTCCGGCTGGCTGATGCGGCCCAGCTGCTGTTGCTGCTGCACGTAGCCCTGCAGGAACCGCTCGTAGGCGCTGACCTGCGCCGGCGTGTCCAGCTGCACCCATTGCTGCAACCACACGCAGTTGCTGTTCTCCAGGTGGCCGGGCTGCTCGGGCAGCCCCCAGCAGGTGAACTGCTGGAAGTTGCCGGCATTGACCTGCAGGCTGCTGAACAACGGCATCATCACGTCCTGCGGCGCGCGGTAGAAATCGGCGGTGTCGCCCTGGGAGAAGCGGCCACCGGCCACGGCGTAGTAGAGCGGTGCCGGGCGCCACGGCTTGAGCACGCCGACGATGCGGACCTCGCTGTCGCGGATGCGCAGCATCTGGCCGACGCTGTCCTTGCCGCCGAACAGGCGCTGGTTGAGGTTCCAGGAGATCACCGCCACGCGCGCACGGCGCTCGTCGTCCTCGCGCGACCAGCCGCTGCCATAGGCCATCGGCACCTGGAACATCGGGAAGAAGTCGGCCGTGGTGGACAGCATCGGGGTGATGCTGGCCGGCGCGCTGCTGGTGGGGGCGGACAGCTTGGCCGGGCTGTTGGCGACCAGTGCCTTGCGCTCGGCCGGGCCATCGCGCCAGAGATCGACCGCCGAGGTGTAGTCGAGCATGTCCAGCGGATCGACGCGCGGCTTCTCCCCGCGCGGGGACGCATCCACCTGCGGGTAGTACAGGTGCTGGCTGCGCCCGGGCAGGGGATCGCCCGAGAGCAGGTGCATCACCGTCAGCGTCGTCATCGACGCGCCGATGCCCACGGCGATGGACAGCACCATCAGCCCGGTGAGCACCGGCGTGCGCCGCAGGCTGCGCATGCCTTGCTGCAGGTAGTACGTGAACAGCGACATGCGTGGTCCTCAGCCCTGCGTGTTGGTTTCGGCGATGCGCGAGGCGTGGGCCAGCACCGGTTCACGCAGCAGGTCGGTGGCCTGGCCGTCGACGATGTGCACGTTGCGCTGGGCGCGTGCAGCCAGCTCCGGGTCGTGCGTCACCATGACGATGGTGGTGCCCTGGGAGTTGATCTCCTCCAGCAGCTCCATCACGCCGCGGGCCATCTGCGTGTCCAGGTTGCCGGTCGGTTCGTCGGCCAGCAGCAGGCGCGGGCTGCCGGCCAGGGCGCGGGCGATGGCGGCGCGCTGCTGCTGGCCGCCGGATAGCTCGGCCGGGTAATGCTTCATGCGCGAGCCCAGGCCGACGCTGGTCAGCGCCTGCTCGATGCGCTGCTTGCGCTCGGCCGCGCCCATGCCGCGATAGCGCAGCGGTACGTCGACGTTGTCGAACAGGTTGAGGTCGGGGATCAGGTTGAAGCCCTGGAAGATGAAGCCGATCTTCTGGTTGCGCAGGCGCGAGCGTGCGTCGTCGCCGAGGTGGCTCACGTCCTGGCCATCGAGCAGGTACTGGCCGCTGGTGAAGGTTTCCAGCAGGCCGGCGATGTTGAGGAAGGTGGTCTTGCCCGAGCCGGACGGACCGGTGACGGCGACGAACTCGCCTTCGCGCACATGCAGGTCGAGCGAGCGCAGCGCGTGGGTTTCAACCTGTTCGGTGCGGAAGACCTTGGAGACCGATTGCATATGGAGCATGTCTATTTCCTTTGGGGACGAGGTTGCGGGGCAGCGGGGAACAGGGCGCTGGGAGCAGGGCGGTGGTTGGGCGCGGAGCCGGTTGGACGGCGGCCCGTGCCCCGCTCCCGGCGTTCAATCAATTGATGGAGACGCGTTCGTTGTCGCCGAACAGATCCGCGCCGGAGACCACGATCTTTTCGCCCGGTTGCAGGCCGGACACCACTTCCACCTCGCCCAGGCTGCTCACGCCCAGCTGCACGGGGCGGCGGGTGGCGATGCTGCCGGTGACGACGTAGGCGTAACGGCCGCCGGATTGTTCGACGAACGGGCCGCGCTCGACCTTGAGCACGTTGCGGCGGGTGTCGAGCAGGATGCGCGAGCTCATCCGCTGGCTCTGGCGCAGGCCTTCGGGCTGCTTGTCGGAGAAGCGGATGCGGGCCACGACTTCACCGTTGACCACCTCCGGCGACACCGCCGAGATCTCGCCGGGGAAGGGCTGGCCGCTGCCGCTGGTCAGCTGCGAGGGCATGCCGATGGCCAGTTCGCGGGCGAAGCTCTCCGGCACCTTGATCTCGACCTCGAAGCGGGACAGGTCGACCACGCTCAGGATCGGGGCGTTGGTGGCGACCTGGGTGTGCTGGGTGGCCTGCACCTGGCCGACCTGGCCATCGAACGGGGCGCGCAGGGTCAGCGCATCGACCTGGCGCTGCACTTCGTTGACCACGGCCAGCTGGCGCTCGGCCAGCAGGCGCTTGTTGCGGGCGTCCAGGTCGGCGCCGCGGCTCTGCAGGGTGGCGTCCTGCTGGGCGTGCTGCAGCTCGATCTGGGCCTTCTTCAGTTCGTCCTGGGCCTTGGCCAGGTCCACCTGCGGCACCGCGCCGCCGTCGAAGCCGCGCTGGTAGCGGTCCAGGTCGCGCTGGGCGGCGATGCGCACCAGGCCGGCTTGGTCGGACATCTTGGCGCCGGTGGCGCGGGCCAGGGTGGCGTCCAGGGCGGCGCGGCTGGCCTCGGCCTCCAGGCCGGCCAGGGTGGCCTGTTCCTGGGCCAGCTTGCTGCGCAGTTCCGGGCTGTCGATCACCGCCAGCTCCTGGCCCTGCTTGACCACGTCGCCGGCCACCACCTTCAGGGTCACGGTACCGGCGGAGATGGCGTACAGCACCGGGCTGTTGGCGGCGATCACGCGGCCGTCGGCGGCGATGTCGCGGACCAGGTCGCCGCGGCCGACTTCGGCGATGCGCACACGGCTGCTGTCGAAGGAGCGGCTGGCGCCGGCCCACTTGTTGGCGATGAAGCCGATGCCGGCCACCACCGCGACCGTGGCCACGGCGGGCCACAGCCAGCGGCGCCACTTGGGCTGCTGGGGCTGGGTGGAGACTCGGTCCTGGGCGGAGGTGTCGCGGATCATCGTGGGCTTCGCAGCAGAGGTTGCTATTGGTTAAGCACGCGGCGTGCCAACTTCAACATATTGAAATTGTTGAAATAAATTCGATGGCTGGGGGTGTCCGGGTGTCCGCGGACACTTCTGCGGACAGTGTCCGCGCGGGTTGTCCGGCAATGTCTGCTGGATGTCCGAACCGGCTGACTTAGAATGTCCGCCTGTTATTCCAGATGGACGAACTATGTGCGGGATTGTGGGTGCGATCGCCGATCGCGATGTGGTTCCGGTACTGATTGAAGGACTCAAGCGTTTGGAGTACCGCGGCTACGACTCGTCGGGCATCGCGGTATTCGAGGGGGACGGCATCCGCCGCGTGCGCCGTACCGGCCGGGTGGCCGAAATGGAGAGCGCCGCCGCCGCCGAGCACTTCCAGGCGCAACTGGGCATCGGCCATACCCGTTGGGCGACCCATGGCGGGGTGACCGAGTCCAATGCCCATCCGCACATCAGCCACGGCGTGGCGCTGGTGCACAACGGCATCATCGAGAACCACGAGGAGCAGCGCGAGAAGCTGCGTGCGCTGGGTTATGCATTCGAGTCGCAGACCGATACCGAGGTCATCGCGCACCTGATCCACCACCACCTCAAGGCCGATCACGACGACCTGCTCGGCGCGTTGCAGCGCACCGTCAAGGAGCTGACCGGCGCCTACGCGCTGGCGGTGATCAGCCAGAAGGAGCCCGAGCGCATGGTGGTGGCGCGGATGGGCTGCCCGCTGCTGGTCGGCCTGGGCGACGGCGAGAACTTCGTGGCCTCCGATGTCTCGGCCATCATCCAGGCCACCCGCCGGGTGATGTTCCTGGAAGAGGGGGATACCGCCGAGCTGACCCGCCAGGGCGTGCGCGTGTTCGATGCCGACAATGCCCCCGCGCAGCGCGAGCAGCGCCTGTCCGACGTGTCGCTGGCCTCGCTGGAGCTGGGCCCGTACCGCCACTTCATGCAGAAGGAAATCCACGAGCAGCCGCGAGCGCTGGCCGACACCGCCGAAGCGGCGATCGACGCCGGTGGCTTCCCGGCCACGTTGTTCGGTGCCAACGCCGAAGCGGTGCTCAAGGACATCGAGGGCGTGCAGATCCTGGCCTGTGGCACCAGCTACTACGCCGGCCTGACCGCGCGTTACTGGATCGAGGCCATCGCCGGCCTGCCGTGCAGCGTCGAGATCGCCAGCGAGTACCGTTATCGCGCGGCTTACGCCAACCCCAGGCATCTGGTGGTCACCATTTCCCAGTCCGGTGAAACCCTGGACACGATGGAGGCGCTGAAATACGCCAAGTCGCTGGGCCACCTGCACACGCTGTCGATCTGCAACGTGCCCGAGAGCGCCATCCCGCGCGCCAGCGAGCTGGTCTGCTACACCCGCGCCGGCGCCGAGATCGGCGTGGCCTCGACCAAGGCCTTCACCACCCAGCTGGCGGCGCTGTTCCAGCTGACCGTGGTGCTGGGCAAGCTGCATGGCAGGGTCGACGCCGCGCAGGAAGCGGACTACCTGGAGCAGCTGCGCCACCTGCCGGGCAGCGTGCAGCATGCGCTGAACCTGGAGCCGCAGATCATTGCCTGGGCCGAGCGTTTCGCCGGCAAGTCCAATGCCTTGTTCCTGGGCCGCGGCCTGCATTACCCGATTGCCCTGGAAGGCGCGCTCAAGCTCAAGGAGATCTCCTACATCCACGCCGAAGCCTACCCGGCCGGCGAGCTCAAGCACGGCCCGCTGGCGCTGGTGGACGCGGAGATGCCGGTGGTGGTGATCGCGCCCAACGACAGCCTGCTGGAGAAAGTGAAGTCCAACATGCAGGAGGTGCGTGCGCGTGGCGGCGAGCTGTTCGTGTTCACCGACCAGGACAGCAACTTCAATGCCTCCGAGGGCGTGCACGTGATCCGTACCCCGCGCCACGCCGGGGTGCTGAGCCCGGTGGTGCATACCATCCCGGTGCAGCTGCTGGCCTACCACACGGCGCTGGCCCGAGGCACCGACGTGGACAAGCCGCGCAACCTGGCCAAGAGCGTGACAGTGGAATGATGGCTGTCACGTGAGCGTAACCGGGGCTGCGGATAATCACCTCCAGCAGCCCGGTTCTCTCTCCCCCGACGCTGTGAGGAAGCCCGGCCATGCGCCGGGCTTTTCTTTTGCCTGTTCGCGGCACGGGCTGCAGTGGCGGGGAGTGCCTGGCCGCCGGGGCAGGGCATCGGTCCGGGCGACCGATCAGCGTCGGCATCCGGCGAACGTCAAGCGGCGGCGTTCGCGGACATTCAGTGGCGGTTTCGCCCGCGGTGCCATGCTCCGGATCGTCATCCGGTTCCACGACGAACCATCCCATTCGTGGCGACATATGCCGCCGGGATGCAGCCGTAGAATCGAAGTGGCACAGGACGAGGCGTGCAGTTGCACCGGCCCCGTCCGCGATGCAGCGCCCTGCCTGCCGACGACGCGTCCAACGGCAGGCAGGTGCGCCACAAGTGCGCTGGAAGATCTGTTCCCGGGAGGGGCGTATCGGCAGAGCACGGTTTCGACTTCAGTGACCTGCAACAGGAAACAAGAATGAACGTCCGAGAACTTCTGCAATCGAAGAAAGAAACTGTCATCACCATCGACACCCACGACACGATCGGTGCCGCCGCGCACAAGATGAGTGCGAACCGGATTGCCGCACTGGTGGTGCTCAATGACGACGCACCGGTGGGCATCATTTCCGAAAAGGACATCGTGCGCGCGCTGGCCGACGATGGACCGCAGGCGGGACGCCGGGTGATCTCGAGCCTGCCGTCGATGGGACTGGAAGGCATCGCGCCCGAAGCCAGCCTGAAGCAGGCGATGTCGTTGATGACCTACTCGCGGCGTCGCCACCTGATGGTCACCGAGGGCGGGCGGCTGGTTGGCATCCTCAGCCTGGGCGACATCGTCAAGAACCTGCTCGGCGAACTGGAGCTGGAGAAGGCCGTGCTGCAGGACATCTACATGGCCGCGCACTGAGGCGGTCACCGGCCCGGAAGGTGGTGAATCACGGCCAGGTGCATCCGCACCTGGCCGTTTGCGTTACCCGGTCCGGCGCGCCAGCCGGGGGCGGCAGGACCACGGTGTCGGGAACGCGGCGACAGCGGCCGTGCAGGCGACACGCGCCGGTGCCGCAGTGCGGGCGCATGCCCGCGCATGGATCAGAACGTGACCTTCACCGAGTCGGCGCTGTAGCGCGCCGGGCCGTGGTAGACCACTTCGATGTTGTTGCCATCCGGGTCGAGCACGAAGGCGCCGTAGTAACCGGGGTGATAAGGGCGCTCGCCAGGGGCGCCGTTGTCGGTGCCACCGGCGGCCAGCGCGGCCTTGTGGAAGGCATCGACGGTGGCGCTGTCGCGCGCCTGGAACGCCAGGTGGTGGCGCCCGGTCAGCTGGCCGGCGGCGGCTTGGCTGCTGGCGGTGGAAATGAACAACTCGTCGGCCCAGAAATAGTCATCGCCTTCGCCGGCGATGGGAATGCCGATCGCATCGAACACTGCCTGGTAGAAGCGGCGGCTGGCGGCCAGGTCACGTACCACCAGTTGCAGGTGATCGATCAGGCGGCCACGGTGCAGTTCCATGGTTTCCATGCAGACCTCGGATGAAGGTGGCGGAGGGGACCACTGGGGCCCGGCGCCATGATGCGCGGGATGCCGTGATCCCTCCGTTACCCACTGCCGTCAGGTGTTGGAGATGATTTCCACCCAGTAACCGTCCGGGTCCTTGATGAAGGCCAGGTGCTTCATGCGGCCATCGGCCAGGCGCTTCTGGAAGGGCACGTCCAGCGCCTCGAAGCGCGCGCAGGCGGTTTCGATGTCCGGCACCGACACGCAGATATGGCCGAAGCCACGCGGGTCACTATTGCCGTCATGGTAGACCGGGCCATCCTGGTGCTCGGTACCGTGGTTGTGGGTGAGTTCCAGCACGCCGGGAATGCCGGCCATCCAGCGGCGGCGTTCGGCGTCGTCGGCCGGGACCGGGGTGCCGGCCGGTACGTAGGCCAGGAAGTACAGGCTGAAGGCCGCTTCGGGGAAGTCGCGCTGGTCGATCAGCTGGAAGCCGAGCACGCGGGTGTAGAAGTCCAGCGAGCGGGTGATGTCCTTGACCCGCAACATGGTGTGGTTGAACACGAAACCATGGGTTTCGGCGGGAACTTGCGCGGCCACGCCGGGCTGCTGACGGAGGGATTCAACGCTCATCGATTACATCCTGTTGCAGTGAATGGGGGAGGGAAAACGGGTTGTCGCGGCAGCATCGGGAATGTTGCATCCGTAATCAACAACGCCGGGAAAAGTTGCACCGGAAATCAGTTTTCCAGCCAAAACCAGTGCTTTGGTGCATCGACAGAAAAAATCGTCATTGCCATGCCCGGCGCATCTTGGCGCTGGCAGATGCGCTGGCTATGCTGCGACGCAGGATAGTCGTTGCCGCTCTGCGATCCGCTGAAGTGCGCGTGCATTGCACTTGAATGGGGCGGAGACGACGCCGGTACAAGGGGTGTACCGGCAATTGCGCAGGGGGCGCACCCACGGACTGACCCACGCCGGAAGCCAGCACAGTTGACAGGCTTTCTCCGGACGCGCTATTGATTGTATGTATATACAAATATACGAGGACCGTCGGGCCCCATGCCGTACCGCTGCTGGCTGCCACTGCTGCTGATCTGCGTGCTCGCGGCCGAAGGCGTGCTCGGGGCGTGGGTGGGCGCGCGCATGGCGCTGGACACGGCGGCCAGCGTGGCCGCCGCCGGCGATGTGGCGGCACAGGCGGACTGCGCGCCGTCCAAGCCGGTCCTGGCCAAGGCCCATGCCGGCCATGGCAAGCCCGGCGGCACCGATGCCACCGATTGCACCTGTGGTGACAGCACCGGCTGTGAATGCGCCTGCGTGCTGGCGCTGTATCCACCCACGGCGGTGGCGTTGTTCGCCGGCAGCTACCCGCCGGTCACCTTCGATGTCCCCTTGCCGGTACTGCAGTTGCCGGCCAGCAAACTCTCCCGGGTATTCCGACCTCCCATCGCCTGAGCGGTGTTTTACGCGTCGTGACGACGCTGCAACGCCCTTGCGCGCGCATCTGCGCACGCCCAGCCCAGAGACAGGTTCCCCAGCGGGAGAGAGACCATGTACGTGAAGTCCAACGCCTTGGCCGTGGCCATTGGCAGTTTGTTGAGTGTGGCCGCCATCCAGGCCGCACAGGCCCAGGAAAACCAGAACGAAGCCGCCCGCACGCTCGATGCGGTGCAGGTCACCGGCAGCCACATCAAGCGCGCGCAGTTGTCCGGCGTCGGCCCGGTCAGCGTGGTGGATGCCGAGGCGATCGAGCGCTCCGGCGCCACCTCGGTGGAAACGCTGCTGCAGCGCCTGCCGGCCTCGGCCGGCTTCGCCGGCAGCCAGAGCAACGCCTATTGGGCCGAGAACGGCTACGGCACCACCCAGGTCAACCTGCGCGGCCTGGGCATCAACCGCACGCTGGTGCTGCTCAACGGCCGCCGCATCGTCAACGGCGGCACCGGCGCCAACAGTTCGGTCGACCTGAACGTGATTCCGGTATCGCTGATCGAGCGGGTGGAAGTACTCAAGGACGGTGCCTCGGCCATCTACGGCGCCGACGCGGTGGCCGGCGTGGTCAACATCATCACCAAACAGGGCTTCGACGGCGCCGAGCTGGCCGTGCGTTATGGCCAGACCAGCAAGAGCGACGGCGAGGAAACCTCGGTGGACTTCAGCTGGGGCGTCACCGGTGAGCGTGGCTCGCTGATGGCGGCGATCAACTACTACGACGGCGGCTCGGTGAACATGGCCACGCGCGCGCCCTGTGGCCTGATCGAATCCGACGGCAAGCTGGTGTGCTCGGGCAGCTCGACCACCGTGGGCGGTCGTGCGCTGCTGGCCGATGGCAGCCGCGTCAACTTCAACCAGGTGCTCGGCGGCGACGGTGATTTCTACGAGCCGTACTCGGCGGCCAAGCACAACTACAACGGCAACCCCACCCTCAATGCGGTCAATCCGATCGAACGCCTGAGCTTCAGTGTGTTCGGCGACAGCAAGCTCAACGACACCACCGAGGCCTTCGTCGAGCTGATGTACACCAACCGCCAGTCCAGGCAGCTGGCAACGGCCGGCGCGCTGGGCGTGTACCGGCCGATCAACATCGCCGCCGATCACCCGACCAACCCGACCGGGCAGGACCTGTTGCTGCAGCGCCGTCGCCTCGAGGAAGCGGGCCCGCGCCACTTCTTCCAGGAAACCGATACCTGGCGCGTCGTGGCCGGGCTGAAGGGCCAACTGGGCACCAGCTGGGACTGGTCGGCGGCCTTCAACTGGGGCCGCAACACCGGCGTGGACGGCTCGGACAACGTGGCCAACCTGGACCGCGTCGAGCAGACCTTGGACCGCGCGCTGTGCAGCCCGCTGCCGGGTGCCGCCATTCCCTGCGGTGACTACCTGGGCTACGGCGACCTGAGCCGCGAGGTGCTGGACTACATCCTGTACAGCTCGCGCGATACCGGCGGCAACGAACAGAAGAGCTTCACCGCCAACCTCAGCGGCCAGGTCTTCGAGCTGCCGGCCGGCTGGGTGGGCTTCGCCGCCGGCGTGGAAGTGCGCAAGGAAAGCGGTTGGCGCGATCCGGACCCGCTGACCGTGCTCGGCATCGGCAACACCAACCAGCAGGATCTGATCCATGGCGAGTACACCGCCAAGGAAGTGTTCGCCGAGCTGGCCATCCCGCTGCTGCAGGACAGCGTCATCGCCGATTCGCTGTACCTCAACCTGGCCGGGCGCGCCTCGGACTACGATCTGTTCGGCCGTGACTACAACTACAAGGTCGGCCTGGACTGGCAGGTCAACGAATCGCTGAAGCTGCGCAGCACCTACGCCACCGCATTCCGCATCCCGAACATCCCGGAGCTGTTCGGGGGCGTCGCCGAAGGCAACCTCACCACCACCGACCCGTGCAGCAACTGGAGCAGCCTGCCGTCCGATTCGGTGGTGCGCGCCAACTGCCAGGCCTACGGCGTGCCGGCCGGCTACGTGCAACCGGGCAACACCATCCTCACCACGTCCGGTGGCAACGCCGACCTGAAGCCGGAGGACGCCACCTCCTTCACCGCCGGCGCGGTGTGGACGCCTGCGTTCGCCCCGGGCCTGACGCTGACGCTGGACTACTACAACATCCGCATCAAGAACGCGATCCAGCGCATCGCCGGTTCCACCAAGCTGGCCATCTGCTACAACACGCCGGGGCTGGCGCACCCGTTCTGCGATGCCAGCAACTTCACCCGCAACCCGCGCACCGGCGAGGTGGACTACCTGTCCTCGCAGCCGGTGAATGCCGCCAACGAGCGGGTCAGTGGCGTCGACCTGGGCGCGCTGTACGAGTTTGACGTGGCCGGCTTCGATGCCAGCGTCAGTGCCGACGTGTCCTACCTGCAGCGCTATGACGTGCGGCCGTATGAAGGTGCCGATGTCATCGAGTACGCCGGCAAGATCACCGGTGGCCGCGGCAGCTATGCCAAGTGGCGTGGCCTGGTGGCCTTCAATGCCAGCCGCGCGCAGTGGTCGGGCACCTGGTCCACCCAGTACATCGGACGTGCCGAGGACATCAATGCCACGCGCGGTGACATCGGCGACCATGCGCCGTCGGTGTTCTACCACAACCTCCAGTTGAAGTACGCCGTGAACAAGGCGCTGGATGTCTCGCTGGGCCTGGACAACGTCTTCGACAAGAGGCCGCCCTTCATCCAGAGCTACACCGACGCCAACACCGACACCATGACCTACGACCTGCTGGGTCGCCGCTGGTACGCACGCATCGGCTACCGCTGGTGACCGCTGGCGCCCCGCCGGACGACGGCGGGGCGCGACGCTGAGTGAGGATGACTTGATGAAACCCGCATTCTGGGCGCGACGCGCCCACAAATGGATCGGCCTGGTGATCGGCGTGCAGGCGCTGCTGTGGATGCTCAGCGGCGTCTACATGACCGTGGTGCCGCTGGACGTGATCCACGGTGACCACCTGGCGCACGTGCATGGCGAGCCGCTGCCGCCGCAGGCCGCCCGCATCGATGCCGATGCCCTGGTGGCCCGCCACCCGCAGCTGCAATCGTTCCGGCTCAAGCATGTGCTGGACCGCGAGGTCTACGAAGTGCGCAAGGGCGGCGCGAAGTTCCTGGTCGATGCCGGCAGCGGTGAACGCCTGCCACCGCTGGACCGTGACGGCGCGATCGCATTGGCCCGCTCGCTCTACCAGGGCGATGGCGAAGTGGCGCGGGTGGAATGGATCACCCAGGCACCGTCGGAGGTGAAGACGCGGCCGGTGCCGATGTGGGCGGTGCATTTCACCGACCGCGGCCAGAGCACGCTGTACCTGTCGCCGGACAGCGGCGAACTGCTGGCGCGCCGGCACAGCCTGTGGCGCTGGTTCGACTTCCTGTGGATGTTCCACATCATGGATTACGAGAACCGCACCGACGTCAACAACACCCTGCTGCGGGTGGCCGCGGTGATCGGACTGGGCTTCGCGCTCAGTGGCATCTGGCTGCTGTTCTACAGCTTCGGCAAGCGGAGGCAGGCATGACGCCCTGGATGCGGACCCTGCACAAGTGGGTGGGCCTGGTGATCGGCCTGCAGTTCGTGGTGTGGCTGGGCAGTGGCCTGATGATGGGCCTGCTCGACCCTGATCGGATCGAAGGCACCGCCCAGCGTGCGCCCAAGACCGAGATGCCGGCCTGGCCGTCCGGCACCGTGTCGCCGACCGAGGCGCTGCGCGCGGCCCAGCATCCGGCGGCGACGCTGGACAGTGGCTGGTTGCTGGACATGCCGGTCTACCGCCTGCAGTCACCGGAGGGCACCGAGGTGATCGACGCGCTTGATGGCCGTCGCATCGACATCAGCAACACGCTGGCACTGCGCGTGGCCCAGGCGGCCTACCGCGGTGACGGCATGCCGTCGGCACCCACTTACCTGGAAAAGAGCCTGGAAACGCGGGCCAACCCCGACCCGGTCTGGCAGGTGGACTTCAGCGACGCGCAGGACACCACGATCTACGTGTCCGCGCACAGCGGACAGGTGATGGAGCACCGCACCGCCACCTGGCGCCTGTTCGACATCTTCTGGATGTTGCACATCATGGATTACAGCGAGCGGGTGAACTTCAACAACCCGCTGGTGGTGGGCATGGGCATCGGCGGCCTGTGGCTGGCGTTGACCGGCTTCTGGCTGCTGGTGGCCAGCTTCCACCTGCACGAGTTCATCCCGCGCCGTTGGCGCCGGCGGCGTCAGTTGATGGTGTACGCCCCGGGCGGCGCGCACCTGCGCACGGTGACCGCGGCCAACGGCGACAGCGTGTACGTGGCGCTGGCCCGCGAAGGCGTGAACCTGCCGTCCAACTGTGGCGGCGGGCAGAGCTGCGGCCTGTGTGAAGTCCGCGTGCGCGGCGGCGCAGGCAAGGCCACCGCATCGGACCGTTCGCACCTGCCGGCGGCCAAGTTGAAGGTCGGTTGCCGGCTGGCCTGCAACCTGCCGGTGGACGAGGACCTGGAGATCGAGGTGGCCGGTGGCGCCAGCCTGTGGACCGAGCACTGGGCCACGGTGGTCAAGGTGGTCGCGGTGACGCCGTTCCTGCGCGAGGTCCACCTGCGTCCGGACAACCCGGCCGACGCCCAGTTCCAGCCGGGTTGTTACCTGCAGCTGCACGTTCCCGAGTACGAACTGCCGCGCAGCGCGTTGTGGCATCCGGACGAACACCGCGAGGACTGGAAGCCATTGCCATTGCCGGCCACCCTGCAGAACAAGGCATCGGTGCGTCGATCGTATTCGCTGGCGATGCCGGTGACCGCGACCGAAGGCGAGTTGGTGCTGCTGGCACGCTTCAGCCCCGGATGGCAGGAGAACAAGCGTCATCCGCCCGGCAAGGGTTCCACCTGGCTGTACACGCTGCGGGAAGGGGACCGGGTGCGTTACAGCGGCCCGTTCGGTGATTTCGCCCTGAGCGGGGTCGAGCGCGAGAAGGTGTTCATCGGGGCCGGCGCGGGTATGGCACCGCTGCGCGCGATGATCCAGCAGCGGCTGGAGGAGGGCGGCGGCGAACGCATCCATTACTGGTACGGCGCGCGCAATCGGCGTGATTGTCCGTATGCCGAGCAGATGCAGGCCCTGGCCGCGCAGCACCCGAACTTCAGTTGGCACCCGGTGTGGTCGGAGGATGCGTCGAACGGAACGCCGCGACGCGTGCACGATGCGATCCATGAGGACCTGCTGCGCCAGCATCCGGATCTGTCGGGCTGCGAGTTCTACCTGTGTGGCCCACCAGCGATGCTGTCGGCGACGCGCCAGCTGCTGCGCAAGCTGGGGGTCGAGGAGTCGAGGATTGCTTACGACGACTTCAAGATCTGAGGGGTGGTGGTTGCCTGGGCGCGCTTTTCTGTCCCGCTAGCGGGACAGGGAGCGGCGAGTTCGCGGTGCACATTGATCTCCCTTCTCCCGCCTGCGGGAGAAGGTGCCCCGCAGGAGCGGATGAGGGGAGCGTTTGCTTCGACGTGCTTCAACAGCGCCCTCACCCCAACCCCTCTCCCGCATGCGGGAGAGGGGCTTGAGCAGAAAGTCAGGGCACGCACTGCCGGGGAGCCTCCCTTCTCCCGCCTACGGGAGAAGGTGCCCCGAAGGGGCAGATGAGGGGAGCGTTTGCTTCTGCGTGCTTCAACAGCGCCCTCACCCCAACCCCTCTCCCGCATGCGGGAGAGGGGCTTGAGCAGAAAGCCAGGGCATGCACTGCCTGGGAGTCTCCCTTCTCCCGCCTGCGGGAGAAGGGGCCCCGCAGGGGCGGATGAGGGGAGCGTTTGCTTCGATGTGCTTCAACAGCACCCTCACCCCAGCCCCTCTCCCGCATGCGGGAGAGGGGCTTGAGCAGCAGGACTGCAGCCACTTCCTGCCACGAACAGCCGGTCTCTGCCATTTCCCTTCTCCATTGCGGAGAAGGGCTTTTTCATTCGGTCACGAATTCACTCGTGTCGCGAGAACTCACTCAGGCTGCCGTCCTCGGCCAGCAACGCGACGGTGAACGGCTGGCGATAGCCATCCGGCGACTCCATGCCCGGCGAGCCGATCGGCATGCCGGGCAACACCAGCCCGCGGGCCTTCGGTCGCTCGGCCAGCAGCTTCTGGATCGCTGAAACCGGTACGTGGCCTTCCACCACGTAGCCGTCGATTTCCGAGGTGTGGCACGACATCATGCCCTCGCCAATGCCCAGGCGTTGCTTCACCGAGGCCATGTCGCTGGTGTCATGGATTTCCACCGGGAATCCGGCTGCCTGCATGTGCTCGGCCCAGCCGCCACAGCAGCCGCAGTTGGGGTCCTTGTGCACCTTCACCACCGGCAAGGTGGCGCGTGCGGGTACGGCGTCGACCGTTGCGTTGGCCGCCTTGGTGGCAGGCGCGGCCGGTGTCGCGTTGCAGGCGCTGACCAGCAGCGTGCTGGCGGCCAGGGCGAGGGCGGGCAGGGCGCTTGTTGAAAGCAGTTTCATGTCATTGAACTCCGTCGGGATTGCCGCGCCGGTGGTGTGCCGGCGCGGCCAAGGGCTTACAGCATGGACATACCGCGCTTGAACTCGTTGAGGTCGAGCTTTCCGTCACGGTTGGCATCGCTCATGTCGAAATGCGGCAGCAGTGCATGCCTGGCCGGCAGTTCCTGGCGGGTGAGGGCGCCATCGTTGTTGCTGTCCAGGCGCTTGAAGGTCGCCTCGACATCGCTTGCCGCCGCGTTGGTGGCCGGCTTGGCGGCGTGTGCGCTGTGGTCGTGCGCGGCGTGGCCCGCATGCTGGGCCTGGGCGAGGGTAGCCGGTGCGACAGTGGCGACGGCGATGAGCAGCAGGGTGTGCAGGATCTTCATGGGATGTTCCTTGGATGAGGTAGGTGCTGGCGCGCACGTCGCACGCCAGCGATGGCGGTCAGAACCAGAAGCGGATACCGGCCACCCAGCGTGATTCGCGGGTACCTTCGCCGGCATCGCGATGGATGTCGGCGGTGCGGCCGAACTTGCGCTCATGCACAAAGCCGACGTAGGGCGCGAAGCGACGGGTGATCTCGTAGCGCAGGCGCAGGCCGGCCTCGACATGGCCCAGCCCGCTGCCCACGCCGCGGCGGGGATCGTCATCGGCGGCGATGCTGGCTTCGATCACCGGCTGCAGGATCAGGCGGTTGGTCAGCAGCACGTCGTACTCGGCTTCGACGGCGAGCTCGGCCTTGCGGGTGCCACCGAGGTAGGCCATCGCCGAGACTTCGAACTTGTACGGCGACATGCCCTGGAAACCGATCGCCGCGCGGGTCAGGTCCGGCATCTGGCGGCCGTTGTCGTGGCGGACACCGGCCACGGCGTCCCACCACGGTGAGATCGAACGCCCGTACAGCGCATCCACCGACCAGTCGCCGAGCGTGCCGTCGCTGCGGCTGCCTTCGCTACGCACCCACAGGCGATCGATGTCGTTGCCGAACCAGGCATTGACGCCCCACGACTGGCCGCTGCCCTGGTCGTTGTCCCAGCCCTCCAGGTGGTCGAACACCACCAGGCTGTTGAACGCCGGTGCATGTTCCATCGCATGCGGCTTCAACACCGGGAACGCGGCGGCGTGATCCTCGGCCGTCGGCACCGGGATCGGCTCGCGGGGGGTATCGCCGGCGGCCTTCGCCGGCATGGCGTGCTCTGCATGTGCGTCGTGGTCCATGGCCGACATGTCATGGCCGGCATGCGGGTCCTGCGCCGGCGGTTGCGGCATCACGTGCCCGGCGTGCGGGTCGTCCTTCGGCGCCGCCGGCATCACGTGTCCGGCATGCGCATCGGCGTTTGCCTTCGGTGGTGCGTGGCCGGCGTGCGGGTCCTGGGCCAATGCCGGGCCGCTGGCGGCCAGCGCGAGGAACAGCAGGGAGTGGGAAAGTGTCTTCATGCCTGGATCCTCACTTCGCGCATCATCCCCGCTTCCATGTGGTACAGCAGGTGGCAGTGGAACGCCCAGCGGCCCAGTGCATCGGCACGCACGCGGTAGGTGCGGCGGGTGCCCGGCGGCATGTCGATGGTGTGCTTGCGCAGCTGGAACTGGCCGTCGGCGTCCTCCAGGTCGCTCCACACGCCGTGCAGGTGGATCGGGTGCTGCATCATCGTGTCGTTGACCAGCACGATGCGCATGCGCTCGCCGTAGTTCAGGCGGATCGGCTCGGCACCGCCGAACGGAATGCCGTCGAAGTTCCAGGCGAACTTCTCCATGTGGCCGGTGAGGTGCAGCTCGATCTCGCGGCCGGGCTCACGGCCATCCGGGTCCTCGAACAACGAGCGCATCGCACCGTAGGTGAGCACCTGGCGGCCGTTGTCGCGCAGGCCGATGCCCGGGTCGTCCAGCTTCGGTTCGGTGGCCGCGGTCTGCATGTCCACCAGCGGGTTGCCCGCCTCGCTCGGCTTGTGCTTCGGCGCCTTGTCACCACCGCCGTGCGCGCCGTGGCCCATGGCTGCGCCGCAGCCACCTTCCATGCCCTTGCCCATGTTGGCGCCGCAACCGCCTTCCATGCCGGCATGGCCGCCGCCGCCCATGTCATGGCCCATGTCGCCCATGGTCAGCAGCGGGCGCGGGTCCAATTGCGGGATCGGCGCCTGCAGGCCGTGGCGTACCGCCAGGGTGCCGCAGGCGTAGCCGGTGCGGCCCATGTCCTGGGCGAACAGCGTGAACGCATCCTGCCCGGTCGGCTCGACGATCACGTCGAAGGTCTCGGCCGGCGCGATGCGGAACTCATCGATGCTGACCGGATGGATGTACTGGCCGTCGGCCGCGACCACGGTCATCTTCAGGCCCGGGATGCGCACGTCGAAGTAGGTCATCGAGGCGCCGTTGATGAAACGCAGCAGCACCTTCTCGCCGCTGCGGAACAGCCCGGTCCAGTTGCCCGCCGGCGCGGTGCCGTTCATCAGGTACGTGTAGGTGTGGGCATTGATGTCGGAGATGTCCGAAGGCGTCATCCGCATCCGGCCCCACATGCCGCGATCGGCCAGGGTGGCGCGCAGGCCATCGGTGCGGGCATCGCGCAGGAAGTCGCCGACGGTGCGCTGGTAGGTGTTGTCGTGCATCGGCATCTTCTTCATGCGCCGGTGCAGGGCATTGGGATCCATGTCCGTCCAGTCCGAGAGCATGACCACGTGCTCGCGGTCGAAGTGGTACGGCGGTGGTGCCAGCGGGTCGACGATCAACGCGCCGTACAGGCCGGCCTGCTCCTGGAACAGCGAGTGGCTGTGGTACCAGTAGGTGCCCGATTGCTTGAGCTGGAAGCGGTACTGGTAAGCCTCGCCCGGTGCGATGCCGTTGAAGCTCAGGCCCGGCACGCCGTCCATGTTGGCCGGCAGCAGGATGCCGTGCCAATGGATCGAGGTCATCTCATCGGTGAGCGTGTTGGCCACGCGCAGGTTGACGGTATCGCCCTCGCGCAGGCGCAGGATCGGCGCCGGCAGCGAGCCATTGACGGTGATCGCACCGCGGGTGCGCCCGGTGAAGTTGACCGCCGAGCGGCCGATGGCCAACTGCAGGTCGGTGCCGCGCAGTTCGGTGGCGCCGGTGGCCATGGCGGCAGGGGTACGGGCGAGGGCATCGGGGATGCGCCCCAGCCCGGCACCGGCGACCACACCGCCCAGGGCCAGGCCCTGCACGAAGCGGCGTCGCGACAGCGCCGAGCGCGAATCGGAAAGGAAATCGGATGACATGTGGAACTCCCGGCCATGCCCGCGCATCACGATGCGTCGTGGCATGTCCTGAACAGATCAAGGAAGCACCACGGCAGGGCCGTGGCACAGGCATCTGCGAACCGGCGCGCGGGGCGCCAGCGGGAGATCAGGCGATGGGAGGCCGGTTCAGCTGGCCGGGGGCTACGTCGTAGCGCGAGGGCACCGGTGGCACCGGCGCGAGCGTGTGGCGGGGATTGCCCAGGCGGGCCATGGCTGTGGCCGGCAGCATGTTGCAGTGCTGCTTGCAGTCGCAGTGGTTGCCGTCGGCACAGGAGGCGGCGGTGGCGTCGCTCCCGTCGTCGGCGCATTGCAGGCTGGCTTCCTCATGACAGCAGTCGTGGCCGGCGTCCATGGTCATGGCCATGTCGTCCATCGGCATCGCCATCACCGTCGCAGACCATACCGACCCGACCGCACCGGCGATCAGGGAAAGGCACAGCAGCAGGGGCAGCAGGATGCGCGGCACGGGCTGGGGTCCGGGAACAGGCCTGAACCATACCATTTCAGTGTGAAGAAAGGCCTGAATGGTTTGTCGGGTTTCGGGTGTGCGCGAAGGGCATACCCCTCCCCAGCCCTCCCCTTGGCTGCGCCAAAGGGAGGGGGCGGAAAGGCGGCATTGTGACGACCTCGCAGGTCGATGGCTTTGTCCCTTCCCTTTGGCGCAGCCAAGGGGAGGGCTGGGGAGGGCGGCTTCCAGCGTCGAACCATCCCCCAGCCGGTAGAATTCCCGGCACTCTTCACTGAAGTGGCGTTCCATGTCCCAGCGTGCATGGGTGGCGTCGGCCATCCGCAAGATCGAAGCCGATTTCAACCGTTCGGCCGATACCCACCTGATCCCGATGGACCTGCCGGGTTTCCCCGGCATCGACCTGTACCTGAAGGACGAGTCCAGCCACCCCACTGGCAGCCTCAAGCACCGCCTGGCGCGTTCGCTGTTCCTGTACGCGCTGGCCAACGGCTGGCTGCGCGAGGGCTGCCCGGTGATCGAGGCCTCCAGCGGTTCCACCGCGGTGTCCGAGGCCTACTTCGCGCGCCTGCTCGGTCTGCCGTTCATCGCGGTGATCCCGGCCAGCACCTCGCCGGAGAAGATCGCCGCCATCGAGTTCCACGGTGGCCGCTGCCACCTGGTGCAGCGCGCCTGCGACCTGAACTGCGAATCGGAGCGCCTGGCGCGCGAAACCGGTGGTCACTTCATGGACCAGTTCACCTACGCCGAGCGCGCCACCGACTGGCGCGCCAACAACAACATCGCCGAATCCATCTTCAAGCAGATGGCCGAGGAGCCGCACCCGGTGCCGGAGTGGATCGTCTGCAGCCCCGGCACCGGTGGCACGGCCGCCACGCTCGGCCGCTATGTCAGCTACCGCCGCCACGACACCCTGATCCTGTGCGCGGACCCGGAAGTGTCGGTGTTCTACGACGGCTACTGCGCGGCATTGGCCGGCGACGATTGGCGCACGCTGACCTGCGAGGGCGGCTCGCGCGTGGAAGGCATCGGCCGCCCGCGGGTGGAGCGCAGCTTCATCCCGACCAGCGTGGACGCGATGGTCAAGGTGCCCGATGCACTGAGCCTGGCGGCGATGCGCCACGTCAGCGCCACGCTGGGGCGCCGCGTCGGCGGTTCCACCGGCACCAACTTCATCGGCGTGCTGTACGCCGCGCAGCAGATGCGTGACGCCGGCCGCAGCGGGTCCATCGTCACCATCCTGTGCGATGCCGGCGAACGCTACGCGCACAGCTACTACAACCCGGCCTGGTACGAGCAGCAGGGCATCGACATCGCCGCCGCAGATGCGCGCATCGCCGCCGCCGTGGCCGGGCAGGGCGTGCTGGCGCTGCCTTGTGCCTGGCTGGAAGCGTCGCCATATCAGGCGTGAAGCCGGCCGGGCCGGCGCTGTTTTCCCAGGATGACCATGAACACCAACCCCCTGCTCGATTTTTCCGGCCTGCCGCGTTTTGACGCGATCCGCCCGGAGCACGTCACCGCGGCCATCGACACCCTGTTGGCCGAGGCCGAGGCGGCGGTGAAGGCCGCCGAGACGGTGGCGCCGGTCAGCTGGGACAGCTTCGTGACGCCGCTGGACGATGCCACCGAGCGGCTGTACCGCGCCTGGGGCCAGGTGTCGCATCTGCAATCGGTGGTCAACACGCCGGCGCTGCGCGAGGTGTACAACGCCAACCTGCCGAAGCTCAGCCGTTTCGGCAGCGCGGTGGCGCAGAACCCGGCGCTGTACGCGCAGTACAAGGCACTCGCCGCCGCCCCGGAAGCGGGCGCCTACGACGACGCCAGGGCCAAGGTGCTGGCCAACGCCCTGCGTGATTTCCGCCTGGGCGGCGCTGAGCTGGGCGAGGCCGACAAGGTCCGTTTCGCCCAGCTGCAGGAGGAGCTGTCCGGCCTGCAGGCGACGTTCTCGCAGAACGTGCTCGACGCCACTGATGCCTTCGCGCTGTACGTGGACAACGAGGACGAATTGTCCGGGCTGCCGGCCGATGTCATCGCCGCCGCCCGCGCCGCGGCGCAGAAGGACGGCCGTGAGGGCTGGAAGCTGACCCTGCAGATGCCGTGCTACCTGCCGGTGCAGACCTATGCCGATAACCGCGCGCTGCGCGAGCGGCTGTACCACGCCAATGCGGTGCGCGCCTCGGAGTTCGGCGACGCGGCCTTGGACAATGGCGGCAACATCGACCGCATCCTGGCCGTCCGCGCCGAACTGGCGGCGCTGCTGGGCTTTGCCAACTACGGCGAGTACTCCATCGCCACCAAGATGGCCGACGACGCGCTGCAGGTGCTGGGTTTCCTGCGCGACCTGGCGGCACGCGCCAAGCCGTACGCACAACGCGACCGGGCCGAACTGGAAACCTTCGCTCGCGACGAACTGGGCCTGGATGATCTGCAGGCCTGGGACCTGGCCTATGCCGGCGAGAAGCTCAAGCAAGCGCGTTACAGCTATTCCGAGCAGGAGGTGAAGCAGTACTTCACCGAGCCGAAGGTGCTGGCCGGCCTGTTCGGCGTGATCGAGCGGCTGTATGGCCTGACGGTGCAGCCGGACACCGCGCCGGTCTGGCACGAGGACGTGCGCTTCTACCGGCTGGTGGACGCCGAAGGCGCGCTGGTCGGCCAGTTCTACATGGACCTGTACGCCCGCGAGGGCAAGCGTGGCGGTGCGTGGATGGACGACTGCCGTAACCGTCGCGTCACCGCCGGTGGCGTGCAGACCCCGCTGGTGTACCTGGTGTGCAACTTCGGCCGCGGCAGCGACGGCACGCCGGCGACCTTCAGCCACAACGAGGTCACCACCCTCTTCCATGAGATGGGGCATGGCCTGCACCAGCTGCTCACCCGCGTCGGCGAGTTGGCGGTGGCGGGCATCAACGGCGTGGAGTGGGACGCGGTGGAGCTGCCCAGCCAGTTCATGGAGAACTTCTGCTGGGAGTGGGAGCAGGTCGAGGCGATGACCGCGCATGCCAGCACCGGCCAACCGCTGCCGCGCGCGCTGTTCGAGCGCATGCTGGCCGCGAAGAACTACCAGAGCGGCATGTTCACCGTGCGCCAGTTGGAGTTCGGCATGTTCGACATGCTGCTGCACAGCCAGTACCAGCCGGCGCAGGACAGCGTGCTGCAGGTGCTGGAGCGGGTGCGCGGCGAAGTGGCGGTGAATTTCCCGCCGGCATGGAACCGCTTCCCGAACCAGTTCAGCCACATTTTCGCCGGTGGCTACGCGGCCGGTTACTACAGCTACAAGTGGGCCGAGGTGCTCAGCGCCGATGCGTATGCCGCGTTCGAGGAAGCCCCGGACAAGCTGCAGGAGACCGGCGCGCGTTTCCGCGCCGAGGTGTTGTCGCGTGGCGGCAGCCGCAGCGCCGCGGAGAACTTCCGTGCGTTCCGCGGCCGTGACCCGCAGCTCGACGCGCTGCTGCGGCACAGCGGCATGGTCGCCTGAGCCGGCACCCGGCGGCAGTGACGCCGTAGCACCTGCCTAGGGCGGGCTACGGCGGGGTTTGGCCGGGGTTTCGGTTTCATCCACATTGGGCGTGGCACACTGTGGGGACATTCGCGCCAATTCACATTCACCATGAAAAGGTGGTTCGGCCCCTCCAGGGGCAAGCCCGGTACCGTATTCCGCATCGTGGCCTCGGCCGCGATCATCGGTGTGGTGATGTGGTTCCAGCCGCGCATCAATGAGCCGGCGGCCGAGGTCAGCAATGGCCTGAACCTGCGCAGCGCACCGGACCAGCGCGCCGAGCGCCTGGCGGTGTTGCCGGTGGGCACGCAGGTGGAAGTGCAGCGCTGCCTGGACGACCTGCAATGGTGCAACGTGCGTGCCGCCGGCAAGAGTGGCTGGGTGGCCGCCGATTACCTGGTTGCCCGGAGCGACGGCAAGCGCGTGCGCCTGGCCGAGGCCGGCAAGCAGATGGGCGTGGTGATCGAGACCGCGCAGCCGGGTGGTTAAGTGAGAAGGACGCCGCCTCCTCCCTTTGGCGAAGCCAAGGGGAGGGTTGGGGAGGGGTAGCACTTCGCGCGGTGGCGGTTTTCCAGCGTCGCGGCCGAGGCCGCTCCTACGAAAACAGCCGCTTGCGCGGCTGTTTTCGTGCATCCACAACGGAACGGATCACACCCGGCCGAAGATCAGCGTGGCGTTGGTGCCGCCGAAGCCGAAGCTGTTGGACATCACAGTGTCCAGCTGGGCGTCCTGGGTCTGGCGCAGGATCGGGAAGCCTTCGGCGCGCTCGTCCAGCGTCTCGATGTTGGCCGAGCCGGCCATGAAACCGTCGCGCATCATCAGCAGGCAGAAGATCGCCTCGTGCACGCTGGCCGCACCCAGCGAGTGGCCGGACAGCGCCTTGGTCGAGGACAGCGGCGGCACCGCCTCGCCGAACACCGCGCGCACCGCGCCCAGCTCGGTCACATCGCCCAGCGGCGTGGAGGTGCCGTGGGTGTTGAGGTAGTCGATCGGGCGATCCACGGTGGCCATGGCCATCTGCATGCAGCGCACCGCGCCTTCGCCGGACGGGGCGACCATGTCGGCGCCGTCGGAAGTCACGCCGTAACCGACGAGCTCGGCGTAGATCTTCGCGCCGCGCGCGACCGCGTGGTCGTAGTCCTCCAGCACCAGCATGCCGCCGCCGCCGGCGATGACGAAGCCATCGCGGTTGGCGTCATACGGGCGCGAGGCCACCGACGGGGTGTCGTTGAAGCTGGTGGACAGCGCGCCCATGGCGTCGAACATCACGCTCATCGACCAGTGCAGGTCCTCGCCGCCGCCGGCGAACATGATGTCCTGCGCGCCGTGGCGGATGAGGTCGGCCGCCGCGCCGATGCAGTGCGCCGAGGTGGCGCAGGCCGCCGACAGCGAGTAGCTCAGGCCCTTGATGCTGAAGGCGGTGGCCAGGTTGGCCGACACGGTCGAGCACATCGTGCGCGGCACCATGTACGGGCCCACCTTGCGCACGCCGCGGTTGCGCAGCAGGTCGGCTGCCTCCACCTGCCATTCGCTGGAGCCGCCGCCGGAGCCGGCGATCACGCCGGTGCGCACGTTGCTGACCTGGCTTTCGTCCAGACCGGCATCGGCGATGGCATCGCGCATGGCGATGTAGCTATAGGCGGCCGCATCGCTCATGAAGCGCTTGAGCTTGCGGTCCACCTGCGCCTCGATGTCCAGCTCGACCTTGCCGGCCACCTGGCTGCGCAGGCCGGCTTCGGCGTGGTCGGGCATGGCGACGATGCCGGGACGGCCTTCGCGCAGGGCGCTGGAAACGGTATCCAGATCGTTGCCAAGGCAGGACGTGATGCCCATGCCGGTAATGACGACGCGACGCATCAGAAGCTCTCGGTAGAAGTGAACAGGCCCACGCGCAGGTCCTTGGCGGAGTAGATCTCACGGCCATCGACCAGCATGCGGGCATCGGTCTGCGCCATCACCAGCTTGCGGTTGATCACGCGCGCGACATCGATCTCGTACTGCACCAGCTTGGCACTGGGCAGCACCTGGCCGGTGAACTTGACCTCGCCGCAGCCCAGGGCGCGGCCACGGCCTTCGGCGCCCAGCCAGGTCAGGAAGAAGCCGGTCAGCTGCCACATGGCATCCAGGCCCAGGCAGCCGGGCATCACCGGGTCGCCGATGAAGTGGCAGCCGAAGAACCACAGGTCCGGTTTGATGTCGAGCTCGGCCCGGATCAGCCCCTTGCCGTAGGCGCCGCCGTCCTCGCGGATGTCGGTGATGCGGTCGAACATCAGCATTGGGTCGTTGGGCAGGCGGCCCTTGTTGGGGCCGAAGAGTTCACCGCGCGCGCTGGCCAGCAACTGGTCGCGGGAGAACGTGTGCAGACGGGTCATCCGGGGAGTGTCCAAAGCCAGGAACGAGCCGCCGAGCATGCGTCAGCACCTGCGTTCAATCAAATGTTTTAACTGGACGGTTGCGTATGTTCGGCGCAGTTAGCAGCCGTTAGAAGGCTGTTACGGAACGTTTTGAATTGCACAATTGTGAGGACAAGTGTGCATTTAGCGACAACAGCTATCATGTTGGCGACCGTTTCGGACTGTTGTCGTGGCCCAGCTTCGCAAGATCATCCATGTCGACATGGACGCCTTCTATGCGTCCGTGGAGCAGCGCGATGACCCCGGTTTGCGCGGGAAGCCGGTGGTAGTGGCCTGGCGGGGTGCCCGTTCAGTCGTCTGCGCGGCGTCCTACGAGGCGCGCACCTTCGGGGTGCGCTCGGCGATGCCGGCGCTGCGTGCCGAGCGGCTGTGCCCGGACGCGATCTTCGTGCCGCCGGATTTCGTCCGCTACAAGGCGGTGTCCCGGCAGATCCGCGAGATCTTCCTGCAGCACACGCCGTTGGTGGAGCCGCTGTCGCTGGACGAGGCCTACCTGGACGTGACCGACTCGCCGACCTGCGACGGCATCGCCACCGAGATCGCCCGCACCATCCGCGCGCAGATCCGCGAAGCCACCCAGCTCACCGCCTCGGCCGGCATCGCGCCGAACAAGTTCCTGGCCAAGATCGCTTCGGACTGGCGCAAACCGGATGGACAGTTCGTGGTGCCGCCCTCGAAGGTGGAGCAGTTCCTGACGCCGCTGCCGGTCAACCGCGTGCCCGGGGTGGGCAAGGTGATGGAAGGCAAGCTGTCGGCGCTGGGCATCGCCACCGTCGGCGACCTGCGCACGATCCCGCTGGAGCAGCTGCAGGCCTTGTTCGGTACGTTCGGCGGCAGCCTGTACCGGCGCGCGCGGGGCATCGACGAGCGGCCGGTGGAGCCGGACCAGCCGGTGCAGTCGATCTCCTCGGAGGACACCTTCAGCGAGGACCTGCCGCTGGGCCGGTTCGACGAGGTGATCACGCAACTGGCCGAGAAGACCTGGCGCGCGACGGGGCGCACCGAGCGGGTGGGGCACACCGTGGTGCTCAAGCTCAAGACCGCGCAGTTCCGCATCCTTACCCGCAGCTTCACCCCGGAAGCGCCGCCCTCGTCGGTGGAGGAGCTGCGCGATATCGCATTGGCGTTGTGCCAGCGCGTGCAGCTGCCGGCGGAGACCTTGTACCGGTTGGTGGGCGTGGGCCTGTCGGGCTTCCGTGACCGCGAGGACGTGGTGGTGCAGGGTGATCTGTTTCGGAATGCATGCAGTGAAGATTGAAATGAGCGGCGGGTTGATGCCGCAGCGTTGGGCGCTCTCTGCGACACAGCTTCTCCCGCTTGCGGGAGGAGGAAGGGTTTTCAGGTTTTTTGCCTCGAGCCCCTCTCCCGCATGCGGGAGAGGGGTTGGGGTGAGGGGAAGCTTTTGGCGGGCGAAGATCAAAAGCGCCCCTCATCCGCCCCTCCGGGGCACCTTCTCCCGCGTGCGGGAGAAGGGGGAGTTTTCAGGCGTTTCGCTACAATCTTCTGCTTTCGCAAACGGAGTAATGCATTGGCAACGTCGGCAGTGATTTTCGATCTGGATGGCACGCTCGTGGACAGTGCCAGCGATATCGCCGAAGCGGTGAACCGCACGCTGGAAGATCTCTCGCTGCCACGTGTGAGCGAGGCCACTGTGCGCAGTTGGATTGGCGAAGGCGTGCGCAAGTTGGTCACCACTGCGCTCAATGACGCTGGCAGCGAGCGGACGCTGGATGAAGTAATGCCGACCTTCATGCGCCATTACCGCGATTGCCTGCTGCGCAGCCCGCAGTTGTACGAGGGCGTGGTCGAGACGCTGCAGGCACTGCGCCAGCGCGGCCTGCCGATGGCCATCTGCACCAACAAGCCGGCCGCGCTGGTGCCGCCGTTGCTGGAGCACCTGGATATCGCCGGCTTCTTCGCGCACATCATCGGGGGCGACTCGTTGCCGCAGCGCAAGCCCGCGGCCGAACCCCTGCTGCACACCGCGGCCTTGCTCGGGCAGCCGGTGCAGGCCTGCCTGATGGTGGGCGATTCGGCCACCGACCTGGGCGCGGCCGACAACGCCGGCATGCCGATCGTGCTGGTGCGCTACGGCTATCCGCGCGACCTGGACCTGGATGCCACCGATGCGGTGGCGGTGATCGATGCGCTGCCGGAGTTGCTGGGCCACCTCGCATGACCGGCCGGTAGCGCCGGGCCACGCACGGCAGGCGCTTTCCCGGTACAGCCCGGCGCCAATGGCTGCGCTCCACCCCGCGCGCGGCGCTTTGCCGCATCCGAAAGTTAGTAATAATCATTATCATTTGGTGTAGACTGCTCGTCATTCAGCAGCGCGCCTGGTGTGTGATCCCGGTGGCTGCATCGTGATCCACCGTTCCTCAAGCCGTCGCCAGAGGTTCGCAACCCCACTGTCGAGAGGCTTTGCCATGTCCCGTCGTTCCTCGTCGCGGTTGTCCGCGCGTGCCCTGTTGTCCCGTCGTCGCCCGCTGGCCGTCGCGCTGGCCCTGTCCGCCCTGGTCGCCGGCCCGTCCGCCGCCGAGGGCGTTGCCGCCGCGACCGACATCGACACCGTGCATGTCACCGCCGAACAGATCGCACGCCAGGCGCTGGGCACCTCGGTGATCACCTCGGTGGACCTGGAGCGCCTGCCGCCGGCCAACGACCTGTCCGAAGTGATCCGCCGCATGCCGGGCATCAACCTCACCGGCAATACCGCTTCCGGTGCCTACGGCAACTTCCGCCAGATCGACATCCGCGGCATGGGCCCGGAGAACACGCTGATCCTGATCGATGGCCGCCCGGTGAGCTCGCGTGATTCGGTACGCATGGGGCGCAGCGGCGAACGCAACAGCCGCGGCGACAGCAACTGGGTGCCGGCCGAAGCGGTGGAGCGCATCGAAGTGCTGCGTGGCCCCGCCGCCGCGCGCTACGGGTCCGGCGCTTCCGGTGGCGTGGTCAACATCATCACCAAGAAGCCGACCGGTAACCTGACCGGTTCGCTCACCCTGTACGGCAGCCAGGCCGAGCACAGCGCCGAGGGGGACAGCGAGCGCGTTGGCTTCCAGTTGTCCGGCCCGCTCAGCGAGCGCCTGTCCTTCCGGCTGTTCGGCAACATCAACAAGACCGACCCGGATGCACTGGAACTCAACCAGGACTTCGCCACCGGCGTGACCCCGCCGGCCGGCCGCGAGGGCGTGCGCAACCGCGACATCAGCGGCCTGCTGCGCTACGACATCAACGACGACCACGTGGTCGAACTGGATGCCAGCGTCAGCCGCCAGGGCAACATCTATTCCGGTGAACGCGGCGTCAGCGGCGACGGTTTCCAGCGCCTGAACGACCTGTTCGGCGCCGAGACCAACATCATGCTGCGCCGTTCGTTCGGCCTGACCCATCGCGGTCGCTACGACTGGGGCACCTCGCGCATCACCGCCGCCTACGAGGACACCGACAACACCCGCCTCAACGAAGGCCTGGCCGGCGGACCGGAAGGCTCGATCAACGAGAACGCCAGCTTCTCCACCTCCGAGCTGACCTCCGCGCGGGTGGACGGCGAGATCAACGTGCCGCTGGGCTGGGGTGGCATCGACCAGGTCGCGACGGTCGGCTTCGAATACCGCGACCTGAAGCTGGATGACCCGTACTCGGTGACGCAGAGCTCCAGCAGCGGCGGTGGCATCCCGGGATACGGCGGCGCGCGCACCGGCAAGACCGACCAGCAGTTCGCCGCGGTGTTCATCGAGGACAACCTGTACTTCGGTGACCGCTGGACGGTGACCCCCGGCGTGCGCTTCGACCATCACTCGCAGTTCGGCAACAACCTCAGCCCCAGCCTCAACGTACAGTTCAAGCTGGCCCAGGACTGGGCGATCAAGGGCGGCATCGCGCGTGCGTTCAAGGCGCCGAACCTGTACCAGGCCAACCCGGACTACCTGTACTACACGCGTGGCAACGGTTGCCCGGTGCTGAGCCCGAACATGGGCTCGGGCTGCTACGTGATGGGCAACGCCGACCTGGATCCGGAAACCAGCATCAACAAGGAGATCGGCATCGAGTGGGCGCCGGACAACGGCTGGCACGCCTCGGTCACCTATTTCCACAACGACTACAAGGACAAGATCGTCGCCGGCCAGGACCGCATCGGCGTGACCAACGACACCAAGGGCCAGGTGTTCCAGTGGACCAATGCGCCCGAGGCGATCATCCGCGGCGTGGAGGGCAACCTGAAGGTACCGCTGGTCGGCGGCGGCGACGTGCTGTCGTGGAACACCAACGTCACCTGGATGATCGAGAACGTCGACAAGACCACCGACCAGCCGCTGTCGATCATCCCCGAGTACACCATCAACACGTTCCTGGATTGGCAGGTGAACACGCAGCTATCGTTCATGCTGACCGGCACCTTCTACGGCAAGCAGGAGTCGGCCACGCAGTCCAGCACCACCGGTGCGGTGCTGCCGCCGGACACGCGTGGTGCCTACGACCTGTGGAGCCTGGGCGGCCAGTACCGGATCACCCCGAAGGTGCGCGTGGGTGGCGGCGTGAACAACCTGTTCGACAAGCGCCTGTTCCGCGAAGGCACCACCAGCACCAGCGCCACCGGTGCGGGCGCGGCCACCTACAACGAGCCGGGCCGCAGCTACTGGGTCAACCTGACGGTCGGCTTCTGAGGGCGGTGGCGATGCACAGGGGCACGCACGGCGCGCTGCGCCGTGCCATGGCGGTGATGGCCATGGCGATCATTGCAACCACGACGCTGCTGGCAGCGCCGCCGCTGGCGGCACAGCAGCGCAATCCCGCGCAGGTGATCGGCGAGACGGTGGCCGACCGCAGCTCTGCGCACTACCGCTTCGAGCGGTTCGTGGTGAGCAGCGCCGACGGCAGCCGTCGCTGGCGGGTGAACCTGGGGATCCCGGCCGGCAAGGCGCCGGCCGCGGGTTTCCCGGCGATCTGGATGCTGGACGGCAATGCGGCATTGATCGAGTTCGATGACAGCGTGCTGGAAGAACTGGCGCGGACCACGCCGAGCCTGCTGGTGTTCGTCGGCTACGACAACCCGTTGCGCATCGACTCGCCGGCACGCACCCGTGATTACACGCCGTTCGCCGATGAAGGCGAGGATGGCACCGTCTCCGGCGGGGGCGCCAATGCCTTCCTGGACGTCCTGGAACGCCAGGTCCGGCCGGAAGTGGCGCGCCGGGCCGCGCTGGACGCCAGCCGGCAGACGCTGTGGGGGCATTCCCTCGGTGGCCTGTTCGTGCTGCACGCGCTGTACACCCGCGCCGGGGCGTTCCAGACCTATGCCGCGGCCAGTCCATCGTTGTGGTGGACGCAGGGCGCGATGCTCGGCGCACCGGAACGGCAGTTCATCGCCAACAATGCCGGCCATCACGCACGCGTGCTGCTGATGCTCGGCGGCGGCGAGCGCACGCCGGACTTCAGCAACCGCGACATGGGCAATCCGCGGGTGCAGGCCCACCTCAAGCGCATCTCCGGCGCGCCCTCCGGGGCCGCCACCGCGCTGGGCACGCGACTGCAGCAGGTGCCGGGACTGGACACCGAGTACATCGAGTTCGACGGGCTCAGCCACGGGCCGATGTTCCGCGCCTCGTTGATGCGCACCCTGCATCGGGTGGCCGGCATCGGCGACCGCAGCGGCGAGCCGCGTCCCTGAGCCGCAACCGCGGCCGACCTTCGCACACGGCGGCCGATGCGCCGCCCGCCAGACAACCCAGGCCGCGTTATGGCCCAGGCAATCACCCCACCCGCACGCCAAGGGCGTGCATCGATCGATGAGGTAATGCGCCATGGCAGTCATCCCTTCCCGTTTCCCGCGCCCGGCCGTGCTCGGCCTGGCCCTGCTGCTTGCGACCGGCGCCGCCGGCGCACAGGTATTCGGCCAGCCCGACGTCGACTTCAAGGGCAGCGTCCGCGCGACCGCGCCGGTGGTGCTGCCGGGCAGTGAAACCGGCATCGAGGGCAGCGGCTTCACGCCGGGGCAGAAGGTCACCCTGCAACGCGGTGACAGCGTGCTCAACGCGCAACCCTACGTGGCCGATGGCGAAGGCCGGTTCCGGGGAACGTTGCGCATCCCGGCCGATGCGGCCGTCGGCGCGCAACCCATCGTGGTGCGCGCCAGCAGCCCGGACGCGGCGTCGATCTTCGCGCTGAAGGTTTCGCGGGAGGTGCCACTGTCCGGCCAGGAGCGCATCCAGGCCGCCAGCAACCGGTTGGTGCAGGGCCTGTACCAGGTGGCCTACAGCCCCGCGAGCAAGGCCGCGTTCGTGACCAGCGCGGTGGGCCGCCCACCGGTGAAGCAGTCCGAACTGCTCAAGGTCGACCCGGAAACCCTGCAGGTCCTGGCCCGCGTCTCGCCGCAGGCGGCACCGGCACCGGCCGCGCAACCGGGCCAGCCCGCGCGCGAAGGCGGGGTGTTCGCCGTGTACGGGGTCGGCGTGGATGACACCCATGGCAACGTGTGGGTGACCAACACCCGCCAGGACACGGTCGCCGTGTACCGCCAGTCGGACCTGGCGCTGGTCAAGCAGTTCCCGGTGGGGGCGGTGTCGCATTCGCGTGACGTGGTCATCGACCCGCAGCGCAATCGTGCCTATGTCTCGGCGACCGGCGAGGATTTCATCAGCGTGTTCGACACGCGCACGTTGCAGCAGCTGGACAACATCACCCTGGCTTCGGGCAAGCGCGGCGAGAGCTTCACCCCGACCAGCCTGGACATCGATCCGGCCACCGGCAAGGTGTACACCGCGAGCCTCGGCTCGGCCGAGGCGGCGATCATCGACGGAGCCGCGGGCAAGGTGGAGAAGGTGATCGCGCTGGGCAACGCGCGCAGCGCGATCGGCGTGGCCTGGAACCCGCTGGCCAAGCGTCTGCTGGTGGTCGCGCAGGGCAGCGACAACCTGCTGGTGGTCGATCCGGAAAGCGGCAAGGTCGAGCACGATGTCTACGTCGGTGCCGGTGCGTTGAACGTGTCCTACAGCCCGGCCACGCGCCTGGCGTATGTCAGCAACCGCGGTGCCGGCACGGTGACGGTGGTGGACGAGGCCGGCAACATCGTCGCCAACCTCGATGGTGGCACCTACCCGAACCACGTCAGCAAGGGCCCGGGCACGGCGATGTTCGCGATCAACAAGTCGCGTGGCGAGGACGATGCCAAGGGTGATCGCATCACCCGCTTCATCCCGACCCGGGAGTAACCGCCACGCCGGCACGCGACGTCGTGCGGGCATGCGGGAGGTGCCGGCGACGGCATCTCCCGCCCTGCCATGAAAGGGCTTGCCGTGGCACGGACCGCGCGCGCAAGCGCCACCAACGAGGAACCCCTGATGAAGAACTCCACCATCCTGCCAACGGGATTGGGCCTGCTGCTGGCGGTGCTGGCAGTGGGTTGCAACCGTGCCCCATCGCCTACGCCGGCATCGCCCACGCCGGCATCACCCACGCCCTCGGCAACCGCTGGCGGCGGCGCCGACACCGCTGGCTTGCCGCAGGGCTGGAAGCGCGTGGCCGGCCAGGATGTCCCGCAAGCCACGGCGGCCACGCCGCGGCTGCCGGCGCGGGTACGCTCCGACGACGGTGCCGAGGTGGAGGTTCGCGACGTCGGCCGCATCGTGGCCGGCGGCGACGACGTGATCGCCGTGCTCGAAGCGCTGGGCCTGGCGGACAACCTTTACGCCGCGCCCGAGCGCTCGGCCACCGCGGCCGGCAAGGCCGCCGAGAAGCATTTCCTGTTCAACCGCACCACCGGCGTGGAAGGCGTGCTCAGCCTGGACGGCAGCCTGTTCCTGGGCAACAGCCTGCGCCGCCATGGCGTGCTGGCCGAGCGCCTGCGTGCCACCGGGCATGCAGCGGTGGTGATCGATGACCTGCAGCCGCCGCCGGACAAGGTGCGCAAGGTGGCCGAGGCGGTCGGGCTGCCCGTGCAGGGGCAGGCACTCGCCATGCAGGTGCAGGCGCAGATGGACCAGGCCGCGGCCATGGCTGCGCACAACCCACGGCGTCCGCGCGTGATCGCGCTGTCGGCCAGCGGTGCGGGAGGATTGCCGACCGTCGCCGGCGCCGACAGCGCGGCCAACCAGCTCATCACGCTGGCCGGCGGCATCAACATCGGCGAGGAGGCCGGGGTGGCCAATTACTCGCAGCTCAGCAACGAGGGCGTGGTGGCGGCAGCACCGGAGGTGATCCTGGTGACCGACAACGACCTGCGCCTGTTCGGCGGTGAAGCCGGGTTGTGGAAGGCGTATCCGACCCTGCGGCATACGCCGGCCGGCGCCGCCAACCGCGTCTGGGTGATGCCGGACATCGCGCTGAAGGCCACCAGCGTGGGCTCCGGCGCGGGCGCGCTCGCGCTGGCGCACGCCCTGGCCGAACTCGCGCGCGGATGATCGCCGGGCAGGTGCGGCGACCGAACGGTGCGCTGTTGCTGGTGTTGTTGGCGGCGGTGCTGCTGGCCGCGGTGCTGCTGTCCTTCGCCGTCGGCCCGCTGAAGCTGCCGCCTGCTGACGTCCTGCAGGCCATCGCCGCGCGGTTCGGGCTGGCCGATCCGCACACGGTCAGTGCCCGCGACATAGGCGTGGTCTGGCAGCTGCGCATCCCGCGCGCGCTGCTGGGAGCGCTGGTGGGCGCGTCGTTGGCGATGGCCGGCGTCGCCCTGCAGGGATTGTTCGGCAACCCGCTGGCCGACCCGGGCATCGTCGGCGTCAGCCAGGGCGCCTCGCTGGGTGCGGTGGCCGCCATCGTGCTTGGCGCCGGAACGCTGGGCGCCTGGCTCATTCCCCTCGCAGCCTTTCTCGGTGGCGCTGGTGCCACCACGTTGATCTACCTGTTGGCGCGGCCCGGGCGCGGTGAGGGCACTGCCACATTGCTGCTGGTTGGCATCGCCATCGGTGCGGCCTGCTCGGCGGCGGTTGGCTTCCTGACCTACATCGCCAGCGAGAGCGAACTGCAGTCGCTGGTGTTCTGGCAGATGGGCTCGCTGGCGCACGCGCGCTGGAACGACGTGGCAGCGGTGGCACCGGTGTTCCTGGTCGGCCTGCTGGCGCTGTGGCGCCTGGCGACGCCGTTGGACATGCTGGCCCTGGGCGAGCGCCAGGCGCGCCATATCGGTCTGGATGTGCCACGCACGCGGCTGCTGCTGGTGGTGTTCAGCGCGCTGCTGGTGGGCGCGGCGGTGGCATTCGCCGGCAGCATTGGCTTTGTTGGCCTGGTGGTGCCGCACCTGGTGCGCATGCTCGCCGGCCCGGGACACCGTTGGTTGCTGCCGCTGTCGGGCGTGACCGGCGCGTTGTTGATCGTGGTGGCCGATACCGCCGCGCGCACGCTCGATCCGCCTTCGGAAATCCCGCTGGGCCTGTTCTCGGCGGCACTGGGTGCACCGTTCTTCCTGTGGCTGGTGCTGCACAGGCGTGGCCGGGGGGCGGCATGAGCACGCCGTTGCTGGAGCTGCGCAATGCCGGGGTGATGCGGGGCAATCGCCGGGTGCTGTCCGGGGTGAGCCTGTGCCTGGAAGCCGGCACGCTTACCGCGCTGGTGGGTCCCAATGGCGCAGGTAAATCAACCTTGCTGGCGTTGCTGGCCGGTGATGCCGTGCCAGACCAGGGCAGTGCGATGCTGTCCGGGCGTGCACTGGCGGATTGGCCAGTGCGCGAACTGGCGTTGCAGCGTGCGGTGATGGCGCAGGATCACGCGGTGCGATTCGCCTTCAGCGTGCACGAGGTGGTGGCGATGGGGCGCTTGCCGCATCCGCCTGACCGCGAACAGGACGCACGCATCACCGCGCAGGCCATGGCCGAAGTGGAGGTGAGTGCCTTGGCCGGCCGCGACGTGCAGACGTTGTCCGGTGGCGAGGCCGCGCGTACCTCGCTGGCACGCGCGTTGGCGCAGTGCACGCCGGTGCTGTTGCTGGATGAACCCACCGCCGCGCTGGATCTGCGCCATCAGGAGCGCACGTTGCACAGTGCCCGTGAACTGGCCCGGCAGGGGCGCTGCGTGGTGGTGGTGCTGCATGACCTCAATCTGGCCTCGGCCTATGCCGACCGCATCGTGATGCTGTGCGAAGGCCGCATCGCTGCTGATGGCACACCACGTGTGGTGCTGACCCGCGACATCATCGGGCAGGTGTACGGGCAGGCGGTGCACGTGATCGAACATCCCACCCGTGGCGTACCGCTGGTGGTGCCTTGCGACGAATGATCGGCGGGGACTTTGCCGGTAACGCCTCCGCGGAGCACGGCCCTGCTCCATAACACCCAAAAAAATGCCCCGGCGAACCGGGGCATTCTTCATTGCTCGTTACCTGGTAATTACTTGGAGCGGTAACGCAGCGTCAGCTGGTACTCGCGGCCCGGCTGGTTGTACCAGGCAACGGTTTCGTACGCGCGGTCGAACACGTTGGCGGCCTTGGCCTGGACACTCCATGCATCGTTGATGGCGTACTCAGCGCGCACATCCACGGTGCCATAGCCGGCCAGACGCACCGTGTTGGCCGCGTTGTCGAAGCGGTGGCCGCTGCCGGCCGCGGTCACGCCCAGGCGCACCGGGCCGAAGCTCTTGTCCACGTCCAGGCGACCGCTGGTGCGCGCGCGGCGGGCCAGCAGGTTGTCGTAGGTGGCCGCGCCGGAGGTGTGGTCGCGCGGGTCGGTGAAGCTGGCCTGGGCGTTGATGTCGAAACCGGCCAGCGACAGGTAGCCGGTCAGCTCGGCGCCGCGGATGCGGGCCTCGGCGACGTTGACGATGTTGAAGCTGCTGTCGTAGCCGATCAGCTGGTCCACGCGGGTTTCGTACGCGTTCAAGGTCCAGTTCCAGTTGTCGGCGTACTGCGCGATGCCGATGTTCAGGCTCTTGGACTCTTCCGGCTTCAGGTCCGGGTTGCTGAAGCCCGGGTAGTACAGGTCATTGAAGGTCGGTGCCTTGAAGCCGGTGCCGGCGCTGGCGGTCAGGCGGAAGCCGTTGCCGAAGGCGAAGCCGTAACCCAGGCTGCCGGTGGTGTGGTTGCCGAACTGCTCGTTGTCGTCATTGCGCACGCTGGCCTGCAGCGAGTGCGCGCCGAACTGGCCCTGGTACTCGACGAACACGCCGAGGTTGTCGCGGTCCCCGATGTCGTAGGCGGTGGAGCTGGTGACCTTGTCGTTCTGCCAATCGGCACCGGCGGTCAGCTGCTGGCCTTCGGCGAACTGGAAGTCGCCCTGCACGCTGGCGGTGTCGCGACGGGTGTCGAAGTTGCTGGCGAAGGTGCGGCTGCCGTTGGCGGCGAAGTAGTTGTCGGCCTGGTCGCGGTTGCGGCCGACCTGTGCGGTCAGCTGGAACGCATCGGAAGCGGCCCATGCCAGCTTGCCGCCGTAGACCTGCTGGCGGTTGTCGGCCTCGTTGCCGCCGAAGATGCTGCCGTCGTATTCGTTGAAGCTGTCGGCGTTGAGCACGTGGCCTTCCAGGCTCAGCGTGTCGGTCAGCGCATAGCCGCCGCGCACGTTGATGGAGGTGTTGCGGTAGCCGTCGCGGTCCGGTTCATCGGCGAAGCAGCCAGCGCCCCAGCCAGCGGCGGTGCCGCGGCAGGCATTGATGCCATCGGTCTTCTGGTAGCCGCCCTGGGCCGAGATCCAGCCGCGCTCGCCACGGTTGCTGAAGCCGGCGCTGGCCTGGCGCAGGTTGTTGCTGCCGGCGGTGATGGACAGGTTCTGCTGCAGGCCCTGGCCGGCGGTGCGGGTGAAGATCTGGATCACGCCGCCGATGGCCTCGGAGCCGTACAGGCTCGAACGCGGGCCGCGCACGATTTCAACGCGCTCGATCTGGTCCACCGGCAGGTCCTGCAGTGCGGCCATGCCGCTGGTGGCCGAGCCCACGCGCACGCCGTCCACCAACACCAGCACCTGGTTGGAGTTGGTGCCACGCAGGAACAGCGAGGTGATCTTGCCGGTGCCGCCCTGGTTGGCGAAGTCCAGACCGGCGCGGCCGCGCAGCAGCTCCAGCACCGAGTTGGCCTGGCTGCGGTCGATCTGGTCGCGGTCGATCAGCTGCACCGGGATCACGCTGGCCTCGACGGCAACCGGGGTACGGGTGGCGGTGACGGTGACGTCGTCCAGGTCGGTGGTCCTGGACTGCGCGGCGGCAACGGCCGGCAGCGCCATCAGCACGGCGAGGGAGAGGGTGTGGTAATGCAGTTTCATGCTTGCTCCTGGGCCTGCGCGCTCCCGCGCAGACAAACGGGTGGGGCTGCCAGGAGAGGGAAGGGACGGAAGCAGGCGCGCACACGGCGCCGCAGCCGCCGCCATGCCCTCCGCATCGCAACCAGTCGGCTTTCGGGCCGGTCTCCGGACTCGCAGGCGAAGCAGCATGGCTGCTTCCGGTCAGGCGCCTTCCCGTGCCTTGCACAGTGGCGGTGTTGCCTGGCCTTGTCCTGCTTACCGTTGCGGGGGCAGCGCCGGAATGGCGACAGGCTGGAGATCCAGCCGTGCGCGGCACCGGCTTCCCGTTTCAACCCGCCAGCATGGCCGGTGGGTCACCCGAAAGTGCGCGCATTCTATGCCATTGGCCCTGACGGTGCCCGTGAATGCACATCACGCCCTGATGCGCGGTGTCCTGAGGTTCCCTGGCGTGGCGGTCCGCAATCCCGTGGCGGCGGCTAAAATGCCCGATTGCCTTGGCAGTATCGGAACACTCGTGACAGAAACATGGTTCGGGCAGGCCTGCGGGCTGCCTTCGCAGGAGCACCGGCAGCAGGCCATCGCCCGCCAGCGGCAGCTGACCAAGCCGGAAGGCGCGCTGGGCCGGCTGGAAGCCTTGGCCATCGAACTGGCGGCGCTGCAGGGCACGCCGCAGCCACAGGCTCGGCGGGTACCGGTGCTGGTGTTCGCCGGTGACCACGGCGTGGCCGCGCAGGGCGTCTCGGCCTATCCGGCCGAAGTCACCGTGCAGATGCTGCACAACTTCGCCGCCGGCGGTGCCGCCATCGCGGTGCTGGCGCGTGAGCTGGGCCTGCCGTTGCACGTGTGGGACGTGGGCAGCCGCGCCACGCAGCCGATCGCCGGCGTGGTCAGCGACAAGCCCCGACCGGGCACGGACGACTTCAGCGTCGGGGCGGCGATGTCCGCGGCGGATCTGCACGCGGTGTTCGACGCCGGCCGCCGTGCGGTGGATGCGGCCTGTGCCGACGGTGCCGACCTGCTGGTGTTCGGCGAGATGGGCATCGGCAACACCACCGCCGCCAGTGCGCTGGCCGCCGCGCTGGGGCCGCTGCCGCTGGAAGACCTGGTCGGTGCCGGCACCGGCTTGGACGCGGTGCGCATGGTGCAGAAGAAGAACATCATCGCCCGCGCGCTGTCCCTGCACGGCGAGGCGATCAACGCCGCGGCATCGCCCGGGATGGAAGCCCTGCAGCGCGTGGGTGGGCTGGAGATCGCCGCGATCAGCGCGGCGATGATCCGCGCCGCGCAGCGCAGGGTGCCGGTGCTGGTGGATGGCTTCATCGTTTCGGCGGCGGCGCTGGCCGCGGTACGCATCAATCCGGGCGTGCGCCCGTGGCTGCTGTTCTCGCACCAGTCGGCCGAGCGTGGCCACCTGCACCTGCTGGACGCGCTGCAGGCACAGCCGCTGCTGTCGCTGGACCTGCGGCTGGGCGAGGGCTCCGGTGCGGCGCTTGCGTTGCCGCTGGTGCGCATGGCGTGCGCGCTGCACAACGGAATGGCCACCTTTGCCGAGGCGGCGGTCGCCGATCGGGAGGGCACGCCATGATCCTGGACCTGATGCGACATGCCTCCACCGGCCGCTCCGGCCACCTGGACGGCCGTACCGACCCGCCCTTGATCGACGGCGCGATGGATGCGCTGTACCGCAGCCATGCCGGCATCGGCTGGAGCCGGGTGATCAGCTCGCCGCGCCGACGCGCGCTGGACACCGCGCATGCATTGGTGGCCGGCAGCAACCAGTTCTGCGAGATCCACCCGGACTGGGCCGAACTGGATTTCGGTGACTGGGACGGCCTGCACTTCGACCAACTGCCCGCCGAGCAGCTGGCCGCGTTCTACGAGGAACCGCACGACACGGTGCCGCCCAACGGCGAGTCGTGGCCGCAGTTCCAGGCGCGCGTGGAGGAGCAGCTGCATCGCCTGGTGGACGAGGACGACGGTGACGGCCAGCCGGTGCTGGTGGTCAGCCACGCCGGCGTGCTGCGGTTGGCGGTATCGCGCGTGTGCGGCATGCCGTTGTCGGTGTTGTGGGCGATGCGCATCGACTATGGCACCCGCGTGCGCCTGCGCGTGGAGCGCGGCGACGATGGCCGCTTGTGGGGCGAACTGCTGGAGTTGCGGCAGGCATGAGCATGCGCCGGCTGGTCCTCGCCATCCAGTTCCTGACCCGGCTGCCGACGCCGCAGGTACGGGACTTCCGCCAGGAGGACCTGAGCCGTTCGGCGGTGTACTACCCGTTGGTGGGAGCGATCATCGGCGTCCTGCTCGCGCTGCCGCTGTACGGCTTCGCCGACCGTCCGTGGCTGGCCGGGGTGCTGACCCTGCTGGTCTGGGTGTGGGTGACCGGCGCGCTGCACCTGGACGGGTTGGGCGATGTGGCCGACGCCTTCGGCGCATCGCATCGCGATCCGCAGCGTTTCCTCGAGGTCCTCAAGGACCCGCACATGGGCGTGTTCGGCGTGGTCACGCTGGTGATGCAGCTGCTGCTCAAGTTCGTGCTGCTGACCGAGCTGGCGGTCAGCCCGCTGTGGTACGGCATCGTGCTGGTGCCGGTCTGGGCCCGCTGGGGCACCTTGTGGTGGAGCCGGCGGTTGCCCTCGCTGCATGGCGCCGGCATGGCCGAGCGGTTTTCATGGCAGCTGAGCCTGCGTTCGATGTGGCTGTGGGCGGTGCTGCTGGCGGTGATCACCGCGATCGTCGCCTGGCCGTTGCTGGTCGCCCTGCTGCTGGTGCCGCTGGTGGCGTTGTACTGGCGTCGCCGGCTGGGGGGCATTTCCGGCGATTGCCTGGGCGCCAGCGTCGAGGTCACCGAAACGATGCTGCTGGTGGTGCTGGTGGTAGCGGCAGGCGTGTCCTGACAACACACGGTGTCGCGGGAGCGGCCTTGGCCGCTCCTGCACACAAGCGTGGCTCACTCCTCGCCGAAGCGGATCTCGCCGGTTTCCTCGGGCTCGTCCTGCGGCTGCATGCGCGTCTCGTGCACGGGGCCGGCCACCTGCGCGGCGCGCAGCGTGGTCAGCTCGCCGGCCACCGCTTCGTACTCGCAGACCAGTTGTTGCCGGCGTGCCTCGGGTACCTCCTGCCAGTGGCAACCCACCAGCGCGCCCTCCAGCGAATACAGCAGGTTGAGGCTGGGCTTGAAGCCGGCCCGGCGCACCTTCATGAAGGCGCCCACCGCACCGACCGCGGCGATGTCCTGTTCGGTGCGCAGGCCGACCTGGCGCAACCAGGCCGCGCTCTTCGGGCCGATGTTGCGCAGCTTGGTGGTGCTCACCGCAGCGCCTCGACGAAAACCTGCGCGATGGCTTCCAGCCCGAGCTGGTCATCGCCATCGAAGCGCGCCAGCACCGGGCTGTCGATGTCGAACACGCCGACCAGTTCGCCATCGCGTACCAGCGGCACGACCAGTTCCGAACGCGAGGCCGAGTCGCAGGCGATATGGCCCGGGAACGCATCCACGTCCTCGATGCGCTGGGTCTGGCGGGTGCTGGCCGCCGCGCCGCACACGCCCTTGTGCAGCGGGATGCGCACGCAGGCCGGCAGGCCCTGGAATGGCCCGACCACCAGTTCGGTGCCGTCGTAGAAGTAGAAACCCACCCAGTTCAACTGCGGCAGTGCGTGGTAGACCAGCGCCGACAGGTTGGCCGCGTTGGCGATCCGGTCGGTTTCGCCGTGTACCAGGGCGCGGGCCTGGGCCAGCAGCTGGGCGTACTGTTCCGGCTTGCTGCCGGTAAGCGTGTTGGTGCTGAACATCGTGAGAGTCTAACCGCGACGGGACCGGTGATTTTGCCACCGCAGGCGCATTGCCGCGCCGCCCGCGCGTCACTGCCTCCTGCAAGGCAGGCCGGTGGCGGCAACGGACGGGCAAAAAAAGACCCGTCAGCGGGAGGGGATGCTGACGGGTCTGGGATTGCGCGGGGGAGGGGACCGCGCAAATTCGGTTGCAGGTTCAGCGCGTCTTGCCGCTGGCCTTGGGCGTGGCGGTGAACGGCTGGCTGGCCAGTGCACCCAGCGCCTCGCTGGTCTTCAGGTTCAGGCCGATCACTTCCTGTCCGGCCGAGGCAAGGCGCTCGAAGTTGTCACGTGCCAACTGCATGCCCTTGGGCAGCAACGCCTGCAGGTCGGCCTGGGCGCCGGCCTGGGCCAGCTCACCGAAGAAGCCCGCGGTGGCATTGGTGTTCCGTTCCAGGGTGCGCAGCTGCACCCCGAACACGCTTTCGGCATTCTCCAGCGTCAGCCGGTTCGCGCGGTTGGCCGCGGCGGCGAGCTGCTGGGTGTAGCTGCTGAAATCGTTGAACTGGGCGGACATCACGGCGTTCCGGAAGGCCTTTGTTGCGTTGCAGCATAGCGCGGATTTTGCGCAGCGCAACACCGCGGGACGGATTTTTCTGACCCATTCAGTTTTGCGCGCCATTTCCCTGCCCTTTCGCCGCAGGCGGAGGGGAGGGGGGAGCGCTTGGCGCGGTGCCGGATGTCGGCAGTGATGCGCCGCCGATGCAAGTGGGCGGGCCGGTGCCTGTACTGGCTTCGCGGCCGAGGCCGCGCCTACGGCAGGGCTGGCGCCCTTCAGCTGCCGCGATAGCTGCAGCCGGAGGTGCAGGTCTCATGCACCACCACTTCACTGAGCAGCGGCAGCGAAGGCTTCAAGCGTTCCCAAATCCACATGGCCAGGCGCTCGCTGGTCGGGTTCTCCAGGCCGGGGATGTCGTTGAGGTAGTGATGGTCCAACTGGTCATACAGCGGCTGGAAAGCGGCCTTCAGGTCACTGAAGTCCATGATCCAGCCGGTGTCGGCGCCCGGTTCGCCGCTGACCCGCAGTTCCACGCGGAACGAGTGGCCGTGCAGGCGTGCGCACTTGTGGCCCGGCGGCACGTTGGGCAGCCGGTGTGCGGCTTCGAGGGTGAAAACCTTGAAAATATCCATGCGCGCAATTGTAGGGCGCTGACAGGCCACGTGCCGGCCGGTCCGATGCGGGCCGCGGACGCAGGTTTTCATATATTCATCCATCTTGATGAAGAGATGTAACTTTTCGTCATGTGTGGATGAGCGGAGGTTATTGGCCGGACATTTACCGCGCATGTCCTACTTGCCGGGCAATTTCCGCTTCCTCCCCCCCGAGCTCATGCCCAATCGTTCCCTGCTTGCCATCGCCGTCGCGGCTGCCGCCGCGGCGCTCTCCCCCCACGCCTTCGCCGAGGCCGCCAACGACAGCAAGACGCTGGAGGCGGTGCGAGTCACCGGCTCCAACATCAAGCGCAGCGACACCGAGACCGCCAACCCGGTGCAGGTGATCGAACGCCAGCAGCTGGAGGAATCCGGCAAGGCCACCGTCGCCGACCTGCTGCGCTCCATCTCCGCCAACACCGGCAACGCCGCCAACGAAACCAGCAACAGCGGCTGGGCCTCGGGCTCGGCCGGCATCGGCCTGCGTGGCCTGTCGCAGAAGAACACGCTGGTGCTGCTCAACGGCCGCCGCCTGGCCAACTATGGCTTCCCGTCCGGTGGCCTGTCCGACACCTTCGTCAACCTCAACGCGTTGCCGCTGGTGGCGGTGGAGCGCATCGAAGTGCTCAAGGACGGCGCCTCGGCCGTGTACGGTTCCGATGCGGTGGCCGGCGTGGTCAACATCATCACCCGGCAGGGCTTCGAAGGCGCCGAGCTGGGCGTCAGCGGCGGCACCTCCGAGGCCGGCGGCCTGGACCAGCAGAACGTCAAGTTCATCGGTGGCATCGGCGACCTGGACACGGATGGCTACAACATCCTGGTCTCGCTGGAAGGCTACAACCGCGACCGCCTGGACCAGGACCAGCGTGCGCTGACCCGCTCGGGCATCTACACCGACCTGGCCGGTGGCCGCTGGAACGGCTGGTCGGCCAAGGGCGCGCGCTACCTGGTCGACGGCAAGTCGGTGCCGATGCTCGATGCCAGCGGCAACTGCCCGGAAGGCACGGTGCTCACCGCCAGTGCACCGATCGACGGCCTGGCCGGCGATACCTGTGCGTTCAACCAGGCGCCATACACCACGCTGATCCCGTCGACCAAGCGCTGGCAGGCCTACGTCAACGGCACGCTGCGCCTGAATGATTCGGTCGATGCGTTCGCGGAAGTGATCTACAGCGACATCAAGGGCGTGTCCTGGTTCGGCTCCAGCCCGTTCTTCACCCTGGAAAGCGGGCGCTTCGCGCTCAACGCCGACACCGGGCTGGCCGAGCCGGTGCGTTCGACCCTGCCCGCCGGCAACCCGTACAACCCGTACGGCGTGGACGTGCCGATCGAGTACACGTTCTTCAACCTCGGTGGCACCCTCAAGACCAATCGTTCGCAGGCCTATCGCGGCGTGGTTGGCCTGCGTGGCAGCGGCGAGAAGTGGGATTGGGAAGTGGGAGCATTCCAGGCCGCGAGCAAGGAGCGTGAAACCGTCTCCGGCGGCTTCGCCAACCGCTGGGCGCTGTACGACGCGCTCGCGTCGGGCAGCTACAACCTGCTCAACCCGTCGGCGACCGACCCGGCCGTGCTCAAGGCCATCGGCCTGAGCACGCTGCGCCCGGCCGATTCGGTGCTCAAGGGCCTGGATGCCAAGGTCTCCGGCACGCTGGGCTCGACCTGGGCCGGCACCATCGGCTTCGCCGCCGGCGCCGAATGGCGCCAGGAAACGCTGGACTCCGACAACCCCTGGCAGATCGATGCCGGCCTGCAGGTGCGTCCGGCCATTGCCGAGGTGCACGGCGAGCGCAAGGTCAGCGCCGCCTACGCCGAACTGAACGTGCCGCTGCACAGCACGCTGGAGCTGCAGGCCGCCGCGCGCGCGGACCACTACAGCGACTTCGGCAATGCGTTCTCGCCCAAGCTGGGGCTGCGCTGGCAGCCGCTGGACTGGCTGCTGGTCCGCGCCGCGGCCTCGCGCGGTTTCCGCGCACCGTCGCTGTCGGAGAACTCGGCCTCCACCAGCATCGCCTACGGCTCGGTGGTCGATCCGCACGATCCGGACGTGGCCGGTTCGCGGCAGAATCCGACCTTCTTCACCGTCGGCAACAACAACCTGGACCCGGAGCGCACGCGCAGCTTCAACGCCGGCATCGTGCTCTCGCCGTGGCAGCGCACCAGCCTGAGCGTGGACTACTACCGCATCAAGCTGGACAACCTGATCGGCAGCGGCAACACCACCACGCTGGTGGCCGAGAACAACCCGGCCAACGTGCTGCGTGATGCGCGCGGCAAGCTGCTGGCCGTCTACAACCGCTACCAGAACCTGAGCGAGCTGGAGACCTCCGGCATCGACGTGGAACTGCGCCAGGGCTGGTCCACCGCGCGCCTGGGTACGTTCGGCCTGTCCTCGGCGCTGACCTATGTCATCGACTACAAGCGCCCGCAGGTCACCGGCGGCCCGCTGGTGGACTACGCCGGCTCCAACCTCGGCCCGTCCCTGCCCGATACCAAGGCCACCACCACGCTGGACTGGGCGCTGGGCGACTGGCGCACCGCGCTGACCTGGTACTACACCAGCGGCTATGACCAGGAAGGCAGCGCCGCGGCCAAGGCGGTGCAGAAGGAGGTGGCCAGCTACAGCCAGTTCGACCTGTACCTGGGCTACACCGGCATCGACAAACTCACCGTCTACGCCAAGGTGCAGAACATCGGTGACCGTCAGCCGCCCCATGATGCGACCTTCCCGGGCGTGCGCGCACCGTACGACTTCAGCCAGTACGACCTGCGCGGCCGCTACTACACGGTGGGCTTCGACTACCGCTTCTGACCGTGAGCCCCTCTCCTGCGTGCGGGGGAGTGAGCGTCACGCGTTGACTCATGCCTTTCCCGCATGCGGGCGGCTGACGCATTGACTCAAGCCCCTCTCCCGCATGCGGGAGAGGGGTTGGGGTGAGGGCAGGACGGGTACCCTGCGTGGCTCGACTCCATCCACCCCCGGGCGCCACAACCCAACGCCCGAGGCGCCCTCATCCGCCCCTGCGGTGCAGCTTCTTCCACGCGTGGGGGAAGTGAACAGCCGGCACCGTTCGCGATCCGTGCCAAACAACCGGGGAATCCGTCGCCCATGTCATTCCGCCTTGTCCTTGTCCTTGTCCTTGTCCTGTTGCTCGCGGCAGCTGTCAGCGCAACACCGGCCTTCGCCCAATCCAGCTACTACTTTCCAACCGCGCAGCAGTTCGATGCGAAGGTGCCCTCGCCGCAGCAGTTCCTCGGTTACGACATCGGCAGCCAGTACACCCGCCACGATCAGCTGGTGGCGTACTTCAACGAACTGGCGCGTGTTTCGGACCGGGTCACCGTCGAGGTCATCGGCCAGAGCTACGAACATCGCCCGCTGTTGCTGGTGACCATCACTTCGCCGCGCAACCATGCGCGCCGCGCGCAGATCCTGGCGCAGCGGCAGGCGCAGGTGGACCCGGCGCAAGCGGCCCCGGGCGCCGACGCGCCAGCGGTGGTCTGGCTAGGCTACAGCGTGCATGGCAACGAGACCTCCAGCGCCGAAGCGGCCCTGCTCACGGCGTACTATCTGGCCGCCAACCAGGACGCGGAAACCGCGCGCTGGCTGGACGAGGCGGTGGTGGTGATCGATCCGGCGCAGAACCCCGATGGGCGCGACCGCGCCGCCAACTGGCACAACGCCTGGGGGTCGCGCCCGCCGTCGGCCGACCCGGCCGACAAGGAGCACGTCGAACCGTTCCCCAGTGGCCGCGTCAACCACTACTTCACCGACCTCAACCGCGACTGGCTGGCCCTGGCACAGGCCGACAGCTGGCCCAAGGTCGCGCAGTTCCATCGCTGGTACCCGAACATCCAGATCGACTTCCACGAGATGGGCAAGGACAGCACCTACTACTTCGAGCCCTCGCCGAAGAGCATGGAAAGCCCGCTGCTGCCGAAGTCCTCGTACGCGGCCAACCACTGGCTGGCGCGCTTCCATGCGCAGGCGCTCGATGCGTTGGGTTCGCTGTACTACACCGGCGAGAACTTCGACAACTTCTCGCCGATCTACGGCTCCACCTATCCGGACTTCCACGGCGGCGTCGGCGTCACCGTGGAGCAGGCCAGCTCGCGCGGGTTGGTGCAGGAGTCGGTCAACGGCCCGCTGCATTTCAACTTCACCATCCGCAACCAGGTCGCGACCGGGTTGGCCAGTGTGCGCGGGGCGGTCGAGGACCGGGTGCGTCTGCTCGCCTTGCAGAAGGATTTCTTCCGCAGCGCCTTGACGCAGGCGGCGGCCTACCCGGTGCGGGACTGGGTGTTCGGTGATGCCGCCGACCCCACGCTCACCCACCGCTTGCTGGCCGTGCTGCTCCAGCATCGCATCCAGGTGCACGCGCTGGCCCGCGATGTCGAGGTCGATGGCAAGCGTTTCCAGGTCGGTTCGGCCTACGTGGTGCCGGCGCGACAGCCGCAGTTCCGGCTGGCCCATGCGATCTTCGAGTTCACGCCGCCGGTGAAGGGCGACGTGTTCTACAGCGGAACCTCCTACGCCGTGGCCGCAGCCTATGGGCTGCGCTACGCGGCCAGCCGCGGTGCCTTGCCGGCCGGTGCGGTAGTGGATGGCGTTCCGCAGGCGCAGGGTGGCATCAGTGGCGGCCGTGCCGGCTTTGCCTACGTTGCCGATGCACGGGATTTCGGCAGCTATCGCCTGATCGGTGGGTTGCTGCGCGACGGGGTGCGGTTGCGCACCGCGCACCAGCCCTTCACCGCGGCCACGGCATCGGGCGAGGTGGCCTTCGGCCATGGCGCGGTGGTGATCCCGGTCGCCGGTCAGACGCTTGATGCCGATGCCCTTCGGGCCAGGGTGCTGGCGCGCGCACAGGACGCCGGTGTCACCGTGCATGCCCTGACCAGCGGTCGTAGCGCCGGCGGCATCGACCTGGGCAGCGACAACGTGCGGGTGTTGCGTGCGCCGAGCATCGCGCTGGTGATGGGCGAGGGCGTGTCGCCCACCGAGATCGGTTCGGCCTGGTTCGCACTGGACCAGGCTCTGGGGCTGCCGTCCTCCAAGCTGGACCCCGTACAGCTGGCCAGCGTGGACCTGTCGCGCTACACCTCCATCGTGCTGTCCGGCGGTACCTATGCCACGGTCAGCGAGGCCGGCATCGCCGCGCTCAAGCGCTGGATCAGCGCGGGCGGCTCGCTGGTGGTCTACGGCAGCGGCGCGCGCTGGGCCATCGACAAGGGGCTGGTGGAAGCCAGGCTGCGTGCCGGCGCCGGCAAGGACGACGGCGAACGGCTGGATTTCGGCACCGTGCGTGACGTGTTCGCGCTGGGCCGGGTCAGCGGCAACATCCTCAGTGCCGACATCGATCCGACCCATCCGCTGGGCTTTGGCGTGCAGCAGCGCAGGATCTGGGTGAACAAGGAAGGTGGCCTGGTGCTGGAGCCGGTGAAGAACGCTTTCCTCAACGTGGTCAACATCGATCCGGAGCCGCTGGTGAACGGGTACCTCTCCGATGCCAACCGCGCGCGCGTGTCCGGCTCCAGCTACCTGCAGGTGGTGCCGACCGGCAGCGGCAACGTGGTGGTGTTCGCCGACGACCCGGCGCACCGCAAGTACTGGCATGGCACCGAACGCCTGCTGCTCAACGCCCTGCTGCAGGCCAACCAGCTCACCCCGCCGCGCCAGCGCGGGGAGTAACGAAGAAGGCCTGAAGCCGTTCTCCCGCCTGCACTAGCGAAGAACCAAAGCCCCTCTCCCGCCAGCGGGAGAGGGGTTGGGGAGAGGGCCGGCAGCAGCCAGCAGCCTTCATCACCCCAAAACCCAACCAACAAAAAAGCCGACGCAATGCGCCGGCTTTTTTTTAGCTCGGATCCGCTACTGCAGATCAGGCGCTGGTACGGCTCTGCCCACCGCCCTGGCCACGACCGCCGCCACGACGCTGGCCGCCACCCGGGTGGCCGTCACGGCGCTGCTGGCCGTTGCCGCCATTGCGCTGGCCGTTGCCCGCGGCGCGCGGGGCGCCCGGCTTGGCCTGGCCGCCACGGCCGCCGCGCGGGGCGTCGCCGTTGGAGCGACGCTGGCCATGGCCACCGTTGCCACGGCGCGGGGTCTTGTGGCCGCCCGGCACTTCGGCCTTGCCCGGTGCACTGATGCCCCAGCGGATCGGGGTCTGCGGCTCGAAGCCCGGCACGTCGCGGATGTCCATGTCGCGGTCGAGCAGGCGCACGATCTGGCGCAGCAGCTTGGCCTCGTCCTGCGCCACCAGCGAGATCGCCTCGCCGGTGGAGCCGTTGCGACCGGTGCGGCCGATACGGTGCACGTAGTCTTCCGGCACCATCGGCAGGTCGTAGTTGATGACCTTGGGCAGCTCGTTGATGTCGATGCCGCGCGCGGCGATGTCGGTGGCCACCAGCACGGTCACGCGGCCGGCCTTGAAGTCACCCAGCGCACGCAGGCGCTGGCCCTGGCTCTTGTTGCCGTGGATGGCGGCGGTCTTGATGCCGGACTTCTCCAGGAACGTGGCCAGCTTGTCGCAGCCGTGCTTGGTACGGCCGAACACCAGCGTCTGCACGCGCGAATCCTGCGCCAGCAGGTGCAACAGCAGCTCGCGCTTGCGGCCGCCGTCGACCGGGTGCACGCGGTGGGTGATGGTCTCGGCCACGGTGTTCTGCGGCGTCACCTGGATCTGCTTGGGGTTGTGCATGAACTCCAGCGCCAGCTGCTTGATGCTCTCCTCGAACGTGGCCGAGAACAGCAGGGTCTGGCGGTTCTGGCGCGGCAGCTTGGCCAGGATGCGCTTGATCGAAGGCAAGAAGCCCATGTCGAGCATGCGGTCGGCTTCGTCCAGCACCAGGATCTCGATGCCCGATAGGTCAACGCTGCGACGCTCCAGGTGGTCGATCAGGCGGCCCGGGCAGGCCACCAGCAGGTCCACGCCACGGCGCAGCACGTCCAGCTGGTTGCCCATGCCGACGCCGCCGTAGATGCAGGCGCTGGGGATGCGCAGGTACTTGCTGTAGCCACGCAGGCTGTCATGCACCTGGGTGGCCAGCTCGCGGGTCGGCGCCAGGATCAGTGCGCGCGGCTTGCGCGGGCCGTTGCCCACGCTCTGCGGCGCGGTGCCCAGGTGCTGCAGCAGCGGCAGGCCGAACGCGGCGGTCTTGCCGGTACCGGTCTGTGCGCCAGCCAGCAGGTCATGCCCGTCCAGTGCCAGCGGGATCGCCTGCTCCTGGATCGGGGTCGGGTTTTCGTAGCCCTGCTCGGCGAGCGCGCGCAGCAGGAAGGGCGCAAGGCCCAGGTTTTCAAACGACATTGGGAACTCCAGATGGAAATCGCGCCAGACCGAATGGAATGGCGGTGCCGATCGATTCGATCGGCTGACTCGGAGCGTTCCCGTAAACCGCGCTGCGAGAAAATTGGCGCGACCAGCGCGGTGCGCAGGCCGGAATGCGTGACGAAAGGCGTCGGAGTAGGGGCGGGCGGGCGGATCCGGCGGGGCCGGGGATCCTGCACCGCCGGCGGTCCCTCAAGGGAAACGGACGGCCGCTGGCAGACCGCGATAGTCTAGGGGATTGTCGCCGGCGGCACAAAACTGCCTGTTCAGCATTCCCGTGCGCTGGTCGCCGCTGGCATATTCATTACAATTGAAACTTGTTTATTCCGCAGACTGGACGTTCCCATGAAGCTTGGTTCCCTGAAGGAAGGCGGCCGCGACGGCACCCTGATCGTGGTTTCGCGTGACCTGACCCGCGCCGTGCGGGCCACCGGCATTGCCGCCACCCTGCAGCTGGCGCTGGAGGACTGGTCCAACGTCGCCCCGCGCCTGAACGCCCTGTCCGAGCAGCTCAATGCCGGCGACGTGGATGGCGCGTTCGACCTGGACATGCAGGCGCTGGCCGCGCCGCTGCCGCGCGCCTATGAGTTCGTCGATGGCAGTGCCTACCTGCCGCACGTGGCGCGGGTGCGCAAGGCGCGCGGCGCCGAGGTGCCCGAGTCGTTCTACACCGACCCGCTGATGTACCAGGCCACCAGCGCCGGCTTCTACGGCCCGCGCGACGCGGTCAAGGTGGTCAGCGAGGACTACGGCATCGACCTGGAAGCCGAGATCGTGGTGATCACCGACGACGTGCCGATGGCGGTGACCCCGGCCCAGGCCGCCGGCCACATCCAGCTGGTGGGCCTGGTCAACGACGTCAGCCTGCGCAACCTGATCCCGGCCGAGCTGGCCAAGGGCTTCGGCTTCCTGCAGTCCAAGCCGCGCTCGGCGCTGAGCCCGGTGTTCGTGACCCCGGACGAGCTCGGTGCGGCCTGGCAGGACAGCAAGGTGCATCTGCCGCTGGTCACCCACATCAACGGCAAGTGGTTCGGTGCGCCGGAAGCCGGCGTGGACATGCAGTTCAACTTCGCCCAGCTGGTGGCGCATGCCGCCAAGACCCGTCCGCTGTCGGCCGGTGCCATCGTCGGCTCGGGCACCATCGCCAACGAGGACACCTCGCTGGGCGCCTCCTGCTTCGCCGAACAGCGCACCGTCGAGGCACTGCGTGACGGCAAGCCGTCCACGCCGTTCATGAGTTTTGGTGACGTGGTCCACATTGAAATGCTGGACCGTGACGGCAACAGCATTTTCGGTGCGATCGAACAGCGCATCGAACACGCGCCGCTGCCCTGAATCCGGCGGCATCGCCGCCGTTATCGAATTGCGGGTGAAGGTGTCCCTCACCCGCAACGGTTATGTTGTGTGCAAGCGACAGGGGGAACAGACATGGAAGCGGGGCTGAAGCTCTACAGTTACTGGCGCTCGAGCGCCGCCTATCGCGTGCGCATCGGCCTGAACCTCAAGGCGCTGGCCTACGAGCTGATTCCCGTGCACCTGGTGCGCGACGGCGGGCAGCAGCATGCCCCGGACTATGCCGCGCTCAACCCGCAGGAACTGGTGCCGACGCTGCGTGACGGCGAGCGCGTGCTGACCCAGTCGATGGCCATCCTGGAGTACCTGGACGAAGTGCATCCGCAGCCGGCGCTGTTGCCGGCCGATGCCGGTGGTCGCGCCCGCGTGCGTGCCCTTGCCCAGCAGGTGGCCTGCGACATCCACCCGCTCAACAACCTGCGGGTGATGCAGTTCTTCGACCGCGAGTGGAACGTGCCGCAACCCGAGCGCGACGAATGGACGCTGCACTGGATGCGTACCGGCCTGGGGGCGTTGGAGACGATGCTGGTGGGTTCGTTCGACACCGGCCGGTTCTGCCATGGTGCCGAGCCGGGCCTGGCCGATTGCTGCCTGATCCCGCAGCTGTACAACGCCCGCCGCTTCCACTTGGACCTGGCCCCGTACCCGACCCTGTGCCGCATCGAGGAAGCCTGCCTGGCGCTGCCGGCCTTCGATGTCGCCCGCCCGGAAAACCAGCCCGACGCCATCTGAGGGCTGGCGGCCTGGCAGGAGCGGCCTCGGCCGCGAAGCCACAGAACCGCCCGAGGTGCAGGAGTGGGGTCCACTGGCCCCGCGGGCAAGCTCGTTGCTGCCGCAAAACAAAAGCCCCGCTTTGGCGGGGCTTTTGCCAGGCAGCCATCCCAACGTTCAGAAGCCGTGGCTGATCGTCGCCGGCGCGCCCATGTTGAAGTCCGCGTACGGGTCGTGCTCGCCGCTGGCGCCCTCGGACAGGCGGAACTTCAGGGCCAGGCCATCGCGCGAGTCGGCCGCGCGCAGCGCTTCCTCCTGCTCGATGATGCCGTCCTTGACCATCCGGAACAGGCACTGGTCGAAGCTCTGCATGCCTTCCTCCAGCGACTCTTCCATGGCCTGCTTGATCGCGTGCACCTCGCCGCGCCGCAGCAGGTCGCGGATCATCGGCGTGTTGATCAGCACTTCGGTGGCCGGCCGGCGACGGCCGTCCTTGCCCTTGACCAGGCGCTGGGAGATCACCGCGCGCAGGTTCAGCGACAGGTTCATCAGCACGTTCTTGTGCGCGCTTTCCGGGAAGAAGTTGAGGATGCGCTCGATGGTCTGGTCGGCGTTGTTGGAGTGCAGCGTGGCCAGGCACAGGTGGCCGGTCTCGGCGAAGGCGATGGCGGCCTCCATGGTTTCGGCGTCGAGGATCTCGCCGATCAGGATCACGTCCGGCGCCTCGCGCATCGCGTTCTTCAGCGCGTTGTGGAAGGCATGGGTGTCCAGGCCCACTTCACGCTGGTTGACGATGGACTGCTTGTGCTTGTGCAGGAACTCGATCGGGTCCTCGATGGTGAGGATGTGCCCGGTGGAGGTGCTGTTGCGGTGGTCGATCATCGAGGCCAGCGAGGTCGACTTGCCCGAACCGGTCGAGCCGACCACCAGCACCAGCCCGCGCGGGGTCATGATCACGTCCTTGAGCACCTGCGGCAGGTTGAGCTCCTCGATGCTGGGGATGCGGCTCTTGATCGCGCGGATCACCATGCCGACCTCGCCGCGCTGCTTGAACACGTTGACGCGGAAACGCCCGGCATCGGCCAGGGCGATGGCCATGTTGAGCTCCAGGTCGCGCTCGAACTGGGGGACCTGGCCCTCGTCCATCAGCGAATAGGCGATCTTCTTGACCATCCCGGGCGGCAGGCCGGTGCTCCCCAGCGGATACAGCTTGCCCTCGATCTTGATGTAGACCGGCGCCCCGGTCGTCAAAAACATGTCCGAAGCGTTCTTTTCGGTCATCAGCTTCAGGAAGTAGCCGATATCCATGCGCAATAGTTCCCCAACAAACGGCAGCGTGCCGTTGCAAGCACGCCATAGGCTTGACCACAATGGCCGCGCTCAGTCACTCCGGCAACGGCTCCCCAATGAAAGCTAGCTTCGCACACTTAAGACGAATCCTGTATGTGACGGCCTGCGCAACCGCGCTGTTCTGCGGTGCCGCGTTGGCGCAGGACCCGGCCTCGGCCGACCTGATGGCCGCGCAGCAGGCGGTGGAACGCGCTGACCGCGCCGACGCCGACCAGTACGCCCCCGACACCATGGCCATGGCCCGCCAGCAACTGGAACAGGCCCAGCGCGCCGCGCTGGATCGCCGCGAGCGCAAGCAGGCCCCGGTGCTGGCCCAGCGTGCCGCCGCCGACGCCGACCTGGCCCGGGTGCAGAGCGAGGAATCGGTCGCGCAGGCCCAGCTGGCCCAGCGCAAGGCCGAGGTCGAGCAACTGCAACGGCAACTGGCAACGGGGGAGGGCCGGTGATGGCACTGAGGAATCTGGTGGTGGTCGGGCTACTGGCCCTGCCGATGGCGGCCGTGGCCGCCGAGGATCCGGCCGTGGCCGGGCTGAACCAGCGGCTGGTGGCGTTGCAGGCGGACATGCGTACCGCCGAGGTCGCCGCCTACGAGAAGCTGCAGGCCCAGCAGGCCATCGGCGCGCTGGCCAAGGCCAAGCGCAAGGACCTGGACAATGCCCGTTACCTGGCCGAACGCCGGGTGGCGATCGCCGAGGCGGCCGCGCGTACCGCGTTGGCCCGCCGTGAGATCGAGGAGCTCGAACGCACCCGCAGCGAGCTGCTGATCGAGGCCAGCCGCCGCGATGCGCTGCGTGCCCGGCAGGAGGCCGAGCGGTTGCGCGTGCAGACCCAGATCCAGGCCGAGGAGGCCGAACGCCTGCGCCAGGCGGCCGAAGCGGAGACCCTGGCCCGCCAGGACGCCGAAACCGCGCTGACCAGCGTCGCCGGCCGCCAGCAGCAGCGCCTGAGCGCGGCCCAGCAGAACGCGGCCAAGCTGGCCCGCGAGGAAGCCGAGCTGGTGTCCGGGCAGCGCCTGCCGGGCTCGAAGTTCGACAACCGCGGTGAGGTGTTCACCTTCGCCGGCGACGCTTTCGCCGCCGGCCAGGCTGCGCTGTCGGCAGGCGCGGGCAACCAGGCCAAGGCATTGGCCGAGTACCTGAACATCGGCAAGAAGGGGCGGGTGACCATCGAGGCCTACGACAGCGCCAACGGGGTCGGCCAGCGCCGCGCGCAGGCGCTGAAGGACGCCCTGGTCGCCGCTGGGGTGGCCGCCAACCGCATCCAGGTCACCGGCAGGAAGGCCGCCTCCACGCGGGCGCGCTCGGCCGAGGTCATTGTTGCGCCTTGATAAACCTAACTGGCTGAGATTGTTAGGTTTTTGTTGTCTGCCTCCGGCTGAATGTGCGTCAAATCGCTGATTCAGCCACTGCATGGATTGAGCCCTTGCCGGAACCTTTTTGCAGGCGTAGGGTCAATTGTCCGGGTGGTACTTCCGCCACCCGGACAGCGGAGGGCCGAGCCGGTGCAATCCAGGCGCGAACCAGGTTCCGAAGGCTTCCGGTCGGTCGACCGGATGATCCCGGGTGGTTCCGTCGCATGCGGGCCCGGCGCTCCATCCTGCAACGCCCCGTGCCGTCAAGGCCGGGGCGTTCTTGTTTCTGCATGAGGAGGTAAGTCATGTTTGAAGGGCAGCCGCAGAGTGAAATCGAAGCCTTGATGAAGGCCAACCCCGAGTTCAAGCAGCTCTACCAACAGCACAAGAAGCTGAACAAGAAGTGCATGGATGCGGAACTGGGAGTGCTACCCATCAGCGATGGCACACTGGGGCAGATGAAGCGGGAGAAGCTGCTGGCAAAGCAACGACTCCTGAGGATGTACGAGAACCGACCCAACTGACGCTCCCCCGCGTTTGACCGTCATGTCGCGGGCGATGGCGGCCTCCTCGTCGGCCGTCATTGTCCGCGCCAGCGGTCCATGCGCATTCATGTACCTGCAGCATTTCGGACGGTTTGCCTGACTTTCTGGCATATCCATCGGATAATCGAGGGTCCAGCCGCTTGACGGCGTGATCCGAATCCGACACATGGCAATCCACTCCTCCGTCCTCGAACTCATCGGCAACACGCCCATCATCAAGGCCCAGCGCCTGGATGCCGGCGTGTGCGAGCTGTACCTGAAGCTGGAGAGTTCGAACCCGGGTGGATCGATCAAGGACCGCATCGGCCTGTCGATGATCGAGGCCGCCGAGAAGCGCGGCGACCTCAAGCCCGGCGCGACGCTGGTGGAAGGCACCGCCGGCAATACCGGCCTGGGCCTGGCACTGGTGGCCCAGCAGAAGGGCTACAAGCTGATCCTGGTGGTCCCGGACAAGATGAGCCGGGAGAAGATCTTCAACCTCAAGGCGATGGGTGCCGACGTGGTGCTGACCCGTTCGGACGTCGCCAAGGGCCACCCGGAGTACTACCAGGACCTGGCCAAGACCGTGGCCGAGCAGACCCCGGGCGCCTATTTCATCAACCAGTTCGGCAACCCGGACAACCCGGCCGCCCACGAGTTCGGCACCGGCCCGGAAATCATCGAACAGATGGGCGGTGACCTGGACGCGATCGTGTTCGGTTGCGGCAGCTCCGGCACCATGACCGGCCTCTCGCGCGCCTTCGCAAAGCTTTCGCCGAACACCGAACTGGTGCTGGCCGACCCGGTCGGGTCGATCCTGGCCGAATACATCAACGACGGCACCCTGAACGAAAAGTCCGGCAGTTGGCTGGTCGAAGGCATCGGCGAGGACTTCCTGCCGGACATCTCCGACTTCAGCCGGGTCAGGAAGGCCTATGCGATCAGCGATGCGGAGAGCTTCCATACCGCGCGTGAACTGCTGGGCAAGGAAGGCATCCTGGGGGGCTCCTCGACCGGCACCCTGCTGGCCGCCGCGCTGAAGTACTGCCGCGAGCAGACCACGCCGAAGAAGGTGCTGGTACTGGTGCCGGACACCGGCAACAAGTACCTGTCCAAGATGTACAACGACTACTGGATGCTGGACAACGGCTTCCTGGAGCGCCCGCAGTACGGCGACCTGCGTGACCTGATCCTGCGCCCCTACAGCCAGCGCGACACCGTCGTGGTCGGCCCGAACGACCTGCTGACCACCGCCTACCAGCGCATGAAGCTGTACGACGTGTCGCAGCTGCCGGTGATGGAAGGCAGCCAGCTGGTCGGCATCATCGATGAAAGCGACGTGCTGCTGCACGTATACGGTGACGAAGCCCGCTTCCGCGACCCGGTGTCGGTGGCGATGGTGAGCAAGCTGGACCGGCTGGACGTCAAGTCGCCGATCGAGGCGCTGCTGCCGGTGTTCGACCGTGGCCAGGTGGCCATCGTCACCGATGGTGACGCCTTCCTGGGCCTGATTACCCGTATCGACCTGCTGAACTACCTGCGTCGCAGGGTTCAGTGATTCTGGCGTGGTGCCCACCAGGGGGAGGGCACCACGGCAGGTTCAGGCCAGACTGATAGAATTCCGCCCCTTTCGCTGGAAGTACTTATGACGGATCAGCACTCACGCAGCCAGGAGGGCGAGCGCAGCTTGTCGCTTGCCACCTTGGCCATTCACGGCGGGCAATCGCCCGATCCCAGCACCGGCGCCGTCATGCCGCCGATCTACGCGACCTCGACCTACGCGCAGTCCAGCCCGGGCGAACATCAGGGTTTTGAGTACTCGCGCACCCATAATCCGACCCGCTTCGCCTACGAGCGCTGCGTGGCGTCGCTGGAAGGTGGTTCGCGTGGCTTCGCCTTTGCTTCGGGCATGGCTGCCAGTTCCACTGTCATCGAGCTGCTGGACGCTGGCAGTCACGTGGTGGCGATGGACGACATCTACGGCGGCAGCTTCCGCCTGTTCGAGCGGGTGCGTCGCCGCACCGCCGGGCTGGACTTCAGCTTCGTCGACCTGACCGACCTGTCGGCCTTCGAAGCGGCGATCACGCCGAAGACGAAGATGGTGTGGATCGAGACGCCCACCAACCCGATGCTGAAGATCGTGGACATCGCCGCGGTGGCCGCCATCGCCAAGCGCCATGGATTGGTCGTGGTGGTGGACAACACCTTCGCCTCGCCGATGCTGCAGCGTCCACTGGAACTTGGGGCGGACCTGGTGCTGCATTCGGCCACCAAGTACCTCAATGGCCACTCCGACATGGTCGGTGGCATGGTCGTGGTCGGCGACAACGCCGAGCTGGCCGAGCAGATGGCGTTCCTGCAGAACTCCGTCGGTGGCGTGCAGGGCCCGTTCGACAGCTTCCTCGCGCTGCGCGGCCTGAAGACTCTGCCGCTGCGCATGAAGGCACATTGCGCCAATGCGCTGGAACTGGCCAAGTGGCTGGAAACCCATCCGGCCATCGAGAAGGTGATCTACCCGGGCCTGCCCTCGCACCCGCAGCACGCGCTGGCGGCAACCCAGATGAACGGCTTCGGCGGCATCGTCTCGATCGTGCTCAAGGGGGGCTTCGCAGCCGCCAAGCGTTTCTGCGAGAGGACCGAACTGTTCACCCTGGCCGAATCGCTCGGCGGCGTGGAAAGCCTGGTCAACCACCCGGCGGTGATGACGCATGCATCCATCCCCGTCGCTCGTCGCGAGCAGCTCGGCATCAGCGACGCGCTGGTGCGGTTGAGCGTGGGCGTGGAGGATGTCGTGGATCTGCGGGCGGATCTGGAACGGGCGCTGGGTTGAGCAGGGGCGCTCGGATGCAGGATGGGAGCAGGATGACAGCACGTTTCAGCCTGGCCTGGGAAATGGCCAAGCGCGAGGTATTTGCGCGCTACAAAGGGTCCGTGATCGGGTTGGCGTGGTCGTTTTTCTATCCAGTCCTGATGCTCGGTGTTTACACCTTCGTTTTTGGCGTGATTTTCCGTTCCCGGTGGTCGACAACCGCTGGTGAGACGCCACTGACCTCGGAGTTTGCTCTCATCCTGTTCTCGGGGTTGGTCGTGTATGGCTTCTTCTCCGAGTGCCTGAACAAGGCGCCGGCACTCATCACGGTGAATGTGCAGTTCGTGAAGAAGGTCGTGTTCCCTCTGGAAGTCCTGCCGCTGTCGGCCGCACTGGCTGCGTTGTTCCACATGCTGGTCAGTCTGCTGGTTCTTCTGGTGGCCATGCTTGTGCTCAAGGGAAGCATCCCGGTGACAGCGGTTGCATTTCCGTTGGTGGTGGCACCGCTGATTTTTGCCACACTGGGATTGACCTGGTTCTTTTCGGCACTGGGTGTGTATCTTCGTGATCTGAGCCAGATCATGCCGCTTGCAACGACGATGCTGCTTTTTCTATCACCGGTGTTCTATCCCATAACCGCAGTCCCGGCTTCTTTTCGCAAGGTGGTCACACTCAACCCGATCACCGGCGTGATGGATGGGGTGCGGGATACCCTGATCTTTGGCGTCTGGCCCAACTACAGCCTGCTGCTGTGGCAGTTTGCTGTGGGGCTGTTGCTCATGTTCTGCGGGCTTGCGGTGTTTCAGTATGTCCGCAAGGGGTTTGCAGATGTCATCTGAGCCGATCATTCGCGTAAACGGGCTGGGCAAACGCTACGACATGTTTGCCAAGCCCGTGGATCGGTTGGTGCAACTGATCTCCGATCCCTTGAGGAAAGGGCTGGGGCTTGCGCCGAAGGAGCACAGCCGGGAAGTGTGGGCGCTGCGTCATGTGAGTTTTGAGGTGCCGCGTGGCGAGGCGCTTGGCGTCATGGGTCGCAATGGTTCCGGCAAGAGCACCATGCTCCAGATGCTGTGCGGCACGCTGACTCCCACTGAAGGGCAGGTGCAGGTTGCCGGTCGCATTGCCGCGCTGCTGGAGCTTGGCGCGGGATTCAATCCCGAGTTCACTGGACGTGAGAACGTTTTCCTCAATGGCAGGCTTCTCGGGCTTGACCAGGCAGCCATCGAGGCGCGCTTTGATGATATCTGCGCATTCGCCGATATCGGCGCCTACATTGACGAGCCGACCAAGACCTACTCCAGTGGCATGTTCGTGCGCCTCGCCTTTTCTGTAGCCACCTCCGTTGATGCGGATGTGCTGGTGGTGGACGAAGCGTTGGCGGTCGGTGATGCGCGCTTCCAGGCGCGCTGCATGAAGCGCATCCGTCGGATCCAGGATGATGGCGCGTCGGTTCTCTTTGTCAGCCATGACGTCGCTGCGGTACGCACGCTGTGCCAGCGCGCTCTGTGGCTCGAGCGTGGGTCGCTGAAGGATATCGGGCCGGTATTGCAGGTCAGTTCCCGTTACATGGAATCGATCTTCGCTGATGACCCGGAGGCACTTCAGGCACCGGAGGAGGATCATCCTGATGTGCAGGCGGAATTGCCGATGGACGAGCCAGTCAGCCCACTTCCGGACACGAGTATGGGCAAGGGCAAACCCCTGGCACATTGGGGGCAGCAGATCGGCCTGATCCGCGCAGTGGCATTGTCCGGGGGAACCGGTGCCGACGTCGAAATGCTGGGGTGGGGTGAGACCTGCACCGTGACACTCGCGGTTGCACTTCCTGACGATTACACCCCGGATACCTTCTGTGTGGCGTTCTCGATCAAGGATCTGCGCGGGCATGACATCATCGTTTCCAGTACGGCGGACACCGGTAAGACCCCGCCGAGCGATTGGCGTGCCGGCCAGGTGGTGGAAATAGGATTCGAGTTCGTGAATGGTCTGGTGGAAGGCAAGTACTTCCTGGTCGCTGCCGTCGAAAGACGTGCAGGGGCTGTTGTGGAGTATTACGAATACATCGAAGGCGTTCGCTTTTTTTCCGTCATCAGTCAATTTCGTCATTTCGGTATCTATCAGCCGAAGATCACGCAGGTATACAAGGGAGCATCCAGTGTCTGACAAGGCCATCAACTCGGAAGGCTACTGGGATGACCGGTTTGGGGAGGACTGGGAAACGCTGGGCGGGCGTGATCAATCCCGCTATTTCGGTGCACTGGCACTGAAAGTGCTGCCGGCATGGCTTGTCCAGGCAAGCAAGCGCGAGCGTCTGGCCTGGTGCGATTGGGGTTGTGCATTGGGCGACGGAACCAATGAGCTCGCCCAGGGCCTGCCTGGCGTGGATTTCACAGGCGTGGATTTCTCGCAGGTGGCGATTGCAGATGCGGCGCTTCGCTTCCCTGGACAGCGCTTTGTCAGTGAGGACTGGCTTGAGGGGGGGCAGTCGCCGTCAACGCGCAGGTATGACGTACTTTTCAGCTCGAATACCCTGGAGCACTTCCATGAGCCATGGAAGGTTCTTGATTCCATTGCCGCGCGAGCGCGTCACTGTGTCGTGCTCATGCTTCCCTACCGTGAACGGCTTCGTATTGAGGAGCATCATGCCTCCTTCATGCCGGAGAACATCCCGCAGGTGATCGACGGCAAGGTCCTTGTCCACGCCAGTGCCGTTGATACGCGTGGTGACCAACCCTGTTTCTGGCCCGGTGAGCAGATTCTGCTGGTATGGGCGGATCCTGCGTGGTTGAAAGAGCAAGGGCTTTACCTGGAGGACCTGACGCTGCAGCAGGAGCCAGCCAGTACTCTGATCGGCCAGGCCGACGCGGTGGCGCAATTGGCCATGGAGTTGGGTGGTGCCTTGGGGAGGCTTCGGGGAGGTGTGCCTGCTGACAAGGAGCAACTGACCGTTCTGGATGGGGTTCGGGTTGATCTGGATAGATGGCGCTTGGTGCGGGAGACGGCGCTGGCCAATGCCAGCCCAGCATGGCGTGGGGATCTGGTGTCGCGGGATGGGCGGGATGCCGCCGTGCTCGAGAATGCCCTGCAGGTGATTGCGCCGCTACTGGCAGGTACGCACTTGCTGGAATCGCTGCAATACGCTGCAAAGGAAAACAGGCGTGTCCTTGACGAGGTACGGCAGCTGGTCCATCGCCAGGCTGTGCTTGTGGAACAGGAGTCCGCTCTGCGCAAGGAGGCACGGACCCAGCGGGCGGCCGCCGAAGTACAACGCGTGGAAGCCGAAGCACAACGCTTGGAAGCCGAAGCGCAACGCGTGGAAGCCGAGGCGCAGCGTCGCATGGCTGAAGAGCAACGTTTTGACGCTGACCATGCCTTGAAGTTGACACTACGCCTGGGCGAGGAGGTGGTGGCGCACGTGGGGCCAGAGCCGGAGTACTGGTCGGAAGCAGAAGGCGGAAATGAGGATCCGACGGAGACATACCATCGCGCGCGATTGCGCATGGCATCGATGGACCGGGAGCTGAAGGGGGTTTACGCAAGCAACTCCTGGCGGGTGACAAGGCCAGTCCGCGTACTGCGTCGGCTGTTGTCTCATCCGGCTGATGAGCTCAGGCATCTGTTCAAGCGATTGCCCCGTCCGGTGCAGTCTGCGGCACGTTTCAGCGCCCGGACAGTCCGTACCGGCAGGGTAGACCCCAATGACAAGGCGCGGTTGAAGCAATTGCTGTCACCATCGGCCAAGGCGGCTGTGGTCGATCCCGCTGCGCAGGTCGATTATTCCCGTCTGCCGAAGCTGGCCAAGGCGGATGGCACGCTTGCAGACGTTTTCGTGTGGGCCGTGATCGATTGGAATTTCCGGATCCAGCGGCCTCAGCACTTGGCTGCAGCGCTGGCAGCCAAGGGACATCGCGTCTTTTACATATCCAACAACTTTGCCGATAGTTCGGCTGCAGGCTTCAAAGTTGAGCCTCTTGGTGAGTCGGGCAGGCTATTCCAGGTCAACTTGAACCTGGCTGGTTCGCCGCAGATCTACCATGCAATGCCCAAGGTGGCGGACGTGGACGCGATCCGCTCCAGTCTGGCCGCGTTGTTGGGCTGGACCCGTTCGGAGAGCTGCATTTCCTTTGTCCAGCATCCCTACTGGTTGGAGCCGGCACAATGTCTTCCGAACAGCAGGCTGGTCTATGACTGCATGGATCACCATGGGGGATTCGAGGACAATGCCGACGAGATCCTGTCCGGCGAGAATCAACTGATCCGAACAGCGGATTTGCTGATCGTCACCTCGCAGTGGCTCCATGATGAGCTGAGCCCCTCGGCGCGCAGTATTGCGATGGTGCGCAACGCGGCCGAGTACGAGCACTTCTCGTCCCGACCGGCCAAGGTGTTTGCCGACGTGGAGCATCGCCGTGTGATCGGCTACTACGGTGCCATCGCTGAATGGTTTGATGTGGATCTGTTGCGCAAGGTTGCGCGCGACAATCCCGACGCACTCGTGCTGATGGTTGGGCGTGACACGGCGGGCGTCGCAGAGGCGGTCTCCGATGTGAAGAACATCCGTTTCGTGGGTGAAGTCGCCTATGCCGAACTACCTTACTGGCTGTACGGCTTTGATGTATGCCTGTTGCCATTCAAGGTGATTCCACTGACGCTGGCCACGAATCCCGTCAAGGTCTATGAATACCTGAGCGCAGGCAAGCCGGTCGTATCGGTTGACCTGCCGGAGTTGAGCCAGTTTGAAGGGCTTGTGCGGCTGGCCGGGGACCACGAGGGTTTCCTGCACCAGGTCAAGCTGGCTTTGGCTGAGCCGGTTGGGGATGTTTCACTGGAGTCCCCTCGCAGGGAGTTCGGTTCACGGCAGACCTGGCTGCACCGTGCAGCAGCGCTGGATGAGGCGCTGGATTCCCTGGCTGAGCCGTTGATCAGCATCATCGTGCTTACCTACAACAATCTCGATTACACCAAGCAATGCCTGCATAGCCTGGAGTCCTATACGGATTACCGGAACCTCGAGATCATCGTGGTGGACAATGCCTCGTCCGATGGTAGCCGAGAGTTTCTCGCGGAATGGGTGAAGCACGATCCCCGGCGGGTGTTCCTGCCCAATGAAGCCAATCTTGGCTTCTCCGCAGGCAACAATGTTGGGCTCCGTGTGGCAAAGGGTGACTATCTTGTCGTCCTCAACAACGATACCTATGTAACGCCTGGCTGGCTGCGTACCCTGCGCAATCAACTTCATCGCCACCCGGAAGCGGGTCTGGTCGGTCCGGTTACCAACAACATCGGCAATGAGGCTCGTATCGAAATCAGTTATGAATCGATGGATGAGATGTTGAGACTTGCCGGCGAGTACACGCGCAGGCATGCCGGCCAGTCATTTCCCATACATACCAGTGCATTCTTCTGCGTGATGTTCAGCCGGCAGGCATATGAGTGCGTGGGTGGGCTGGATGAGCAGTTTGGTGTCGGCTTCTTTGAGGATGATGACTATTGCCGTCGCCTCGAGCAGGCGGGGTTCAGCAGGCTATGTGCTGAAGACGTCTTCGTGCATCATCACTTGTCAGCCAGTTTCAACAAGCTGAAGGCTGAGGCGAAGCAGGCGTTGTTCGATAAAAATCGGGCTTTGTATGAAGCCAAATGGGGCCCTTGGGTTCCTCATGATTACCGGCGTTCGCCGCGATGAAGGCGACGAACTACTTCGGGGGGGAAGTGCGTTGAGCAAGTGGATGAATTTTGAGAGGACGACTCTCTGGAAGCAGCTGGCTGCTTCCCTTGTTGTATCGATACTGATGGTTCTGCTGGCGGTATGCGCTGCCAGATTGATCGTGGGGTTCAGCTACGCACCCTTGGCGGTGTTCTGGGACTCCCTGCTCCTGTTTGCAGTAATGGCTGTTGTGCACTGGGTGACACGGAGAACGGTTGCGACAGTGGCATTGGGCTTCGCTCTTGCCGCATTCTTCATCACCGGCAATGGCGTCAAGAGCATCATGCTCGGTATGCCGCTGGGCCTTGCGGACTTGAAGCCCGCGGTGGCTTTGCTCGGCGTGCTTGAGGGCGCGCGGCTTGCCGGAGCGGTTGCCGGCATCGTGGTACTGCTCGGCCTGGCGCTCTGGGGGCTGTGGCCGGGGAAAAATCGCCTGAAGTGGCTTCTCCTGCCGCCCTTGCTGGTGGCTACCATTCTGGGTGCGGTCTGGCTGGTAAATGGTGACGAGATACTCAGCAGCGAAAGCGGGGTCAGTCGTGTTGACGTGCTGAAGCAGCGCGGGGGGTTCCTGTACCTGGCCAGCGACGCGGTCAGATACATGCGCAATGACAGGATTCCAAGCAGATCAAAGGTGGCCCATGCCTTGGCGGCGACCAAAGCGCGCGGATCCTCCATGCCGACTCATGCGCGGAACATCCATTTGATTCTTGTGGAGAGCTTTTGGGACGTGACTGCCCTGGATGGCTTCAAAATGAGCTCGGATCCATGGGATGGGCGTATTCGTGACTGGTGGAATGCTGGCGGGCGTTCAGGTGTGCTGAGCCCGGTTTTTGGTGGTGCAACCGCGAATGCCGAGTTCGAAGTACTGTGTGGTTTGCCCGCCACCGGTGCCGGGCGAGTAGTTTTTTCCGAGGGCATCACCAATGATCTGCCGTGCATGCCGGCCGTCCTGCGCCAGTATGGCTATCTGACGACGGCAAGCCATCCGTACAAGAAGACCTTCTGGAACCGCGATACGGCCTACGCAAAGGTAGGTTTTGAACAGTATCTTCCTGATCAGGCATTTGAAATGGACGATCGGGATGGAATGTTCCTGAATGATCGATCGTTGTTGTTCCAGTCGCTCGCGCGACTGAATCTCCTCAAGAAGGATCGTCCTCATCTTTCCTATGTCGTCAGCCTCAGCTCGCACTACCCCTACGAGCGGGACAGAACCAAGCGCCCGGATCGGATACAGGTGACGCCGGCTGCAGTGGCGTTGGGGAACTATGCGAATGCCATTTCCTACAGCACCGAGGCGCTTGCCGATTACGTTGACGCACTGCGGGATATGGATCCGGACGCGTTGATCGTCATCTTTGGCGACCATGCTCCCGTGCTGGATTCTTCCCCTGATCCTTATGAAATTGCGGGTTTGCGCGAGGGTGGGACGACCTTGCCCGAAGGCTACGCTCGTCTGAGCCTTACGCCGCTCATTGTGATCGACGGAAAGAACGGGCCCAAGTCGATGGGGACCCAGCCACTGTACGAGTTGGCGCCAAAGATTGTGGAAATGGCGACTGCCGGGCAGGTATCGCTGCCTCACGCCGAAGCAATCCTCCATCCGGACATGCGGACCCGGAACTTTCTTGCGTCCATGCTGGTTCCGGGTAATGAGGGCTGGAGAAGGTGTTCCCGTGACGATGACAAGTCCTGTGAAGCAGGACGGGATAGTCGGAACGAGCTCAGGGCACTGCGCGATGATCTCGTATGGGGCCATCAGTACGCCCTGCAGATGTGGGATACGCCCAACGTGGGCAAGCACGGCATGACGATCAACCGCGATCACTACGGTTGTGTGTTTGATGTGGAAGCATGGGGGCCGCAGGTTGGATCCAAGGGGCAGCCGATGAACAAGCAGCCCAGCGGCAACTCCGCGCTCTGGTTCAAGGTGCGCCGCGTTCGTGGAGATCCGGTATTGTTCGTGGACGATGAGCGGGCGGATATCGTCGTCGCAAGCGGCAGCGCTTCGGCTTCATACGCTGCACCACAGTTCATCCATGCAGAAGGCGAGCATCGGGTCAGCTATCAGTGTGAGGATGAAGCACCGGTGGCGTTCGGCAAGCTGACGATCACCGCGAAGTAAGCATCAATGGCAGCGAAGGCTCCGCTGGCAAGGTTGGGAGCGGGGCGCTGTACGCGATCAGAGCTGGCAGGGGGCTGCGCACAGTCCCCTGCCACCGCCGCGGCTCCATCGTCCGATTCCGTGCGATAGGCCGACCTGATGCGGGTTGCCAATCGATGCCCCGGATCGGGGCCGGGAGGGTGTTCGGCCAAGGGCGCAGGCAGTTGACCTTCTGACAGGTATTGATTCGGATTTGGCTGCTGGCGAATATTCGCCAGCGTTCGATTCAAGCGGCGATCCTTGCAGCTTTCCTTCTAGCCTCGCTCCTGCGCCAGAACGAGCTGATGCAGCGCCCTGCGACGGTGTCGCGGTGCCCAGGGGATGCTGGGCACCGGCCGATCAGTTCCTCGGGTAGTTGCCTATGATCCGCTGCAACGGAGTCTTGGGTTCGGAAGAAACGTCGAAGTGCAGCCAGGAAAGCAGCAGCTGCATCCCGAGGATCAATGGCAGGGCCGCCAGCATGACGCTACCGGCAGTGGCAGGCACATCGTCGAGTATCGAGCGTATCCATGCATGGCTGCCATAGATGCTGCCGAACGCTATCAACAGGCCTGCAGCGATCAACTCAGCCGAAGCGACAGAAAAACCCCGAAGGAAATAGCTGCCGAAGAGGCGCTTCACGGTATTGCGCAGATGCCCGCGCATGAACGGGAGCAGGATGCGCGATGGCCTGAGGCTGCTTGGTTCGTCCTCGTACTTTGCAACCATGGGGACGTCGATTACAACGGCTCTTGCCTGGTTGAGCTGGAAGAGCATGTCAGACTCGAAAAAATATCGGCGTGACAGTGTGTCGAAGTCCAGCTCCCGCAAAGCGAGGCGATGGCATGCCGTGTAGCCGTTGGTTGGGTCGAATACCTGCCAATAGCCGCTGGAGAGCTTGGTCATGAAGGAGAGCGCCGCGTTGCCGAACAGGCGTACGGGAGGCATGCGCCGAACATTGCGCAGCCGGTGGAATCTGTTGCCTTTGGTGTAGTCCGCCCGACCTTCGATGATGGGAGCAATGAATCCGTCGATCAGAATGGGATCCATCTGGCCGTCACCGTCAATCTTCACGACGATATCGTGGCCATCCTGCAGAGCGGCACGATAGCCGGTTATCACTGCGCCGCCGACACCCTGGTTCTGTTCGTGGAAGTGAACCTTGACCTTGGGGTTGTCGCAGCTCTGCTGCACCAACTGCCCTGTGGCGACGGGGCAACAGTCATCTATGACATAAATGGCCGTTACCGATTCAGGGATACGGGCGATGACATCGAGCACCAGCTTCCCCACGCGGAAGCATGGAATCACTACGGCGACGGACGGGGTGGGAAGAATATGGGGGCGCATAATCGGTTTACTCACTTGGATTCGTCAAAGCCGATCGACCGTGTGATCTGCTGCACCAGTTGTGTCGCTGGGTCGGTGGAGGCACCAGGGCTATTGGCGCTGAGATGGGTGGAAATATGTTGCAGCTCAAAATGCATGGGCTTGCGTGGCACAGCCGTAAACAAGATGACCTGACTCTGGTCAGTGAGGGATGTCTCCATGTTTCCCTTGGCAATCATGTCCGGGCCGCATACAGCCCATCGGGAAAGGAGGTTGCGGTCCTTGCCACCCATGGTGCTGCGCGAGGATATGCTGATTACGATGGGTTCGCCGGGGAGGGAGCAGGAGAACTGGGCATCAATCGCGACGAGTCCGGGATGAACTGACGAGGGATAGCGCAGCTTGATGTAGTCATCGCCGCTGTGGATGGTTTCATAGGTAAGCGCGGTTCTGGAGTTGATGCGCCAGACGTCGTAGACGCCAGCCCTGTAAATGATGCCGTCACCCACGGTGCCCAGCGCTGCCTTCAGCCCAGGGGTGATCTGGTTCCGATTCGTCACCAGGTGAGTGGTGCCGTGATTCGCCATCAAGGCTGCCCAGGTATTGCCGGTCGGGTCGGCATCGGCATCGCTGCGTTCCGCGGCGACATCGGGGTTGTACCAGGATGTGGTCAGAGTGGGAATGACAAGTTCGGCATTTCCCTGTGAGTCGACATTATGAAAGATGACCTGCATGTTCGACTCCCCCGATGCGGCGAGCATTGCCGCGATGGATCTCTGGGGAGCAAAGTGATCCAGTGTCGCCACCGGGCCATCCTTGATGAACATCCTCAGGGCCCCATGGCGAAGATGCCAGTAGCCGCTTCCGACGACACTCACGTTGAGGGCGCATAGCACTGTCATGCCGATGGCGAGCGGCTTGCTTCCACGAACAAGCAGTTGAAGGCCCGTCGCGGCGGCAATCAGCAGCGCAACTGTCGCAGGCTGTGTGTACCGGACATATTGGATCTGGGAAAAGACTGCAGCAAATGCGCCAACTGCGACCAGTGTGACCGCACGGGTCCGGCGGAAGTAGAGCCCGGGAAACAAGCCGGCGGCACAGAATATGTAGATGAAGCCAGTGGCTCCATTGGTGGCGCTGAGATAATCCGACGTCTTGAATGTAAGCAGCCATGGCAACATCAGGTTGATGTCGCGTTGCCAGGACGTGTCTGTCCAGTTCTTGATCGGCAGGTACGGGGATTCGAAGTATCCGTTCAGGAATGGCAGGAAGGGATTGCCAGCCACGATCGCCGCATAGGTAAAGCTGGGGAGCGCGACAAATGCACCCAACAGGACTGCCGCTGGCAGACCTCGATACGGGAACTGGCGGTGATGGCGAGCAACAAGCCAAAGGGCTGCCGGTGCCAGAAGCAGGGCATTGGACAGCTTTATTGCCAGCAGCAGGCCTGCAAGTATGGCAATGCTGGACAAGGTCCTTGCGTTCAGTACGCGACGTCCGCCGATCTGGCACAGAAGATTGATGAACACCGCCGAGCTTGGCAGTTCGGTCTGCATGCCCGCCAACATCGAGCTGGATATCGGCAGGCTGGCATGCAAGGCGATGGTCAGCAGGTTGAGCGAAGGAGCAAGGCCGAGCTGGCGCCCCAGCCTCCACATGCCTCCATAGAGACATAGCATCCATACCAGATTGACGGGGCCGCGGCTCTCCGTGCCGGTGAGGACCTGGGGAATGGCCTGTACGATGTCGGTCGCCCAAGGCGAAAGCGCCCAGATCGAGCCGTCGATGTCCATGCGGTAGTAGGACAGGAGCTGGAGCTGGGTAGGCAGGGCGAGGTGGTAGGCAATATCGTCCGACTGCATGGTGGGCAGCCAGAGCGGGGTGGAGCACGCTCCCACTACATTGACGACGAGGAACGCCGCCCAGGGATAGGTGCGGAGAATCCTCTGGAACTCCTGATTTCCTTTTGCCGCCGCATCAATGATGGGCTGAAGTCGCAACGCGACGATGATGGAGCCAGCGAGGAAATAGACCCAGGGATGGTGAATGCGGAAAGGCAGAGACCAACTGATCACCGTGGTTATCAGTGCAAGTCCACACAGGGCTACAACTGCCAGGCTGCTCCTGTTGGCAGGAACTAGCAGTGTGCCAAGCCCCACCGCGCTGGCCGCGAGCAGGAGCACGGCGGCGCTCGGTCCCAGTCCGGCGAAGTAGACCAAGGCGGCCAGCCACGCGACGCTGACAAAGATGGTCAATGGGATCTGACGCTTCAGCAGCCAGACAAGGGCGGCGATGGCGTTGAGGATCAGGGCTATATGGAACAGCAGTTTGAGAGGTTTGACCTGCATGGGGTCAAAGATCGACTGGCTGAAATATCCAATGACCGTTAGGACGAATGCCGCGAGAGGAAGCGCATAGCGGAAGGGGGCAACCTCAGGGAGGCGGATATGCATGGTGAGGGACGTTCTGAAGGAGGCGGATCAGCGCCGATGGCCCAACGGTGGGTGCGTGAAAGGTTAACCGCATTTAATGACATATCAAGAAGAATGCAGGCCTTCCGGCAGGGAGAACCGGGCCACTGGCTTGCGTGGGGGTAATTTGCGGACGGATCCGGCATCCGAGGGGGTATGGCCGTGGCTTTGCCGGCAGGGTTTATGGGCCGGCAACTGGCCAACCGCGACTGGCCCCCCAGATTGAACAGGCAGATACCGTCTCAGGAGATGAAGAGGGAAGCGATCTATTGCACGTGGCCAGGACCCAAAGCCGGTCATGCGGTGGTGACGGACTGCCCGCAGGTGCGCGGGCATTCATCTTCTCTCCGTTTCTGCCAGGACAGGGCAGTGCCAACCCCATGTTCAGACGATCCGGGCACGGCGGCAGTTGTGGAAAGGCCGCAGTCGCAAGTCGCCCGAGTCTGCCAGCATGCTGAACACCACGGAGATGGGAAGATGGCGTGCTGGCAGGCTCGCGTCACACAATGCGTCGAGGACAGCGGATAGTCGGCAGGGGTCTTCGGTATCAGCTCAGGACGCGGGCAATCAGTTCGACGACATGATGGGAGGCAAGGCCGTCACCATACGGATTGTGTGCCTTTGACATCGTTTGGTAGGCGGTCTGGTTGTCCAGTAATTCGGTGACTTCGGCGACGATCCGGCTTGCGTTGGTACCGACGAGCTTCACCGTGCCTGCATCGACAGCCTCCGGGCGCTCGGTCGTATCGCGCATCACGAGCACAGGTTTGCCCAATGAAGGGGCTTCTTCCTGGATGCCGCCGGAGTCGGTGACGATGATGTGCGAGCGGCTCATGAGGTAGACGAACGGGAGGTATTCCTGCGGCTCAATAAGGTGTACTGCCGCCTGATCACCAAGGATGCGCTTGACGGGTTCCTGGACATTGGGGTTGAGGTGCACGGGATACACCACCTGCGTATCGCCGCGGGCAGCGATTTCCTTGAGTGCCTGGCATATCTGCTCAAAACCGTCGCCAAAGTTCTCACGGCGGTGACCAGTTACAAGGATCAGGCGCTTGGAGTCATCGAGAAACGGGAAACGGGCAGAAAGTTCGCGCTTCAAGGCAGTGCTGCTTTCGATCTTCTCAACCACGGCCAGCAACGCATCAATCACCGTGTTGCCGGTGATATGGACACTGCTTGGGTCAACATTTTCCGCGCGCAGGTTGTCGGCAGACTTCTGCGTTGGAGCGAAGTGCAGGCAGGCCAGTACGCCAGTCAATCTGCGATTTGCTTCCTCTGGCCATGGTGAATACAGATTGCCGGTGCGTAGGCCGGCTTCAATATGACCAATCGCGGTGCGTTGGTAGAACGCAGCCAAGGACGTGGCGAACGTGGTGGTGGTGTCGCCATGAACAAGGACCATGTCAGGCGCATGCTTTGCAATGAGCTGTTGCATGCCCTGCACGATGCGTGACGTTAGTTCAGAGAGGGTCTGGCCGGGTTGCATGACGTTGAGATCCTCGTCGGGTTTGATCTCGAACAACTCCAGTACCTGATCCAGCATCTGACGATGCTGGGCCGTGACCGCGACGATGGTTTCCAGCTCGGGATGCTTCTTCAGCGCCGTGACCAACGGAGCCATCTTGATGGCTTCGGGGCGGGTGCCGAAGACTACCATTACCTTCTTGCGACGCGTCATGTTGCCTGCCACTCCTTGAAATAACGTTCTGACCAGCCAAGCCGGAAAAAAGAACCGCTTGCTCCGCGCATTCTACGCTGGCGCCGGAGTGGATGGTTTTCACTGTGTCCCTAAAGAAAACAGCCTCGTAAGAGGCTGCTTCCCAGGTTCAGCTTGGACTTTCTGGCGCTCGCTTACAGCGCTGCTTCCAGCTCCGGCAGCAGGGCAAACAGGTCCCCCACCAGCCCGATATCGGCCACTTCGAAGATCGGCGCGTCGCCGTCCTTGTTGATGGCCACGATGGTGCCGGCGTCCTTGATGCCGGTCAGGTGCTGGATCGCGCCGGAGATGCCCACGGCGATGTACAGCTCCGGGGCGATGATCTTGCCGGTCTGGCCGACCTGCATGTCGCTGGGCACGTAGCCGGCATCGACCGCGGCGCGCGAGGCACCGACGGCGGCACCGAGCTTGTCGGCCAGCTGGTAGATCACCTTGAAGTTCTCTTCCGAACCGACGCCACGGCCGCCGGAAACCACGCGCTTGGCGCTCTGCAGGTCCGGGCGGTCGCTCTTGCCGGCGGCCAGGCCGATGAAGCGGGTGTGCGAGGGCAGGGCGGTATCAACGTTGATGGCCTCGACCGGGGCGCTGTTGCCCTTGGCCGCTTCCGGCCACGAAGCCGCGCGGACGGTCGCCACGACCAACTGGTCGGCCGGCACTTCCACGGTGATGATGGCGTTGCCGGCGTAGATCGGGCGCTTGAAGGTGTGCGGGCCTTCCACGCTCATCAGGTCGGAAACCTGGTTGACGCCGAGCAGCGCGGCCACGGCCGGGACCAGGTCCTTGCCGGTGGTGGTCGAGGCGCCGAACACGTGGCTGTAGCCGGCGGCGGCCTTGGCGATCTGCGGTGCCTGCACCTGGGCCAGGGCATGGGCGTTGGCCGGGTTGGCCAGGGTGAGCACCTTGCTGACGCCGGCGATCTGCGCGGCTTCGGCGGCGATGCCGGCCGGGTCGGCGGCCAGCACCAGCACGTCGATGTCGCCACCGACGGCGGCAGCGGCCGAAACGGTCTTGGCGACGGCGCTGTTGAGCTTGCCGTCCAGGTGCTCAGCGATAACGAGAATCTTGGCCATTACAGCAACCCCTTCTGCTTGAGTGCAGCCACCAGTTCGGCGGCGTCCTTCACCATCACGCCCTTGCTGCGCTTTGCCGGCGCGGCGTAGTGGGTGGTCTTGAACGTGTCGGCGGCTTCAACGCCCAGGTCGGCCAGCTGCAGGGTTTCCAGCGGCTTGGCCTTGGCCTTCATGATGTCCGGCAGCTTGATGAAGCGCGGCTCGTTCAGGCGCAGGTCGGTGGTGATCACCGCCGGCAGGTCGACTTCCAGCGTCTCCAGGCCGGCGTCGACTTCACGCGTGACCGTGGCCTTGCCGTCGGCGATCTCGACCTTGGAGGCGAAGGTGGCCTGCGGGCGCGCCCACAGCGTAGCCAGCATCTGGCCGGTCTGGTTGGCGTCGTCGTCGATGGCCTGCTTGCCGAGGATCACCAGGTCCGGCTGTTCCTTCTCCACCAGCTTGAGCAGGGTGCGGGCGGCGGTCAGCGGCTGGATGGCCTGGTCGGTAACCACGTGGATGGCGCGGTTGGCGCCCATGGCCAAGCCATTGCGCAGGTGCGCCTGAGCGTCGGCCGGGGCGATGGTAGCGACCACGACCTCGGTGGCGATCCCCTTGTCGCGCAGGCGCAGGGCCTCTTCCAGGGCGATTTCGTCGAACGGGTTCGGCGACAGCTTGACGCCATCGGTCACCACGCCGGAGCCGTCCGGCTTGACCTGAATGCGGACGTTGTAGTCCACCACGCGCTTGTACGCGACGAGGATTTTCATGTGCTGCGGAGTCCTTCGGTTGCTGAGGGGGCCGGCCGGGCCGGGAGTTAAGGTTTTTCCCGATTCTAGCTGGGAAGCATGCTCCATGCGAATGCGTATGGAGCACTGCGGTCCATCATTTTATGTCCGGACAATTGGGTGCTTGGCGCGTGTTGTTGGCAATCGTGCAGGCTGTGGAAGAGGGCTCGTTATATCCTTGTGCGATTGGCCCGCTGGTCTTGGCGGCCGAATATCAGGAGAACCATCGAGTGACCACATGGCTTGTGACCGGCGGCGCCGGCTTTATCGGCGGCAACTTTGTTCTGGAGGCCGTTGCCAAGGGTGTGCGTGTCATCAATCTGGACGCACTCACCTATGCGGGCAACCTGAAGACGCTGGCGAAGCTTGAGGGAAATCCAGACCATGTGTTCGTCCAGGGGGATATCGGTGACCAAGCACTGGTTGCCCGCTTGCTTGCCGAGTACGAACCGGAAGCGGTGCTGAACTTCGCGGCTGAAAGCCATGTGGATCGTTCAATCGATGGGCCAGGTGCATTCATCCAGACCAATGTGGTGGGCACGCTCGGCCTGCTTGAAGCGGTGCGTGACTACTGGAAGGCGTTGCCTGACAGCGCAGCGCAGGTGTTTCGTTTCCTGCATGTCTCCACCGACGAGGTCTATGGCACCTTGGGGGAAACCGGCAAGTTCAGCGAAACCACCCCCTACGCGCCGAACTCGCCTTACTCAGCATCGAAAGCCGCGTCGGACCACCTGGTGCGCGCGTTTCACCACACTTATGGCCTGCCGGTGCTGACCACCAACTGCTCCAACAACTACGGCCCTTACCATTTTCCGGAAAAGCTGATCCCGCTGGTGATCGCCAAGGCGTTGGCCGGGGAGCCGCTGCCGGTTTATGGCGATGGCAGGCAAGTACGGGATTGGTTGTTCGTGACCGACCACTGCGAGGCGATCAGAACAGTGTTGGCGAAGGGCAAGGTGGGCGAAACCTACAACGTGGGGGGCAATTCCGAGCGGCAGAACATCGAGGTGGTGCAGGCCATCTGCGCGTTGCTGGATCAGCGTCGACCTCGCGCGGATGGTCAGTCGCGCAGCAGCCAGATCACCTACGTGGCCGATCGTCCGGGTCACGACAGGCGCTATGCCATTGATGCGTCCAAGCTGGAGCGTGAGTTGGGCTGGGAACCGAAGTACACATTCGAGCAGGGCATTGCATTCACGGTTGATTGGTATCTGGAAAACCAGGAGTGGGTCCAGAGCGTGCTCGATGGCAGCTATCGCCTGCAGCGCATTGGAACCGTGGCGTGATCGATCAGGCGCCGTCCGGGATTCAGGTCGGCAATGACGTGATGCTTCGACAAGGATTACAGAAATGACGCAACGCAAGGGCATCATCCTCGCCGGTGGCTCCGGTACCCGCCTTTATCCGATCACCAAGGGCGTCAGCAAGCAGTTGCTGCCTGTCTATGACAAGCCGATGATCTACTACCCGCTGAGCGTCTTGATGATGGCGGGCATTCGCGATGTGCTGATCATCAATACGCCCCACGAGCAGGCGCTCTTCCAGCATCTGCTGGGTGATGGCTCGCAATGGGGCATGAACATCCAATATGCCGTCCAGCCGAGCCCTGATGGCTTGGCGCAGGCTTATCTGATCGGGCGTGAGTTCGTCGCCGGAAAGCCGAGCTGCCTGGTTTTGGGGGACAACATCTTCCATGGCACTGGTCTGCGCGAAGTATTAAAGCGCGCGGGTGCCCGTGACATGGGTGCGACCGTTTTCGGCTATTGGGTCAATGATCCGGAGCGTTATGGCGTGGCGGAATTCGACAAGAGCGGAAAGGTCGTCGGTCTGGTGGAAAAGCCGGAGAATCCTCGTTCGAATTATGCGGTAACAGGGCTGTATTTCTACGACGGCAATGCAAGTGACTACGCATCGCAGCTGAAGCCCTCACCGCGCGGCGAGCTGGAGATCACCGATCTCAACCAGCGTTATCTGGATGAAGGCACGTTGCAGTTGGAGCCGCTGGGCCGTGGCTACGCATGGCTGGATACCGGTACGCACCAATCCCTGCTGGAAGCATCGAATTTCATCGAGACCATCCAGACCCGGCAGGGGCTGCAGGTCTGTTGCCCGGAGGAGATCGCATACGGGCAGGGGTGGATCAACCGTGAACAGCTGGAGGCGCTGGCAGCGCCGTTGGCAAAGAACGGTTATGGGCAGTATCTGCAGAAGCTGGTTGAACGAGGAATTGTTCCGTGAAAGTGATTGAAACCAAGTTGCCGGGCTGCGTGGTCATCGAGCCGGCGGTGTTTGGCGACGAGCGTGGCTTCTTCTTCGAGACCTGGAATGCGGAGCGCTTCAAGGCCGCAGGCCTGCCGGACCGGTTCGTGCAGAGCAACGTCTCTTCCTCGAGCAAGGGCGTGCTGCGCGGGCTGCATTACCAGTGGCCGCGCCCGCAGGGCAAGCTGGTCAGCGTGCTGGAAGGGGAGGTCTACGACGTGGCGGTGGACATCCGCCGTGGTTCGCCCACCTTCGGTCAGTGGGAAGCCGTCGTGTTGAGTGCGGAAAACAAGCGCCAGTTCTGGATCCCGGAAGGTTTTGCACACGGCTTCGCCGTGTTGTCCGAGCGTGCGGTATTCAGCTATCTGTGCACGGAGGTGTACCTGAAGGAGTTCGACGCCGGCGTGCGCTGGAACGACGCCGACATCGCCGTGGATTGGCCGATCAGCGACCCGACCCTGTCCGGCAAGGACGAGGCCGCGCCGTTCCTGAAGGACATCCCCGAAGACCGTCTTCCGGTTTACGTCGCATGACCGTGCTGGTGTTCGGTGGCAATGGCCAGGTTGGCCAGGAACTGCTGCGCGCGTTGCACGACGTGGACGAGGTCGTGGCGACCACGCGCAGCGGCCGGTTGCCCGATGGGCGCGACTGCGAAACGGCCGACTTCACCCAGCCGGAGCACCTGACGACCTTGCTTGATCGCGTCCGTCCGGACGTAGTGATCAACGCGGCGGCCTACACCGCCGTGGACCGCGCCGAGCAGGAGCCGGAGGCCGCGTTTGCCGCCAACGCGCAGGCCCCGGGCGTGATCGCCCGGTGGTGCGCAGCGCACGGCGTACCGATGGTGCATTACTCTACCGACTATGTGTTCGATGGCCAGGGCACGGCGCCGTACCGTGAGGACGAGCCGACCGCGCCGCTGGGTGTCTACGGCACCAGCAAGCGCGATGGCGAAGCCGCGGTGCGTGCGGCCGGTGGCCGGCACCTGATCTTCCGTACGGCGTGGGTGTACGCCTCGCACGGTGGCAATTTCCTGCGCACGATGCTGCGGGTTGGCGCCGAGCGCGATGCGCTGCGCGTGGTGGCTGACCAGATCGGTACGCCGACCAGCGCGGCCTTGATCGCCGAGGTTACGGTGAAGGCGCTGCAGCATCCGGGGGGGCTGTCCGGTACCTGGCATCTGACGGCTTCGGGGCAGACCAGTTGGCACGGTTTCGCGGAGGCGATCTTCGCCGAAGCGGTGACTGCCGGGCTGATGGCCAAGGTGCCGGCGGTCGAGGCGATTTCCAGCGCGGAGTATCCGACGCCGGCCAAGCGACCGTCGTGGTCGGTGCTGGACAACCACAAGCTGCAGCACGACTTCGATATCGTGCTGCCGCCCTGGCAGGACGGCCTGCGGAAGGTGATTGCCGAGCTGCGTTCCGGGCAATGACGTGAGAAGAAAAACCCCGGGAATCCCGGGGTTTTTCATGCCATCGCCACGCCGTGCTCAGGCGCGGCCGTAGGTGTCCTCGAAACGCACGATGTCGTCTTCGCCCAAGTAGCTGCCCGACTGCACTTCGATCAGTTCCAGCGGCAGCTTGCCGGGGTTGCGCAGGCGGTGGGTGACGCCGAGCGGGATGTAGGTGCTCTGGTTCTCGGTGAGCAGCAGCACCTCATCGCCACGAGTGACCTCGGCAGTGCCACTGACCACGATCCAGTGCTCGGCGCGATGGTGGTGCATCTGCAGGCTCAGCGTACCGCCGGGCTTGACGGTGATGCGCTTGACCTGGAAACGCTCGCCATGGTCGATGGAGTCGTAGGCGCCCCACGGGCGGTAGACCTTGCGGTGCCAGGTGGCCTCGCTGCGGCCATCGGCCTTGAGCTGGGCAACCACGTCCTTGACCTCCTGCATGCGGTCGGATTTGCCGACCAGCACCGCGTCATTGGTCTCCACCACGATGACGTCCTCCAGCCCGACCATCGCGATCAACCGGTCGCCATAGGCGAAGGTGTTTCGGCAGTCGATGGCGATGACGTCGCCACGATGCGCATTGCCGTCGGCGTCCTGCTCGGAGACATCACGCAGCGCGGTCCACGAACCAACGTCGCTCCAGCCGGCATCCAGCGGCACCACGGCGGCATCGCCGGTCTTTTCCATGACCGCGTAGTCGATGGAGTCGGACGGGCTGGCCTTGAAGGCGTCGGCGTCCAGGCGGATGAAGTCGGTATCGCGGCGTGCCTTTTCCCATGCGGTGCGGCACGCGGTCAGGATCTGCGGCTGCAGGCGTTCCAGTTCCTCCAGGTAACGCGAGGCGCGGAACAGGAACATGCCGCTGTTCCAGTAGTACTCACCGGAGGCGACATAGGTTTCGGCGGTGGCCAGGTCGGGCTTCTCGACGAAACGCTCGATCGCGCGCGGGCCATCACCGGCCACGGCCTTGATGTAGCCATAGCCGGTTTCCGGCGCGGTGGGCTGGATGCCGAAGGTGACCAGCTTGCCCTGCTCGGCGATGGTCGCGGCCTGGGCGATGGCCTGGTGGAAACGGGTGATGTCGTTGATCAGGTGATCGGACGGCAGCACCAGCAACAACGGGTCATCGCCGTTGCGACGGGCTTCCAGCGCGGCGGCGGCGATGGCCGGTGCGGTGTTGCGGCCAATCGGCTCGAGCAGGATCGCCGACGGCGCGGTGCCGGCCTGCTGCAACTGTTCGGCCGCGACGAAGCGGTGTGATTCGTTGGCCACCACGATCGGCGGATGCGCGGCGACGTCGGCCACGCGCAGCCAGGTGGCCTGTAGCATGGTGCGCTCGCCGGTCAGCGGCAGGAACTGCTTGGGATAGGCCTCGCGCGACAGCGGCCACAGGCGCGTGCCGGAACCACCGGACAGGATGACGGGCAGGATCGAACTCATGGGTGTCCTCAGGCAGAGAGCAGTTCGGAGATCTCGCGGGTGCGCTGCGCCAGCAGCGCGGCGTCCCCGCGGGTTTCCACGTTCAGGCGCAGCAGCGGCTCGGTGTTGGAGCTGCGCAGGTTGAAACGCCAGGCGCCGAAATCGGCACTGATGCCGTCGGTATGGTCCAGCGCCGGCGACTGGTCGGCGAAGTGCGCCATCACCCGTGCCACGGCGGCCTTGGCATCGCTGACCTTGAAGTTGATCTCGCCGCTGCACGGGAAACGGGCCATGCGGTCCTCCACCAGTTCGGCCAGCGACTGGCCGCTGCGGGACACCAGGGCGGCGATCAGCAGCCACGGGATCATCCCCGAGTCGGCATAGGCGAATTCGCGGAAGTAATGATGCGCGCTCATCTCGCCGCCATACACGGCGTTCTCGGCGCGCATCTTTTCCTTGATGAACGCATGGCCGCTCTTGCACAGCACCGGCACGCCGCCGGCCGCCTCGACCATCTCCACGGTGTTCCAGGTCAGGCGCGGGTCATGCACGATCTTGCCGCCCGGATTGCGCGACAGGATGGCCTGGGCGAGCAGGCCGACCAGGTAATAGCCTTCGATGAAGCGGCCACTGTGGTCGAAGAAGAAGCAGCGGTCGAAGTCACCGTCCCAGGCGATGCCGAAATCGGCGCCGTGTTCGCGCACCGCATTGGCGGTGGTGGCGCGGTTCTCCGGCAGCAGCGGGTTGGGGATGCCGTTGGGGAAATTGCCATCCGGTTCATGGCAGATGCGCACGAACTCGAGCGGCAGGTGCGGGGCGAGCAGGTCGACGATGGCGCCGGCGCCGCCGTTGCCGGCGTTGACCACCAGCTTCAGGGGCTTGAGCGCGGAGACGTCCACGTAGCTGAGCAGGTGCTGGATGTAGGCGCTCTTGTCATGCTCGGCGCGCTGGCCAGCACGCGGCGGTTGCGGGGCACTGTCATCGGCGGCCACCGCATCGGAAATGGCAAACAGGCCGGTGTCCGAGCTGATCGGGCGTGCCTGTTCACGTACCAGCTTCATGCCGTTGTAGTCCATCGGGTTGTGGCTGGCGGTGACCATCACGCCGCCGGCCGCCTGCAGGTGACCGGTCTGGAAGTAGACCTCCTCGGTGCCGCACAGGCCGATGTCGATGACCTCGCGGCCTTCGCCGCGCAGGCCTGCCGCCAGCGCATCCTGCAGGGCCGGGCTGGCCAGGCGGACGTCATGGCCCAGGACCACGGTGCCCGGTGCCAGCTGGGCAGACAGGGCCTTGCCGATCTTGCGGGCCAGGTCCTCGTTGAGCTCTTCCGGAACCCGGCCACGGATGTCATAGGCCTTGAAAGCGGGAAGGGGCATGCTTGCATCCTGCGAGGGAGAGATGCCGCCTAGTTTAGTCGGCTGCAGGGCCGTTGGCTGTCTGCGCGCTGGACGAAGGTCCAAGGTAGCCGTCACCGCAACGCCGCTAGAATGCGCTCATCCTTGGTTACTGTGGGCAAGAAGCGATGAGTGATCTCCCAACCCCGACCGGCAAACGCGGCAAGGTATTCGCCAGCGCCGCCGAGGCCCTGGCCGGCATCGTGGCCGATGGGCAGACCCTGGCCGTGGGCGGTTTCGGCCTGTGCGGTATTCCCGAGGCGCTGATCGCCGCCCTGCGTGACAGCGGGGTCAAGGGTCTTACGGCCATCTCCAACAACGCCGGCGTCGATGGCTTCGGCCTGGGCCAGCTGCTGGAGACCCGCCAGATCAAGAAGATGATCTCGTCCTACGTGGGCGAGAACAAGGAATTCGAGCGGCAGTTCCTGTCCGGCGAGCTGGAGCTGGAGTTCAACCCGCAGGGCACCCTGGCCGAGCGCCTGCGCGCCGGGGGGGCCGGTATCCCGGCCTTCTTCACCGCCACCGGCTACGGCACCGTGGTCGCCGAGGGCAAGGAAACCCGCGAGTTCGACGGCAAGCACTACGTGCTGGAGACCGCGCTCAAGGCGGACGTGTCGCTGGTCAAGGCGTGGAAGGCCGATGAAGCCGGCAACCTGCTGTTCCGCAAGACCGCCCGCAACTTCAACCCGGCCTGCGCGATGGCCGGCAAGGTCTGCGTGGTCGAGGTGGAGGAAATCGTGCCGGTGGGCGCGATCGACCCGGACCAGGTGCACTTGCCGGGCATCTACGTGGACCGCATCGTTTTGAATGCAACGCCGGAGAAGCGCATCGAACAGCGCACCGTGCGTCAGGAGGGGAACTGAAATGGCCTGGACCCGTGATGAGATGGCCGCCCGCGCGGCCCGTGAGCTGACCGACGGTGCTTACGTGAACCTGGGCATCGGCCTGCCGACGCTGGTGGCCAACCACATCCCCGAAGGCGTGGACGTGTGGCTGCAGTCGGAGAACGGCCTGCTCGGCATCGGCCCGTTCCCGACCGAGGCCGAGGTGGACGCCGACCTGATCAACGCCGGAAAGCAGACCGTCACCGCACGTGCCGGCGCCAGCTACTTCGGCAGCCATGATTCGTTCGCGATGATCCGCGGCGGCCACATCAACCTGGCCATCCTCGGTGCCATGCAGGTCACCGACAAGGGCGACCTGGCCAACTGGATGGTGCCCGGCAAGATGGTCAAGGGCATGGGCGGGGCGATGGACCTGGTGGCCGGCGTGCAGCGCGTGGTGGTGCTGATGGAGCACACCGCCAAGAACGGCGAGCACAAGGTGCTGCCGGAATGCACGCTGCCGTTGACCGGCGTGGGCGTGGTTGATCGCATCATCACCGACCTGGCCGTGTTCGACGTCACCGACGACGGACTGGTGCTGGTCGAGGCGGCGCCGGGCGTCAGCGATGACGAGCTGAAGGAAAAGACCGGCGTGCCGTTCCAGCGCGCCTGAGCAAAGTCCGGAGGGACGGCGGTGCCGTCCCTTCGCATATCGCATGTTGTTCGCCCCCGACCTCCCCGGCGCAGACGTCAGCCATCTTCCGGCTTGGCTGCCGCAGTCCGACGCCGATGCTCTGCTGCACGACCTGCAGCATGGCGTGCCGTGGGAGGTGCACCGCATCCGCATGTTCGGCCGCTGGGTGGATTCGCCGCGCCTGAGCTGCTGGATCGGTGATCCGCAGGCCCACTACCGCTATTCCGGCGCCGACTTCGTGCCGCATCCGTGGCCGGCGGTGTTGCAGGCGGTGCGTGGACGCCTGCAGGACAGCTGCGCCGCGCGCTTCAACAGCGTGCTGGCCAATCGCTACCGTGATGGGCGCGACAGCATGGGCTGGCACAGCGACGATGAGCCGGAACTCGGCACGCAGCCGCTGATCGCCTCGTTGAGCCTGGGGGCGGCAAGGCGGTTCCTGCTGCGGCGGCGTGATGACCGGGCACAGGTCACCGAGTTCGTGCTCGGCCACGGCGACCTGCTGGTGATGGCCGGCGATACCCAGCGCCACTACCAGCACGCCCTGCCGAAGACCGCCCGCCCGATGGGCGAGCGGATCAACCTTACTTTCCGCTGGATCGCGGCGCCGGCTGCCGCGTCGCATCGTGCTGGCCGCTGAGCAGCGTCCAGCCGATCAGGTCGGTGGAGACCTTGTCCAGCGCGGTTTCGAAGGCGCGCGCGACGGTGGGGATGTCGGCGGACGCGGCCGGTTCGGCGACCACGAAGGTGCGTGCGGCGACCACGCGCTGGTCCACGCTGTGGATCAGCTTGGCATTGAGCTCGATGGTGGCCGCGGGCGTGTCACCGCCGCGGTAGTCGGCCTCGAAGCGGCGCAGGTCGGTGGTCAGCTTGTAGTCCGAGCGGATGCCGGTGGCGATGCGTGCCACCGCGGCGATCCGCCCGGAGTCCTCGAAGCCGCGCAGCAGCGTGTCCTCGAGCATGTCGGTGGCAGGCTGCGACCAGGTCGCGCCCCGGTAGACCTCCAGTTCGCCCGGGCTGGGACGGACGTTGATGCGCGGGCTGTCCACCAGCCGCGCCGCGCTGGGCTTGGCGAGCACCAGCTGCCAGTCGACCTGCGGCCAGGCAGGGTCGGCCTGCACGCGCACCTGCGGTGCGTAGATGGTGACCGACTGGCGGTCGCCGCCGGCCAGCACCGAGCAGCCGGCCAGCGCCAGCAGGCACAGCGGAGCGAATCGCTTGATCGAGGGAAGGACGGTCATTTCGGTTCAAACTCCTTGGGTGCGTCGCGGCCGAGCAGGTAGCGGGCAGGGTTGTTCTCCAGCCGGTCGCTGACCCGGCGCAGGTCGCGGATCAGGCCGCGCAGTTCGGTCAGGGTCGGGCCGAGCTGGGCCAGCCCGTCATTGGCGAAGCTGTTGATCGCGGCGCGGTTCTCGCCAAGGATCGCATCGGCGTTGCCGGCGGCCGAATCCAGCTTGGACAGGCTGGTGTCGAGCTTGTCCAGCGTGGCCGGCAGCTGGCGCAGCACGTTCTGGTCCAGGTGGGCGATCGCGCCATTGGCGGTGTTCAAGGTGGCGTTGAGGTTGCGGGCCGCGTCGCGGGCCTCGACCAGCAGGGCCTGCGTGCCCTTGTCGCGGTCGGCTAGGCCGCCACTGATGGTTTCCAGGTGGCTCAGCGTGGCCGAGATCTTGCCGACGTTCTCGTCGCTGAGCAGCTCGTCCATGCGCTCGACCACGCGGTTGGCCACGTCGGTGATGTTCTGCAGGGCCGAGGGCGCGGTGGCGATGGTCGGGATGGGTTCCTTGCTGGCCACGGCCAGGGCGGTGGCCTGCGGGCTGCCGCCGCTGAGCTGGATGATCGACGGGCCGGTCAGGCTGGTGATGGCCAGCTTGGCGGTGGTGTCCGTCTTGACCGGCGTGGTCGAGTTCAGGCGCAGCTTGGCGATGACCTTGCGCGGGTCGTCCGGCGCCAGCGTCAGCTCGGTGATCGAACCGACCGCGATGCCGTTGTACTGCACCGGGCTGCCGACCGACAGGCCGGTGACCGCCTCGGTGAAGACCACGCGGTACTCCTGCCAGGTGCGGTCAGAGGAGTACTTCGCCGCCCACAGGCCGAAGGCCAGCAGGGCCACCCCGACGATGAGGGTGAAGGCGCCGATCAGGACGTAATTGGCTTTGGTTTCCATGGTCACACGTGCTCGGGCTGGAGGCCGCGCGCGGCGCGGGCGCGGGGGCCGTGGAAGTATTCGCGGATCCACGGGTGGTCGAGTTGTTCGATTTCCGGCAGCGGCGCATTGGCCACGACCCTGCGGTCGGCCAGCACCGCGACGCGGTCGCAGATGGCGTAGAGCGTGTCCAGGTCGTGGGTGATCAGGAACACGGTCAGGCCCAGCGCTTCCTGCAGGGTCTTGATCAGGCGGTCGAAGGCGGCCGCGCCGATCGGGTCCAGCCCGGCGGTGGGCTCGTCCAGGAACAGCAGCGGCGGGTCCAGTGCCAGTGCGCGTGCCAGGCCGGCACGCTTGCGCATGCCGCCGGACAGCTGCGAGGGCAGCTTGTTGATGGCATCGGCCGGCAGGCCGGCCAGCTTCACCTTCAGCAGCGCCAGCTCGTAGTGCCAGCGCTCGTCCAGCTCGGGATGGTGTTCCTTCAGCGGCACCTGCACGTTCTCGCCCACGGTCAGCGAGGAGAACAGGGCGCCGTCCTGGAACAGCACGCCGGTGTTGCGTTCGATCTGCAGGCGGTCGGCCGGATGCTCGGAACGTGCGTCCACGCCCAAGACCTCGATCTGGCCTTCGTCGGGCCTGCGCAGGCCCAGGATCGAGCGCATCAGCACCGACTTGCCGGTGCCCGAGCCGCCGACCACGCCGAGGATCTCGCCACGCCGCACGTCCAGGTCCAGGCCCTCATGCACGGTCTGGCTGCCAAAGCGGTTGACCAGCCCGCGCACGCGGATGGCCAGTTCGGAAGTGCGCTCGTCGTTCCTGGATGCGATGGCCATCGTCACCAGCCCATGTGCATGAACCACAACGCGGCCAGCGCGTCGAGGATGATGACCAGCGAGATGGTCTGCACCACGCTGGAGGTGGTGCGTTCGCCCACCGATTGTGCCGTGCCTTCGACCTTGAGCCCTTCCAGGCAGCCGATCAGCGCGATGATCAGCGCGAACACCGGGGCCTTGGACATGCCGACCAGGAAGTGCCGCAGTTCCATCGTCTCGTGCATGCGCGCCAGGTACATCTGCGGCGGGATGCCCAGGTCGAAGGCGCCGACGGTGATGCCGCCGGCCAGACCGGCGATCATCGCGATGAAGGTCAGCAACGGCAGCATCAGCAGCAGGGCGACCACGCGCGGCAGCACCAACAGGTCGACCGGATCCAGGCCCAGGGTCTGGATGGCATCGATCTCCTCGCGCGCCTTCATCGCCCCGATCTGCGCGGTGAAGGCGCTGGCGGTGCGGCCGGCCAGCACGATGGCGGTCAGCAGCACCGCGAATTCGCGCAGGAAGGCGATGTTGACCAGCTCGACCACGAAGATCTCCGCGCCGAAGTCGCGCAGGATGGTCGAGCCGAGGAAGGCGATCACCGCGCCGACCAGGTAGGACAGCAGGGCCACCAGCGGTACCGCGTCCAGCCCGACCTCTTCCATCTGGTTGACCGCGGCGGTCATCCGGAAGCGGCGCGGCTGGCGCACCAGGCGCGCCAGCTTGGACAGGTTCTCGCCCAGGAAGCTGACCAGCACCACGATGTTGCGGCCGATGGCGTGGACCGAGCGGCCCAGGCGTTCCAGTGCCGCCGCCACGCCGTAGTCGCGCTGTGGCTTGGGGCGCTCGTCGGCGACCTCGTCGATGGTGCAGACCAGTGCCTGATGCTCGTCGCGGAACTGCAGGGCATGTTCCTGCAGGCCAGCCTTGCTGGCAAAGCGCAGCAACAGCAGTACGCCGGCCGAATCCAGCTGGTCGATGCCGCGCGCATCGATGGTGGTCACCGGCGACGGGCTGGCCTTGAGCGCCTCCATCGAGCGCAGCGCAGTGGACAGCGTCCAGCTGCCGGAAAGCCGCAACCGGCCTTCGGCATCAGGGTCTTGCGCGCACTGGGGTGGGGAAATGTCTGTCATTGGTGGCATCCGCTGCCGAGGATAACCCGACGTCCGTACAACCCGGATGAGTATTGCATCGGCTTCAGGCGATACTAATGGCCATGTCTGCCGAAACCCTTGCTCCCGCGCCCCCTCGGGCCACCTATGCACAGCGCGTGGCCTTCGTCTCGGAGATGGCCGGGCGGCTGCACAGTTACGGCACCACCGCGCAACGGCTGGAGGCTTCGGTGGTCGCGTTGTCCCAGCAGCTGGACCTGGACTGCGAGCCGTGGTCGAACCCGACCGGCCTGATCCTGAGCTTCAGCGACCCGACCCGCGCGATCGGCTCCAGCGACATCACCCGCGTGATCCGGATGGGGCCGGGCAGCACCGACCTGCACAAGCTGGCCATCGCCGACGAGATCGCCGACGCGGTGGCCGGGGGGCGCATGAGCATCGCCCAGGGCCATACCGCGTTGCGCCAGCTGGACAGTGACCCGGGCCTGAGCGACCGGATCGCGATGCTGACCTCCTTCACCCTGGGCTCGGCCGGCGTGGCGGGCCTGTGGCGGCTGCCATGGCTGGATATCGCCACCGCCGGCGTGACCGGCCTGCTGATCGGCCTGCTGCTGTTCTATACCGACCGGCGGGTGGCCACGCGCGAGGCCAGCGAAGCCTTGGCGGCGCTGCTGGCCGGCTTCGTGGCGGTCCTGGTGGCCAGCTTCATCGGCCCGCTCAACCTCAACTCCACCATCATCGCCTCGCTGGTGGTGCTGCTGCCCGGCATGGCATTGACCAATGCGGTCAACGAGCTGGCCAGCCAGCACTGGGTATCGGGCACGGCGCGGTTCGCCGGTGCCCTGACCACCATCATGAAACTCACCGTGGGCGCGATGATCGCGGTCACCATCGCCCATTACATCGGGCTGGAGCCGGTGGTGCGGGCCTCGCGCCCGCAGTCCAACTGGGTGGAGTGGGGCTCGGTGCTGGTGGCGGCGTTCGCCTTCGCCATGCTGTTCCGCGCCAGTGTCCGCGATTATCCGTGGGTGATCGCCGCCTCGGTGGCCGGTTATGCGATCTCGCGTTATGGCGGGCTGCTATGGGGCGGGCCGGCCGGGATCTTCCTGGCGGCCATGTTGCTGACCGCCGCCGGCAACCTGTTTGGCCGGCTGGCCAAGCGCCCCGGCGCGATCGTGCGCCTGCCCGGCATCATCATGCTGGTGCCGGGCAGCATCAGCCTGCGTGGGGTGCTCAGCCTGATCCAGCAGCAGAATGTAAATGCCGGTGAATCCGCGTTGCTGACCGTGGTGAATGTGGTGATGGCGCTGGTGGCCGGGCTGCTGTTTGGCAACCTGCTGATCCCGGCGCGCAAGAACCAGAATCTGTAATTTCAGATTCATATATATCCGGTAGTGCGCGGGCAGGACGGGGCCAAATAAAAACGCCGGCTTGCGCCGGCGTTTTTGATTTCGATTACCCGATTACTTCTGGATCAGGAAATCCTCGACCTTGCGGCCCTTGCCGGTCAGCTCGGCCAGCCAGCGCGGCTGCTTGCCACGGCCGGTCCAGGTTTCCTCGGCATTGGCCGGATTGCGGTACTTCGGGGCAACCTTGGCCAGCTTGCGGCCCGCCTTCGGGGCGCTGGTCTTGGCGGCCTTGGCCGGACGGCCGGCCTTCGGCGCGGCGCCGCCAAACAGTTCCTCGATGGTGTAACCGGCCTTCTTGGCGGCAGCGGTCAGCTGTGCACGGACTTTGGTGATCGGCAGACGCTTGGCCACGACGGTCTTGCGCTTCTGCGCGTCGCGGATCAGGGTGGCAAGTTCCTTGGCCGACAGGCCGGACAGATCAATACTCATCTAATGGGTTACTCCAGGGAAATGGATTCGAGACAGCCACTCCGTGGCAGCGGCAAACAGCATACCGGGCCATATGTACGGATGACAAACTACATAACGTGCGTTGTGTGATGCAGGAATGAAAAAGGCCGGGAATATATCCCGGCCTTTTTCTGCTCAGCCTGCGATTTTCTGCAGGACCGCCGCCTTGTCCAGATTCTCCGCCTCGCTGGCGGTGCGGGACCGGTACTCGAAGGTGCCCGCGGCCAGGCCGCGCTCGGAAACCACGATGCGGTGCGGGATGCCGATCAGTTCCATGTCGGCGAACATCGCGCCCGGACGCAGGCCGCGGTCATCCAGCACCGCATCGACGCCGGCGGCCTGCAGTTCGGCCAGCAGCGATTCGGCGGCCGCGGTGATGGCGGCATCCTGCTTCGGGTTGATCATGCATACCACCGCCTGCCACGGTGCCATCGCCACCGGCCAGATAATGCCGGCGTCGTCGTGGTTCTGTTCGATGGCGGCGGCGACGATGCGCGATACGCCAATGCCGTAACAGCCCATCGACATCACCGCGGCCTTGCCATTCTCGTCCAGCACGGTGGCCTTCAGTGCCTGCGCATACTGGCGGCCCAGCTGGAAGACATGGCCCACTTCGATGCCGCGCGCGATTTTCAGTTCGCCGCCGTCACGGGCGCGGTCGCCGGCCTTCACGTTGCGGATATCGGCCACTTCCGGCTCGACCAGGTCGCGGCCCCAGTTGACGCCGGCAATATGGAATCCCTTTTCATTGGCACCGACGACGAAATCCGCCATCGCCGCGACCTCGCGGTCGGCGACCACGCGGATGGCCTTGCGCGGATTCAGCGGGCCCAGGAAACCCGGCTCGCTGCCCAGGTGGTCGGCAATCTCCGCTTCGCTGGCCATGCGGTAATCGCGCAGGCCGGTCACCTTGGCCAGCTTGATCTCGTTGATCTCGTGGTCGCCGCGGACCAGGGCCAGCACGAATTCATCCTCGGTGGTCATCACCGCCACCGACTTGACCGTGCGCAGCAGGGCGATGCCCATCAGCGCGGCGACGTCCTCGCAGGTCTTCTGGGTCGGGGTCTCGACCTTGCGCAGTTCCTCGGCGGCGGCGGCACGCGCGGCCGGGTCGGCGGCGATGGCGGCCTCGACGTTGGCCGCGTAATCCGAGCCGGTGGAGAACACCAGCGCGTCCTCGCCCGAATCGGCGATCACGTGGAATTCCTGCGAGGCATCACCGCCGATCGCGCCGGAGTCGGCCTGCACCGAACGGAACTCCAGACCCAGGCGGGTGAAGATGCGGGTGTAGGCGGCCTTCATGTTCTCGTATTCGGCGACCAGGCTGGTGTCGTCCAGATGGAAGGAATAGGCATCCTTCATCAGGAACTCGCGCGCGCGCATCACGCCGAAGCGGGGGCGGATCTCGTCACGGAACTTGGTCTGCACCTGGTAGAAGTTGACCGGCAGCTGCTTGTAGCTGGACAGCTCCTGGCGCGCGAAGTCGGTGATGGCTTCCTCGGCGGTGGGGCTGTAGCAATACTCCTGCTCCTTGCGGTCCTTGATCTTGAGCAACTGGCCGCCGAACTTCTGCCAGCGCCCGGTCTCCTCCCACAGTTCCTTCGGCTGGATGGTCGGCAACTGCAGTTCCACCGCCCCGGCGCGGTTCATCTCCTCGCGGACGATGGCTTCCACCTTGCGCAGCACGCGCAGGCCCAGCGGCGACCAGGTGTACAGGCCGGAGGCCAGCTTGCGGATCATGCCCGCGCGCAGCATCAGCTTGTGGCTGACCAGCTCGGCGTCGGCGGGAGTTTCCTTGGTGGTGTGCAGGTGGAAGCGGGAAAGGCGCATGGGAGGGGCTTCGCAAAACGGCGGAATCGCCTATTTTGCCAGCCTCGCGGCCCGCTGGGGTGGCTGCGCCGCCAGGCCGTGCCCGACCTGCCTGCTCAGGGGCTCGCGGCGGGCTTGCAGTAGGTGGCCACCATCGACTCGGCCAGGCGCTTCTGGGCCTGGCGCTGGCCGTCGTCCAGGGTCTGGTCGGGCTTGCCGTCGCCGTCGGTATCGCGCATCACCGGGTTGGGCTTGGACAGCAGCTCCAGGTTGTGGCGGGCCGAGGCACACTGCAGGTTGTCGACCGTCGCCGGTGCAGCCGCCGCCGCAGGTTCGGCCTGGACGCTGGGCGCGCCGCTCTGGGTGATCTGCCGGGTCTCGTATTTCTGCCCGACCGGCGGCCGCTCCGAATACTGGGTGACGCCATTGGCGTCCTTCCACTTGTAGAGCTGCCCGGCGCTGGCGGCGGAACTGGCGAGCAGGAGCAGGCAGCAGAGGCGGGGCAGGACGGGCATGGCGACTCCGGGCAGGGCGGACGGGCAAGGCGCCGATTGCAGCACCCGGTGACGCGGCTGGCAAGTCGATTAAACTGGGCGGCATGGACGAATTGAGACCCCCACCGCGTTCGCGCAGCATCTACCTGCTGCCGAACCTGTTCACCACCGCCGGCCTGTTCGCCGGGTTCTACGCGATCATCGCCGCCGCCAACGGGGACTTCGTCAACGCCAGCATCGCCGTGTTTGTGGCGGCGGTCATGGACGGCCTGGACGGCCGCGTGGCGCGCCTGACCGGCACCAGCAGTGAGTTCGGCGTGCAGTACGACTCGCTGGCCGACCTGGTCAGCTTCGGCATGGCGCCGGCGCTGGTCATGTACCACTGGGCGCTGTCCTCGCTGAAGTTCGACGGCGAGATCCTCGGCCGCGTCGGCTGGTCGGCCGCGTTCCTGTACGCCGCCTGCGCTGCGCTGCGGCTGGCGCGCTTCAACACCCAGGTCGGCACGGTCGACAAGCGCTGGTTCGTCGGCCTGGCCAGCCCGGCCGCGGCGGGCCTGATGATGTCCTTCGTCTGGGCCTTTGCCGACGGCAACCTGGGCTGGAGCGGCGAGCAGCTGCGCTACGTGGCGCTGGCGGTGACGATCGTCTCGGGCCTGCTGATGGTCAGCCGGATCCGCTTCTGGAGCTTCAAGGGCGGCAACGAGAAGGGGCCGCGCTCGGAGCGCGTGCCGTTCGTGGTGCTGGCGCTGGTGCCGATCATCATCGCCATCATGGTCGTGGACCTGCCGCGCACCCTGTTCGTGGTGGGCATCCTGTATGCCATCTCCGGGCCGGTGATGTGGCTGCTGCTGCGCCGGCGCGCGCCGGCCGGCAAGGTGGAATGACCGGGCTCGCGCCCGCGCCGTTGTGGTCCGCGCAGCAGCAGGCGCTGCTGCAGGCGATGGGCTACACGGTCTACCTGGAGGGCAGTGCGCTGGACGCACCGCCTGCCATGGAGGCCGCCGCGCCGCCGGTCGCCCTGGAGATCGCGCCGGCGCGTACCCCGACGCCGCCGCGCCCGGCCGCCCCGCCCGCCCGCCGTGAGCAGGCTGCCCGCGCGCCAGAGGCCCCGGCGACCACGCCGGACAGGCCCGCCTCCCCGGCATCGGCGGCGACCCTGCACCGCCGCGGCGGTGGCCTGCGCATGCCCGACCGCCTGCAGATCGCCCTGCTGCGCGCGTCCGGCTGCAATCCGAATGACCCGCAGACGCGGGCATTGATGGACAGCTGGCCGCTGGACGAGCTGCGTGCCAACCCGGCCGCCAAGCGCGCGCTGTGGCCGCAACTGCGCAGCCTGCGGCGGAAGCAGCGGCAATGAACGCGCAGGCCCGACCGGCCGGCCCGGTACTGCGGCCGATGCAGGAAGACGACCTGGACGCGGTGATGGAGGTCGAGCTGCGCGCTTACCCCTTCCCGTGGACGCGTGGCATCTTCCAGGACTGCCTGCGCGCCGGTTATCCCGGGCGGATCCTCGAGGTGGACGACGGCTTGGTCGGCTACGGCATGCTCAGCCTCGCCGCCGACGAGGCGCACGTGCTCAATGTCTGCGTGGACCCGCTGGTGCAGTCGCGCGGCCATGGCCGGCGGCTGCTGCGCGAGCTGGTGCGGGTGGCGCGCCAGCGCGGCGCGGTGCGGGTGTTCCTGGAGGTGCGCCCGTCCAATGCCCCGGCCATCGCGCTGTACCACAGCGAAGGCTTCAACGAGATCGGCCGGCGACCGCGTTACTACCCCGCCGACAACGGCCGTGAGGACGCGCTGGTGATGGCGATGGAGCTGGTGGACGAGGACATCGCCCGCATGCCGCCGCTCTGAGCGGCGGGGGCATCAGGCCAGCCGCAGCAAGGCCACGCCGATCAGGATCACCGCCGCGGCCAGCAGGCGGCGCCGGCTGATCCGCTCCTTCAGCAGCAGCGCCGACAGCGCCAACGCGAACAGGATCGAGGTTTCGCGCAGCGCGGCGATGATCGCCACCGGCGCCAGTGTCATCGCCCACAGCGCGATGCCGTAGGACGTGGTGGTGCCGATGCCGCCGACCAGGCCGCGTGCCCAGTTCCGGCGCAGGTAGTCCCCCAGCTCGGCGCGTCGCCGCGCCAGTGCCCACAGCGGCAATGGCAGCCCGGACAGCAGGAACAGCCACAGCGTGTAGCTGAGCGCGTTGCCGGACAGGCGTGCGCCGCGGGCGTCGACCAGGGTGTAGGTGGCGATGACCACCGCGATGAACAGGGGCAGCTGCAGGTTGCGGCGGTTGCCGCTGCCGGCCATCAGCACGATGCCGCCGCAGACCAGGGCGATGCCGGCCCAGCCGGCAGCGGGCAGGTGCTCGTCGAAGACCAGGCTGCCGGCCAGGGCCACCAGCAGCGGCGCGCAGCCACGCATCAGCGGGTAGGACAGGCTCATGTCCGCCACCCGGTAGGCGCGCGCGACCAGGACGTAGTAGCCGGCCTGCAGGACCGCCGATACCGCCAGCCAGGGCCAGCTCCTCGCCGCGGGCGCGGGCAACCACGGCAGCAGCAGGGCCGCGAGCACCGCCGCCCAGCCGGTGACCAGCAGGGTGGTCAGCAGCGTGTCGCCGCCGAGCTTGACGATGGCGTTCCAGCTGGCGTGGAGCAGGGCGGCCAGCAGCACCGCGCAGAAAAGGCCCAGGGACATTGGCGGTGGCGGTCGGGTCAGGCCACAAGGCTAACCGGTGCCTGCCCGGGCGGTGGCGGGGGCAACGAAAAACGGCGCCGAAGCGCCGTTTCCCGGGTGCCTTCGCGCTTCGGGTTCAGAGCGCGTAGCCGAACTGCTGCTTGAACTGGTCGTTGAACTCGGTGAAGTCGAAGCGCTGGTTCTGGGTGCCGGGGTGCTCGACCTTCAGCGCGCCCATCAGGTTGCCCATGCGGCCGATGGTGAGCCAGTCGTAGCCCTTCTCGATGCCGTAGATCAGGCCGGCGCGGAAGGCGTCGCCGCAGCCGGTCGGGTCGACCACGCGGCGCTCGTGCGCCGGCGGGATGTCGAAGCTCTTTTCCGGGGTGTGGATGATCGCCCCGCGCGGCCCCTGGGTGGTGATGTAGGCCTGGGTGCGCTCGACGATTTCCTTCTCGCTCCAGCCGGTGCGCTGCTGCAGCAGGTTGGACTCGTAGTCGTTGACCACCACGTAGTCGGCCTGTTCGATGAACTGGCGCAGCTCCGGCCCGTTGAACAGCGGCAGCGCCTGGCCCGGGTCGAAGATGAAGGGGATGCCGCATTCCAGGAACTCGGCCGCGTTCTGGATCATGCCCTCGCGGCCGTCCGGCGCGACGATGCCGAAGGTGACGCCCGGCACGTCCTTCACGTGGTTCTCGTGCGAACGCATCATCGCGCCCGGGTGGAAGGCGGTGATCTGGTTGTTGTCGTGGTCGGTGGTGATGAAGCACTGCGGGGTGAACATCTCCTCCAGCACCCGCACCTGGCTCAGGTTGATGCCCAGTCGCTCGAAATGCTCGCGGTACGGGCCGAAGTCCTGGCCCACGGTGCCCATCGGGATCGGGTCGCCGCCGAGCAGCTTCAGGTTGTAGGCGATGTTGCCAGCGCAGCCGCCCAGCTCGCGGCGCATGCGCGGGACCAGGAAGGACACGTTCAGGATGTGCACCTTGTCCGGCAGGATGTGGTTCTTGAACTGGTCCGGGAACACCATGATGGTGTCGAAGGCAAGGGAACCACAGATCAAAGCGGACATCGCGAACAGGCCTATACGGGAAAAGGAAAACGCCGCCGTGCGGCCGCAGGCGGGCCGGCGCGCAGCGCGCCAAAGCGCATAAGGTTACCGGGTGCCGCGGCGGACGGCCACAACCGAATCTGTACCGCGTCTGCCTGATGTGGTCCGGAACCCGGATTTTCCAAGGATTTTTCTTGCCCGGGCCATGGTGGGTTGATAGGCTAGCGGCCCTCATTTTCTGCCCATTTTTTCGCCAACCGGCGTGGGCACGACACCCGTCAGGATCACTTCCCAGATGTTCAAGAAGCTGCGTGGCATGTTCTCCAATGACCTGTCCATCGACCTGGGCACGGCCAACACCCTCATCTATGTGCGCGGCCAGGGCATCGTGCTGAACGAGCCGTCGGTCGTGGCCGTGCGCCAGGACCGTGCCATCGGCGGTACCCGCTCGGTGGCCGCCGTCGGCGCCGAGGCCAAGCAGATGCTTGGCCGTACCCCGGGCCACATCACCACCATCCGCCCGATGAAGGACGGCGTCATCGCCGACTTCACCTACACCGAGGCGATGCTCAAGCACTTCATCAAGAAGGTGCACAAGTCGCGCGTGCTGCGCCCGAGCCCGCGCGTGCTGGTCTGCGTGCCGGCCGGCTCGACCCAGGTCGAGCGCCGCGCCATCAAGGAGTCGGCCGAGGAGGCCGGTGCGCGTGACGTGTTCCTGATCGAGGAGCCGATGGCCGCGGCGATCGGCGCCGGCATGCCGGTGACCGAGGCGCGTGGCTCGATGGTCATCGACATCGGCGGCGGCACCACCGAAGTGGCGGTCATCTCGCTGAACGGCATCGTCTATTCGGCCTCGGTCCGCATCGGCGGCGACCGTTTCGACGAGTCCATCACCAATTACGTGCGCCGCAACCACGGCATGCTGATCGGTGAAGCCACCGCCGAGCGCATCAAGGTCGAGCTGGGCTGTGCCTACCCGCAGGCGGAAGTGATCGAGATGGAGATCTCCGGCCGCAACCTCGCCGAGGGCGTGCCGAAGATGATCAAGATCAGCTCCAACGAGGTGCTCGAGGCCCTGCACGAACCGCTGTCGGGCATCGTCTCGGCGGTCAAGCTGGCCCTGGAACAGACCCCGCCGGAACTGTGCGCCGACGTCGCCGAGCGCGGCATCGTGCTGACCGGTGGTGGCGCCCTGCTGCGCGACCTGGACCGCCTGATCTCCGAGGAGACCGGCCTGCACGTGCAGGTGGCCGATGACCCGCTGACCTGCGTGGCCCGCGGTGGCGGCCGTGCGCTGGAGCTGGTGGACATGCACGGCAACGAGTTCTTCGCGCCGGAGTGAGGCCGGGATCGGGGTGGGGAGCCGGGAATGACGATGCGTGGGTTGCTGCGATCTGCCCCGGTCCGCGTGTTCCTGCCCCCGCTGCAGATGACATCCGGTGTGCGCGCTGACGTTCGGGGGCTCCTGCGGCCCCCATTCCCTTTTTCCCTTTCCCTGCTCCCAGCGCCTGATCCGTGCCTCCTTACGCCGGCCCTCCCGTAGCCTCCCGACAGGGTGACGCCAGCAGCACATTGCGACTGCTGGCTTACCTAGCGTTGGCCATCACCCTGATCGTGCTCGACATCCAGGGCGGCTGGCTGTCGCGCCTGCGTGCGCAGGCCAGCGTGGTGGTGCAGCCGGTCTGGGCACTGGCCGGGCTGCCCGGCCGCGTCGGCGCCACGGTCAAGGACCATGCCGCCAGCCACGGCCAGCTGGTCGAGGAGAACCGCGAGCTGCGCAACCAGCTGCTGCTGGCCAATGCCCGCCTGACCCGCCTGCAGACCGCCGCGCTGGACAACGCCCAACTGCGCGAGCTGCTCAATGCCGCCGAACGCAATGGCCTGGACGTGCAGCTGGCGCCGATCCTGGACATCGACCTGGACCCGGTGAAGCAGCGCGTGGTGCTGGATTCGGGCAGCCGCAACGGCGTGCACGTCGGCCAGGCGGTGATCGATGCCGGCGGCCTGATGGGGCAGGTGATCGCGGTCAATGCCAGCCATTCGACCGTGCTGCTGCTGACCGACCCGGACCACGCGGTGCCGGTGAACGTGGCCCGCAACGGGGTGCGGCTGATCGCCTACGGGCGCGGCGACCGCCTGGAGCTGCGCGACATCCCGCTCAGCGCGGGCGTCGAGGTGGGCGATGAGATCGTGACCTCGGGCCTGGGCGGGCGTTTCCCCGCCGGTTTCCCGGTCGGCAGGATCCTCAAGCTGCGCCCGGACGATACCCATGCCTTCCTGGTCGGTGAACTGGAGCCGGCGGCCAAGCTGGACCGTGGCCGCAACGTGCTGCTGCTGCGCTCGGTGCCGGCCATCCCGCGCCTGCCGGTGACCCAGGGCCTGGAGCTCCCGGCCGACGCGACCGGTACCGTCACGCCGTCGGCGCATCCGGCCCCGACCGGTGCCACGGCCGTACCGCCGGCAGGCCCGTCGCCCACCGAAGCAGCCCCGGCCACTCCGGCGGGCGCCGCCGATGCCTCCACGGCTCCGGCCGAAGTACCGCCGCCGCAGGCCACGCCGGAGCAGCGCCGATGAGCCGCCTACGCAACAAGGGCTGGGTGCTGCCGGTCAGCATCGTGCTGGCGTTCCTGCTGGCACTGGTGCCGTTGCCTGACCTGCTGCTGCCACTGCGCCCGTACTGGCTGGCGCTGGTGCTGGCGTACTGGGTGATCGAGACCCCCGAGCGCGCAGGGCTGGGCTTCGCCTTCTGCATCGGCCTGCTGGCCGATGTGCTGACCGGGGGCATCCTCGGCGAGCAGGCGCTGCGGTTGGTGGTGATGGCCTTCATCCTGCAACGCTTCCGCGCGCGGATCCGGTTCTTCCCGTTGTCGCAGCAGGCGCTGTCGATCGGCGGGCTGCTGTTCAACGACCGCGTCATCGACGCGGCCATCCACCTGCTCGGTGATGCGCCGCTGCTGCCCTGGAGCTACTGGTGGGCGCCGCTGCTGGGCATGGCGCTGTGGCTGCCGCTGTATGTGCTGCTGGATGCGGTGCGGCTGGGCAAGCGCGGGCGCTGAGCATGTACAACCGGCGCCAGACCAAGAACCCGCACGCCGAGGCCGAACAGTTCCGGCGGCGCGCGGCACTGGGCTTCCTCGGCGTGCTGCTGGCGCTGGGCTTCCTGGGCGGTTGGTACTTCAAGCTGCAGGTGCTGGACCACGACATCTATGCCACGCGCTCGGAGGCCAACCGCATCAAGGCGCGTCCGGTGGTGCCGGGGCGCGGGCTGATCTACGACCGCAACGGCCGGCTGCTGGCCGAGAACGTGCCGGCCTTCCGCCTGGACGTGACCCCGGACAAGGTGCAGGACATGGAGGCCACCCTGGCCGGCCTGCGCCAGATCTTCTCGTTGAGCGATGAGGACATCGAGCGCTTCCGGCAGTCGCGCAAGGCGCGCCGCAGCTTCATGCCGGTGACGCTCAAGCTGCGCGTCAGCGACGACGAGATGGCGCGCTTCGCGGTGGACCGCTGGCGCTACCCGGGCGTGGAGCTGGAGCCGTACCTGACCCGGCGCTACCCCTACGGCGACCTGTTCGCGCACATCATCGGCTACGTCGGCCGGGTCGACGACAAGGACCTGGAGGAGCTGGGCGAGGGCAATGCCGCGCTGACCCACATCGGCAAGTCCGGCCTGGAGCGCTACTACGAGCAGCAGCTGCGCGGGAAGATCGGCTACGAGCAGGTCGAGACCAATGTGCAGGGCCGCGCCATCCGCACCGTCGGCCGGGTGCCGGCGCAGTCGGGCACCGACCTGCGGTTGTCCATCGATGCCGACCTGCAGCGGGCGATGGTGGCCGCCTTCGGCGAGCAGGAAGGCTCGGCGGTGGCGATCGACCCGCGTACCGGCGAGATCCTGGCCATGGTCAGCCTGCCGTCGTACGACCCCAATCTGTTCGTGAACGGCATCTCGCACGCCGACTTCAGGCGCCTCAACGAGAACCCGTCGCGGCCGCAGTTCAACCGGCTGGTGCTGGGCGGCGTGGCGCCGGGTTCGACGGTCAAGCCGTTCCTCGGCCTGGCCGGGCTGGACAGCGGGCTGCGCCGGCCGGAGGACAAGATCCTCTCGCGCGGCATGTTCTACCTGCCCGGCGTCAGCCGTGGCTGGGGTGACGCCAACCGTGGCGGCCATGGCTGGACCGACCTGCGCAAGTCGATCTCGCAGTCGGTGAACACCTATTACTACCAGCTCGGCATCGACATGGGCATCGAGCGCTATGACGAGTACATGGGCGGCCACTACGGCTTCGGCCAGCCCACCGGCATCGACCTGCTCGGCGAGATCGGCGGCATCCTGCCCTCGCCGGCGGCCAAGGCCAAGGCGAACCGCGAGCGCTGGTACCCGGGCGATACCGTCAATGCCAGCATCGGCCAGGGCCTGTGGAAAGTGACGCCGCTGCAGCTGGCGCGCGGCGTGGGCGGCTTGGCCACCGGACAGCTGCGGCGCCCCCACCTGGTCACCGAACAGCGCGCCGGTTTCGACCACGACTGGATGGCGATGGCGCAGCCGGCACCGCGGTCGATCAGCCCCAACCCGTCCAACCTGCAGGCCGTGCGCGAAGGCATGATGGGCACCATGCAGCCCGGTGGCAGCGGCTGGCGTGTCGCCGCCGGGGCGCAGTACCGGATGGCCGGCAAGACCGGTACCGCGCAGGTGATCAGCCGCAAGGGCACCGCCGCGCTGAACCCCAAGAGCCTGCCGATGCACCTGCGCCACCGCGCGCTGTTCGTGGGCTTTGCGCCGGCCGAGGACCCGGTCATCGCCATCGCCATCGCCGTGGAGGGTGGTGGTTACGGTGGTTCGGCGGCCGCGCCGATCGCGCGCAAGGTGTTCGATGCGTGGCTCCTGGGCGTGATGCCCGAGGGCCTGCAGCCGCTGGATGCCGAGCGCGGCACCGTCGCGGTCGGCATCGCCACCTTCGATACCGAGGACCCGACCGCACGCGCCCGTGGTGAACAGGCGGCACTGCTGTTCGATGCCATGCCGGTGATGGTGGGCGCGCCCGCGCCACCGCCACAGGCACCGTCCTCTCCCGAATCCCCCGCCGTGGCGCCATCGCGTCCGGCCGGGCCCGAGGCGCGCGGCCCGGAGGCACAACGATGAGGGACTTCCTGCGCTGGGCACTGGAGATGGGCCAGCGCCTGACCCGCGGCCTGGACTGGCCGCTGCTGATCGCGCTGGCCGTGCTGATGGGCATCGGCCTGTCGGTGCTGGACAGCGCCGGCGGTGGCGGGCTGGTGATGGCGCAGGGCGTGCGCTTCGCGGTGGGCCTGGTGGCGATGTGGGCCATCTCGCGGGTTTCCATCCTGCGCATCCGCGCCTGGACGCCGCTGATCTATGCCGTCTCCATGCTGCCGCTGCTGGCGGTGTTCGTGCTGGGCACCGGCAAGTACGGCCGGCAGTGGCTGAACCTGGGGCTGTTCTACCTGCAGCCGGCCGAGTTGCTCAAGGTCAGCCTGCCGATGATGGTGGCCTGGTACCTCAATCGCATGCCGCTGCCGCCGCGCATTCCGGTGGTGCTGGTGGCGGCGGTGATCATCGGCGTGCCGACCGGGCTGGTGATGCTGCAGCCGGACTTCGGCACCGGCGTGCTGATCGCCGCCAGCGGCGCGTTCGTGCTGCTGCTGGCCGGCCTGCCGTGGTGGTGGGTGGGCATCGGCGTGGGCGGCGTGGCCGCGGCCGCGCCGGTGGCGTGGCTGTGGCTGCTGCGGCCCTACCAGAAGGACCGCATCATGATGTTCCTCGACCCGGAGAGTGACCCGCTCGGGGCCGGCTGGAACATCATCCAGTCCAAGATCGCGATCGGCTCCGGTGGCCTGACCGGCAAGGGCTGGGGGTTGGGCTCGCAGTCGCACCTGAACTTCATCCCCGAGCAGACCACCGATTTCGCCTTCTCCGTGCTCAGCGAGGAATACGGCTGGGTCGGGGTGGCGGTGGTGCTGGCCCTGTACCTGTTCGTGATCGGCCGGTGCCTGTGGATCGCGGTGGAGGCGCGCGATACCTACTCGCGGCTGCTGGCCGGCGCCACCGGCCTGGCCTTCTTCGTGTACATCCTGGTCAACGGCGGCATGATCTCCGGCCTGCTGCCGGTGGTGGGCGTGCCGATGCCGCTGATCAGCTATGGCGGCACCTCGGCGGTCTCGCTGCTGGCTGGCTTCGGCCTGGTGATGGCGGTGCGTGCGCACCGACCGGTCCACGGTGGCTGAGTTGGGTTGATTGCCCGGCTTTTGATCGAGATCAAACACAAGGCTTTACGAGTTCTTCACAATGTCAGCGTCGCTGGCAGCTGTCGCGCCGCGACAACCGGTTGGTTGTTGGCGGGTCGGCATGGGGAGATGACGACCCGGTTCCCCCACACCAATCCGGGCGTCGGTCATCTCTGCGGGATGGGGGGATGGCCGACGCCCATTTTTATGCCCGGTGGACGGGCAGGGCCGGCAAAGCGTGGCCGCATTCATCTTCCAGGGGCGCCGCAGGGTGCCATCCGTGGACGGATTTTCCCCTTCAATCTCGTTGGGATTCATGGTCTTATTGATGGAAATTCATCTTTGACCTGCTAATCTCGGCCGATGATTCGACGCGCTCTGATTTGCTGTCTCACGTTCGGTCTGGTCGCCTGCGCGACCCAGCCGCATGCCCCCACGCCGTCGCCGGTTCCGGCCGAGGCACCCGCCACGCCGGCCAAGCCAGGCACCGGTCCGGCCGAGGCGACTCCGGAAAGCAAGCAGGACTTGCCCCCGGTCGACCTGACCCCGGTGCCCTTCGAAACCGCCCGTGCCAATTTCGTCCGTGACACCGCGGCGCGTTACCGCATCGATCCGGCCTACATCGAAGCCACGCTGGCGCAGGCGCAGATCCGCGAACCGATCATCGCGGCGATGTCGCGGCCGGCCGAGCGGGTCAAGCCGTGGAACGAATACCGGCCGATGTTCATCACCCAGGCCCGCATCGACGGCGGCCGTGCCTTCCTGGCCCAGCACCGCGACGAGCTGATGCGGGTGCAGGAACGCACCGGCGTGCCGGCCGAGGTGATCGTGGCGATCATCGGCGTGGAGACCAGCTACGGCCGCAATGCCGGCAACCACCGCGTGCTCGATGCGCTGTACACGCTGGCCTTCAAGTACCCGCGCAGCGGCGACCCGGCCAAGCTCGAGCGCGAGGTGCGCCGCGAGCTGTTCTTCCGCGACGAGCTGGCCAAGCTGTTCGAACTGGCGCGCATGGAGAAGCTGGACATCACCACCCTCAAGGGTAGCTACGCCGGCGCGATGGGCATGGGCCAGTTCATGCCGTCCAGCTACCTGGACTTCGCCGTGGACGGCAACGGTGACGGCCGCCGGGACCTGTTCAACAGCTATGACGACGTGTTTTCCTCGATCGCCAACTACTTCGTGAAGAAGGGCGGTTGGGTGCGCGGTGGCACCGTCGCGGTGCCGGCCACGCTCGACGCCGGCCGCGAGGAGTTCAACCCGACCGACTGGACCCCGACCTGGACCATCGATGACCTGGCCGCGCGCGGCTACCACGCGGTGACGCCGATCCGCGCGGCCAACGCCACCGCCACGCCGGTGACCCTGGAAGGTAGCAACGGCAAGCAGTACTGGCTGGGCTTCCAGAACTACTACGCGATCACCCGATACAACATCTCCAAGATGTACGCGATGGCCGTGTTCCAGCTGTCCCAGGCCATCGCCGGCAAGGAGCTCCCCCCGGCATGAACATCAAGTGGCTGGTCCCTGCGTTGATCGTGCTCGGGCTGGCCGCCTGCAGCAGCGCCTCGAAGAAGGCCGGCGGCGGCAGTGCCGCTGCCAGCGCGCATGCCGGCACGGTGGTGCATGGCCGCGGTGACGCCCGTGCCGGTTGCCCGGAAGGCTCGCCGTACGCCAAGGCGCAGGAAGACCTCTCCACGCGCGGCAATTACACCGCCGGAGGCCTGTACAAGCCGGGCGTCAGGGACAGCACGCCAAGCTACATCCCCAACGTGGACTGCATCCCCGAACCGGTGGTGACCAGCGAGCCGCGTTCGGCGGTGGGCAACCGCTCGCCCTATGTGGTGCTGGGCAAGCAGTACCAGGTGATGGACGACGTCAGCCGCTACGTCGAGCAGGGCACGGCCTCGTATTACGGCCAGAAGTTCCACGGCCGGCTGACCTCCAACCGCGAGGTGTACGACATGTACGCCTTCACCGCCGCGCACAAGACCCTGCCGCTGCCCAGCTTCGCCCGTGTCACCAACCTGGACAACGGTGAGTCGGTGGTGGTGCGGGTCAATGACCGCGGGCCCTTCCACGACGGCCGCGTGATCGACCTGAGCTACGCGGCCGCGGTGCGCCTGGGCATCACCCAGCGCGGCACCGGCCGGGTCGAGGTGCGTGGCCTGACCCCGGGCAGCGACAACGTGCTGGCCGGCAGCCGCCGTGGCCGCGGCGAACGCGCGGCCGCGCCGGTGGTGGCGACGGTCAGTGCGCCGGCCCGACCGGTGGCACCAAGCCGCATGGACCAGTTGGTGGAAAAGCTGCCGAACCCGCCTGCCGCGACCCCGCCGACGGCCACCACCGCGGTCGCCAGTGCCGATCATTTCGACGCGTGGATGAAGGACAACGGCGTGCGCGTGGCCACCGGTCGCCCGGCCGCCACGCGCGCCGCCGGTGCCGAACCGGCCCCGGTGGCCGTACAACCGCTGCCGGCGACGGCGCCCGCACCGGCCGTGCGCGCGGCCACCACGCCGGCGGTTCCGGCCGACCCGGCCACGCGTGCGTTGGGCGCCATCCTGCTGCAGGTGGCCAGCTTTTCCAGCCGCGACAATGCTGCACGGGCGCTGAGCCAGTTGTCGGCCGCCGGTATCGTCGGCGCCTCGCTCAGCGATATCGTCAGCGGCGGGCGTACCCTGTGGCGCCTGCGTGTACCGGCCAGCGACCAGAGCAGTGCGGCGGAACTCGCCGGGCGCATTGCGGGTCTGGGCTTTGGCAGTCCGCAGATCGTCCGCGACTGACGCCGGATGTCGCACCGCAATGGCGGTGCGCCCGTCCTACAATGATCGTCCGTTTCTTTTTTCCTCGTCCCGCAGGAACCGATTTCCGATGAAATTCCGTTTTGCCGCCGCCGCGCTGGCCACGACGCTCGTCGTTGGCCTGGCATCCGCCCAGACGCCCACCCCCACGCCGAACCCAGCCCCCGCTGCCGCGGCCGCTCCGGCCCAGGTGGCGACGCCGCCGGCACCGGTCCCGACCACCGCCACCGCCTGGGTGTTGATGGATTACGCCACCGGCCAGGTGCTGGCCGGCGAGAACGTCCACATGGCGGTGCCGCCGGCCAGCATCACCAAGGTGATGACGTCCTACGTGCTCGCTGCCGAGACCAGGAACGGCAAGATCAAGCCGGACGACCAGGTGATGATGAGCGAGCGCGCCTGGCGTGAAGGCGGCGCGGGCACCGACGGCAGCTACAGCGGTTTCCCGGTCAACCAGACCGCGCGCCTGGAGGACATGGAAAAGGGCATGGCGATCCAGTCCGGCAACGATGCCGCGATCGCCCTGGCCGAACATGCCGCCGGCAGCCAGGAGGCCTTCGCCGCGCTGATGAACAGCTACGCCGCCAAGATCGGCATGAAGGACTCGCACTTCGTCAACGCGCACGGCCTCAACGCCGAAGGCCACCAGTCCAGCGCCTACGACCTGGCGCTGCTGGGCCGCGCCTTCGTGCGCGATTACCCGGAGACCTACGCGTACAACAAGATCAAGGAATTCACCGTCGGCAACATCACCCAGCCCAACCGCAACCTGCTGTTGTGGCGTGATGCGAGCGTGGACGGCATCAAGACCGGCCACACCTCGGCGGCCGGCTACTGCCTGATGAGCTCGGCCCAGCGCGGCGACCAGCGCCTGATCGCGGTGCTGATGGGCGGTGCCTCGGAGAAGCAGCGTGCCGATGACAGCCTGGCACTGCTGAACTGGGGCTTCCGCTTCTTCGAAACCCATCGCCTGTACGAGCCGGGCAAGGCCGTGACTAGCCAGCACGTCTGGAAGGGCAAGGCCGATGAGGTGCAGTTGGGCGTTGCCCAGCCGATGCTGGTGAGCGTGCCGCGCGGCCGTTACAACGACCTCAAGCCGAGCATGGACGTGCCCAAGCAGCTGGTCGCCCCGATCACCGCTGGCCAGCAGATCGGCACCGTCAAGGTGTCGCTGGATGGCAAGGTGATCGCCGAGGCGCCGCTGGTGGCGGTGCAGGCGGTGGAAGAGGGTGGCTTCTTCAAGCGCCTGTGGGACGCCTTCATGATGTGGTGGAAGTCCGAGTAAGGGCGGCCACCGGCCGGAACGGCCAGGCGGCGCTGCCGCGCTCGACGATTCGTCGGACGCGGCAGCGCCGCTTTTGTTTGGGGGCCTCGCTGCCCGAGCCTGCCTGGCGCGCGGCTACACAGCGAAGCCGCAGGCGGGTCAGAGCGTGCGGCTGACCGTGAAGCTGCCGAACACCGGGGTTTCCTTCTGGCCTTCGAACTCGCGGGTGCGGTGGTAGCGGGCCAGCGCGAACTTCCAGCGCCCGCGCATCACCGCCACGCCATAGCCGATGTCGCCGACGAACGGGCGCTTGTCCACGCGGTGGCTGGTGCGGAAGGTGTTGCCGTCCAGGGTGATGTCACGCAGCACCCAGCGGGCGTCGCTGGTGAGGAACAGGTGGCCGGACCAGCCCGCGGCGCGGCCCAGCCGGGTCGGCGCGGTGTTCTCGCCGGCCGGGCGCATCGGCGAGCTGCCGAAATCGTCGGGCAGCTTCCAGCCGAAGCGGACTTCGCCACCGGCGTTGGCGTAGGTGGCGAGGTTGCCCAGCGCGCCGCCCCAATGGCTGATCGCGTCCCAGCCCCAGCCAGCGGTGCTGGGCTCGGCCGGCCACCGGCGCATCCGCTCATGCACCAGCTTGAACACCGGCTCGTTGTGCAGCTGGTTGTCCCAGCCCTTGAACTTCTCGTCGCCCAGCACGCTGTGTACCGCCTGCTGCACCTGCTTGCCCATGGCCGCCGGGCCGACCATGCCGACCGCCAGCTGGGTGGTGCGCAGGTGTGCGCCGCTGCGCGCGTTGTAGCCGAAGTTCACCAGCAGCGCGGCGGCATACGGACGGTCGTCGCGGATCAGGTCCGAGCGGGTGTTGTCGGTCGGCGTGAACAGGCCCTGGCCGAAGCTGAAGATCATGTTCTGCTGTTCGAACCCGCCCGGATGCAGGCGTTCCAGGTGCCGGTTGGTCCAGCGTGCCAGGCGCGGCAGGCAGGGGTCGTCGGTGTAGTCCTTCAGGTTCGGCGAGACCAGGGTGAACATCGCGCCATTGGTGTAGCCCTGGTCTTGCTGGGCGCCGCCGAACAGGTCGTTGTCGACGCGGAAGTTGATCGCCGGCGGGTGCTCGGCCAAGGCGCTCTGCGCGCATTGTTCAGCGGCCTGGGCGGTGCTGGCGAGCAGGGTGCCGGCCAGCAGCGCGGCGAGAGGAAAGCCCTTGCCGTCCCTCATGCGGCGTTCTCCATGATGTCGTTCGTAAGATCGGACCAGCTTAGCGGCGCGGGCCGGTTTGAACATCGGGCCCTGAACGGACAAATTGTTTCGGGAGCAAGGGGAAATGACCGCGCATACCGGTGGAAGGCGCGGGCAGGCTGCTGGTGGTTTCCAACAAGATGAATGGGGGTTTGCAACGTGACGTCCATCGAAATTTGCGGACGATCACACCCTGGGAGGCGCAAGTCGCGGGGTTTTCCCACAAGACTTTGATGGAATCCCTTGATCTTCGTGCGGTAGCATCGGCGCGACCGGCCCGCGCTCGCCTGCCCGAAAGTGGGGTGGAACAGGATTTTGCCGCTAGGTCGCAAACGCCAAAGGAACGCACCTCGATAGGTGCAGGTAACGGGGAAGTAACTGATATGCGTAACGTCTTTTCGCCGCTCGTTGCAGCGGCGCTCACCGTAGGTATTGCCGCGGCTGTCACCAGCCAGCCCGCCGAAGCATCATTCAAGAACCGGGGCACCCAGGCGCAGGAACAGCGCAAGGCTGCGGTCGCCCAGATTCCGACCTGCCAGCGCCCGATCGGTTCGATGTCGGTGATCGAGCCGGAAGATGCCACCAACTGGTGGACCGGCCAGCAGCTGCCGGCGCCGAGCCGCCTGATCAAGGTGTTCGTCAACCGTTCGCGCTGCTTCACCCTGGTCGACCGTGGCGCCGGCATGGCCGCCGGCCAGTTCGAGCGTGAGCTGGCCGCCAGCGGCGAGCTGCGTGGCCGTTCCAACGTCGGCAAGGGCCAGATCAAGGCCGCCGACTACGTGATGATCCCGGACCTGATCTCGCAGAACAGCAACGCCGGTGGCAATGCCATCGGTGGCCTGCTGGGCGGCCTGATCGGCGGCCGCGCCGGCGCGATCGTCGGTGGCCTGAACTTCACCAGCAAGACCGCCGATGTGGTCCTGACCGTGACCGACGTGCGTTCCTCCGAGCAGGTGGCCATGGCCGAAGGCTCCGCACGCAAGAGCGACATGGGCTTTGGTGCCGGCGGCGGCCTGTTCGGCGGCAGCGGCCTGGGCGCGGCGGGCGTGGGCGGTTACGCCAACACCGAAATCGGCCAGGTGATCACCATGGCCTACCTGCAGGCCTACACCGACATCGTCGCCCAGCTGGGTGGCCTGCCGGAGAATGCCGCCGCTTCCAACGCGCAGCAGGCCGTGACCGTGACCCGTGCCGGTCGCCTGCTGGCCAACGCCCGCGGCACCGGTGCCCCGGTGCGCACCCTGGATCCGGGCATGATGCTGTACCCGACCGGCACCAAGGAAGGCGTGATGTGGGAAGTGGAAGATGAACTGGGCAACCGTGGCTGGGTCTCCTCGACCCTGCTGGAACTGTCCAGGTAAGCTGCCGATGCCTGCCGGAAGGGCCGCGAAAGCGGCCCTTCCCGTTTTGGAAGGCTGTAAACCGGCCATGGCCTTGGGTTTGGGGCGCCACGCCCCGATAATGTCCGCCATGGAAATCAAGTCCGACAATCCTGAACACGGCTTCCAGTTCCCCGGTACCTTCGAGTTGAGCGCCATGGGCGCGGCCAACATCGGGCTGGAGCAGGAACTGCCCAGGTTGCTGCAGAGCGCCGGGGTGGAAGTGCTCAACGAGCGCATCGCCTGGAAGCATTCGTCCAACGGCAAGTACGTCTCCGTGCGCATCGCCTTCCGGGCCGACAGCCGCGAGCAGTACGACGCGGCGCATGCCGCGCTGCGTGACCATCCGGAAGTGAAGTGGACGCTGTGACCGCCTGCGCGGTACCGGCGGCGTCCGCGCGCCAGCGGCCCGCCGTCCTGCGTGACCTCGGCCGGCAGGGCTATGCGCCGGTCTGGCATGCGATGCAGCAGTTCACCGACGGCCGCGACGACGGCACCACCGACGAGGTCTGGGTGGTCGAGCACGACCCGGTGTTCACCCTGGGGCAGGCCGGCAAGGACGAGCACGTGCTCGCCCCTGGCGACATCCCGGTGCTGCACGTGGACCGCGGTGGCCAGGTGACCTACCACGGCCCCGGCCAGATCGTGGTCTACCCGCTGCTGGACCTGCGCCGGCTCGGCATCGGCGTGCGTGACTACGTGTGCCGCATCGAGCAGGCCATCATCGACACGCTGGACGAGTGGAACATCGGCGCCGAACGGCTGGAGGGCGCCCCGGGCGTCTACGTCGGCGGGGCCAAGATCGCCGCGCTCGGCATCCGCGTGCGGCGCGGCTGCAGCTTCCACGGGCTGGCCTTCAACGTTTCGCTGGACCTGGAACCGTTCCACCGCATCAACCCCTGCGGTTACGCCGGGATGCAGGTGACCTCGGTGCTAGACTTGGGCGGTCCCTCGGGCATCGAGGCGGTCAAGTCGGTGCTGCTGTCCCATCTGGCCCAGCAGTTCGGGCTGGCGCTGCAGCCGACGCCCGAATTGCCCGACCTGACTACGCGGCCCTGACGCCGCCGGTAACGCCATGACTGAATCCACCACGCGCTCCATTCCCCTGCAGGTCGTGCAGGCCGATACCTCGTCCGCGCCGTTGCAGGCCGGTGTCAAGCAGATCGGCGGTGACAAGATCGGCCGCTCGCCGGTGCAGTTCGCCGACGCCCCGGTGCTGCGCAAGCCGTCGTGGATCCGCGTGCGCATCCCCTCGGGCAATGCGGTGGCCAACCTGAAGGCCAAGCTGCGCGAGAACCGCCTGGTCACCGTGTGCGAGGAAGCCAGCTGCCCGAACATCCACGAATGCTTCGGCCACGGCACCGCCACCTTCATGATCCTGGGCGAGGTCTGCACCCGCCGCTGCTCGTTCTGCGACGTGGCCCACGGCCGGCCCAAGCCGCCGGATGCCAACGAACCGGCCAGCCTCGGCCAGACCGTGGCCGACATGGGCCTGAAGTACGTGGTGGTGACCAGCGTCGACCGCGACGACCTGCGCGACGGCGGTGCCCAGCACTTCGTCGACTGCATCGCGGCCATCCGCGCCAAGTCGCCGGGCACCCGCATCGAGGTGCTCACCCCGGACTTCCGTGGCAAGGGCCGCATGGAGCGCGCGCTGGAGATCCTGGCGACCAACCCGCCGGACGTGTTCAACCACAACATCGAGACCGTGCCGGACCTGTATCGCAACGTACGCCCGGGCGCGGACTACCAGTGGTCGCTGACCCTGCTGAAGAACTTCAAGGCGCAGCACCCGGACGTGCCGACCAAGTCCGGCATCATGCTCGGCCTGGGCGAGACCTTCGAGCAGGTGCAGGCCACCCTGCGCGACCTGCGCGCGCATGACGTGGAGATGGTCACCATCGGCCAGTACCTGCAGCCGACCGCGCACCACCACCCGGTGCTGCGTTACTGGACGCCGGAGGAATACAAGGCGTTCGAGGACTACGGCTACGCGCTGGGCTTCACCCACGTGGCCTCCGGCCCGATGGTGCGTTCCTCCTACCACGCCGACCAGCAGGCGGCCGGTGCCGGCGTCCACGTCTGAGCGCGGCCTGAGTGCCCAGCGCCTGCCGCAGCGCAGGCGTGGGCAGGGCGGTCGCCGCCAGCCCGTGTCCGGGCGATTCACATTCTGCTACGGGGCTGCGGCTAGTCTGGCCGTGGACAGCGTGACAACGGCCGAAACTTTCGGCACTGTCGAAGTGTCCGAGCTGTCCGCAACCTCCCCCCAACGTCCGGTGCCCCGAGTACTTTGATGACTTACCGAGTTCCCGCCTTCCTGCTGGCCTTCGCGCTGACCGCGCCCGCCGCGATGCTGGCGCGCGCCGATTCCCCGGCCCTGCCGTCGTCCCCGACGCTCGACCAGACCACCACCTCCAAGCTGGTCTACGGGCTGCTGTCGGACAGCCGCTACGCCTACCGCCCGCGCGCGCTGGACGCGGCCACCTCGCAGGACGTGTTCAAGCGTTACCTGGAGTCGCTGGACAGCGGCAAGCAGTTCTTCACCAAGGACGACGTGGACGGCTTTGCGCCGTTGGCCGCGCGCACCGGCGATGCGATCCGCTCCGGCGAGCTGGACCCGGCGTTCCAGGTGTTCAGCGTGTACCGCCAGCGCGCCACCGAGCGCGTGGCCTATGCCCGCCGCCTGCTGCGCCAGGAGCCGGACTTCAGCGTCCAGGAACGCTTCGACTACGACCGCAAGGACGTGCCGTGGGCGACCAGCGCCGAGCTCGACGAGCTGTGGCGCAAGTCGGTCAAGAACGACTGGCTGCGGCTGAAGCTGGCCGGCAAGTCGGCCGCCGACATCCGCAAGACGCTGGACAAGCGCTACGAGACGCTGGGCAAGAGCATCAACGAGCTCAAGAACGACGACGTGTTCTCGTTCTACATGAACGCCTATACCAGCGCCGTCGACCCGCACACCGACTACTTCACCCCGCGCACGGCCGAGAACTTCAACCAGGCCATGTCGCTGTCGCTGGAGGGCATCGGTGCCCAGCTGCAGCGCCAGGACGACGTGGTGGTGATCCGCGAGGTGGTGCCCGGTGGTCCGCTGGACCTGGACGGCACGCTCAAGGCCGGTGACCGCATCGTCGGTGTGGGCCAGGGCCGTTCCGGTCCGATCGAGGACGTGATCGGCTGGCGCATCGATGACGTGGTGTCCAAGATCCGCGGTGCCAAGGACACCCAGGTGCGGCTGGAGTACATCCCGGCGGCCGAAGGCGTGGACGGCAAGCACCGCATGGTGACCATCACCCGGCAGAAGATCCGCCTGTCCGAGCAGGCTGCCAAGGGCGAGACCATGACCATCCCCGGCGCGGCCGGCGAGGCGCAGCGCCGCATCGGCATCGTCAAGCTGCCGACCTTCTACCAGGATTTCGAAGGCCGTCGCCGCAACGCGGCCGACTATGCCTCCGCGACCCGCGACGTGGCCAAGCTGCTGGCCGGCTTCAAGGCCGACAAGGTCGACGGCGTGGTGCTGGACCTGCGCAACAACGGCGGCGGCTCGCTGGACGAGGCGATCGAACTGACCGGCCTGTTCATCGAGCAGGGCCCGGTGGTGCAGGTGCGCGAATCCGGTGGCCGCGTCACCGTCAACAGCGACCGCAACCCGGCCGTGGCCTGGGACGGCCCGCTGGCGGTGCTGATCAACCGTGGCTCGGCGTCGGCATCGGAGATCTTCGCCGGTGCCATCCAGGACTACGGGCGTGGCCTGGTCATCGGTGAAACCACCTTCGGCAAGGGCACCGTGCAGAACGTGGTGCCGCTGGACCGCTGGCCGGCCAGCGAGAAGGAGCGCTTCGGCCAGGTGAAGCTGACCATCGCCCAGTTCTTCCGCGTCAGCGGCTCCAGCACCCAGCACAAGGGCGTGGTACCGGACCTGGCCTTCCCGGCCAGCGTGGATGCCAGCGAGTTCGGCGAGAGCACCTACGACAACGCGCTGCCGTGGACGCGCATCGCCGCGGTGCCGCACACCCAGTACGGCAATTTCGCGCCGATCCTGCCGCGCCTGGAAACCCGCCATGGCCAGCGCATCCAGAACGACCGCGAGTTCCAGTGGTGGGAAGAGGACGTCAACCAGTTCCGCACCGAGGCGGCCAAGAAGTACGTCTCGCTCAACGAGGCCGACCGCCGCGCCGAGCGTGACCGCCAGGAAACGCAGCGCAAGCAGCGCCAGGCCACCCGCAGGGAGCTGGGCCTGCCGCTGGACCCGCTGGCCGAGGACAGCAGCGACGACGGCCTGACCGGCAACGAGCGCGACATCGTCAAGGATGCCGCACGCGAGAAGGCCGCCGAGAAGCGTCCGGACCCGCTGTTGAAGGAGTCGGCCTCGATCCTGGCCGATGCGCTCAACCTGCTGGAAACGGACCGCCCGCTGTCGGCGCAGGTGCTGCCGCAGTCCACCGGTCCCGGCCGCTGGGCTGACTGAGCAACAACGCAACAGCGTGTTGAAAACGCCGTCAACGTCCCTGGACGTTGGCGGCGTTATGCTGTGGGCCATTCGATGATGGATGGAGGCGTCCATGCGCGCTTACGGGCTTCGTGCGCTGGCCGGGCTGATGCTGCTGGCGCTGGCGGGCTGCGGTGGCAAGGCCGTCAACAGCACGCTGCTGCGCGAGTCGTTCGATTCCGGCGACACCTATTCGCGCGACTTCGAGGTATCGCCGGCGCAGGCCTGCGAGGCGGCGCGCCGCGCGCTGCTGGGGCAGGGCTATGCGATCACCCGCGCCGATGCCGGCAGCGTGGAGGCCAACAAGAACTTCCAGCCCAAGGAGGACGTGCATGAGCAGCTGGTGCTGCGGGTGTCCTGCGCGGCGCGTGGCGACGGCCATGCACAGGTGTTCGCCAGCGCGGTGCAGGACCGCTATGCACTGAAGAAGTCGCCCACCTCGGCCAGCGTGGGCGTGGGGGCGCTGGGGTCGGTGTCGCTGCCGTTCGGCAGCAACGATGACTCGCTGGTGCGGGTGGCCAGCAGCACGGTGCAGGATGCGCAGTTCTACCGGAACTTCTTCGCGCGCGTGCAGCAGTTCGCCACCGCGCTGGTGCCGCCACCGACCGACGGGGCGCCGGCCCGGTGACGTGGCGCCGGCACGCGATGGTTCGCGTCGGCGCTGCGTTGATGTGGGTGTTGGCATCCACGGCGCAGGCCGCCGACGGCTGCGCGATGCGGCTGCTGCGCGAGCTGGGGTGGCGGGTCGAATCGGGCTCGCAGCAGGGGGTCACGGTCAATGCCGGGCGGCCCTGCCAGCGCGCCTCGCTGCAGCAGGCGCAGGCCCGGGGTGATCTGCGCGTGCAGGTGCCCGAGGGTTTCGATGCCACGCAGCGCGAGCGGATGGCCGAAGCCCTGCTGCAACAGCAGGCCAGCGTGTGCGCCTATGCGTTCCGGCTGGGGGATGCCACGCGCGCGGCGGCCCGTCGCCTGCAGGACAATCCCGGTTACCGGTTCTCGGCGTTGCAACTGGGCTGGATCGGCTTCGGCGCGCGCGGCGCGGGTGCGCAGGGCTGGCAGCGCTTCCGCAGTTTTGGCCGTGGCTATGCGCCGAGCGGCAGCAACAGCCGGGCGCTGGAGGCCTTCTACAGCGGGCGGGTGCGCTCCGAGTGCGGGGTGGGCCGGCAGGTGGCCCAGCTCGCCACCCAGCGCGAGCTGTATGGCGATGCGGCGTTCGATGCGGAGTTCAGCGCCGGGGAGTTGTCCATCGGCACCTTCCTGACCCTGCACGATACGCCGAGCATCCTGCTGGGCAGCAACGCCGGCGAGTTCTTCGCCGATGGCAAGGCGGTCCGCACCGCGGCGATGGGGCGGCAGGCGTTCATGGGCCTGCCGGGCTACATCAGCCACGTCTACGACAAGCGCTACCTGGACGACATCAACAACCAGGCCGAGAACTTCGTGATCACCGACATCAGCGAGGCCGCCGCCCAGGCGTTGGCCCGGCATGGCGGCTTCGCGCACTACGACGCGCTCAACGCGCGGATATGGGAGCTGGCGCGGCAGATGCCCGGGCATGGCCGGCGCCGCTTCGAACGCCTGCTTCACGAGCGCGATGCGACGCTGCGGGCCGCGCTGCCGGCGGAGCAGCAGGTGCTGCTGGCGCGCATCGATGCATTGATGGCCGACCCGGTGTATGGCGGCTTGATGCTGTACGTGCATCCCAGGGGCGTGCGCCCGCTGGGCTACCACATCGCCCGCCTGCTCGACCGCAACCCGCGCACCCCCTTCAGCATCGAGCTGACGCTGCACAACCTGCACACCACCCTGTACCGGCGCTGGATCGATGCGCGCCTGCGGGCGTGCGCGGACGGAATTTCCTTCAACACAACCCGAGGTGAGAAATGGAACTGGGCATGATCGGACTGGGCCGGATGGGCGCCAATATGGCGCAGCGACTGCAGGGCGGCGGCATCCGCGTCACCGGCTTCGATCCGGGCGAGCAGGCCAGGGCGCAGGTGGGCGCCAAGGGCGTGGCGGTGGTCACCTCGCTGCAGGCGCTGGTGCAGGCCCTGCCGGCACCGCGGGTGCTGTGGCTGATGGTGCCGTCCAAGGTAGTGGACGCGACGCTGGAGGCGTTGTTGCCGTTGCTGTCGCCGGGCGACGTGGTGGTCGACGGCGGCAACTCCTGGTACCGGGAATCGCAGCAGCGGGCCGGGCGTTGCGCAGCGCACCAGGTGGACTTCGTCGACTGCGGCACCAGCGGCGGGGTGTGGGGGCTGCAGGAGGGCTACTGCCTGATGATCGGTGGCGAGCAGGCGGTGGTGTCGCGGTTGTCGCCGCTGTTCCAGGCGCTGGCGCCGGCCGCGGACCGTGGCTGGGCCCATGTCGGGCCGGTCGGGGCGGGCCACTTCAGCAAGATGGTCCACAACGGCATCGAGTACGGAATGATGCAGGCCTACGCCGAAGGCTTCGCGCTGATGGAGAAAAAGGCCGAGTTCGCGCTGGACCTGGCGCAGATCGCCGAGGTCTGGCGCCATGGCAGCGTGGTGCGGTCCTGGCTGCTGGACCTCAGCGCCGATGCGCTGCGCCAGAACCCGGCGCTGGATGGCATCGCGCCCTACGTGGAGGATTCCGGCGAAGGGCGCTGGACGGTCAGCGAGGCCATCGACCTCGACGTGCCGGCACCGGTGATCACCCTGTCGCTGCTGGAACGGCTGCGTTCGCGCGAGGACAACTCGTTCACCGACCGCATGCTGGCGGCCATGCGCAACGAGTTCGGTGGTCACGCGATCAAGCGTAGCGACGGCTGAACCGGAGCACGGTGGGGAGGAGGGCGCGAGGCGTTCACTCCCCGCAGGTTTCATGCAATCCTTGGCGCCTGTCAGGCAAACGCCTGGATACGGCCGCGGTTTCTGCCGATTGACGGAAACGGCCGTCGATGGCGGTTGGTGTGACGCAGGGGGCGTCCACGCGTGACGAAGGAAACGGGATGGCACTGGGATTGAGCGATGAGGGGTGGAGCCGCTGGCGCCTGATGGGGCTGGCCTTGGCTGCGTTGTTGATCATCATCGTCCCGGCGCTGACCCTGCAGCGGCTGTCCACCCAGAGCGTGGAGTCGGCCAACTGGGTGGCGCACACCCACGCGGTGGGGGCGCGGTTGTACAACCTGCAGGCCGACATCCGCGACGTCGAGTCAGCGGCGCTGACGCTGTCCAAGGGCATCGACTCGCCGGCGCTGCAGCAGCGCATGGACCAGGCCGACCGGGTGACCGACAACCTACGCGAGCTCGCCGGGCTGGTCAGCGACAGCCCCGAGCAACTGGTCCGCATCGGCAAGATGGAGTCGATGCTGGAGCGGCGCATGGCGCTGGCCAAGGAGATCGCCGTCAGCACCGATTCGCCGCGCCAGCGCGAGCTGATCGAGCAGATGACCTTCGAGTACCCGATCCGCGACATGGTGGTCGAGCTGCAGCAGCACGAAGAGGCGCTGCTGGCCGAGCGCGGCCTGCAGGCGCAGCGCCAGCAGCGGATGTCCTCGCTGGTGAGCTGGAGTGCGCTGGTGGTGCAGTTGCTGTTGCTGGCACTGGTGCTGTGGCTGCTGAACCGGCAGATCGGCAGCCGCGCCGATGCCGAGCTGCGCCTGAGCAAGTCCACCGCCCGCGCCAACTCGGTGCTGCAGACCGTGCGCGAGCCCATCGTGCTGCTCGACGAGAAGCTGCGCATCGTGCTGCACAACAACGCCTTCGCCGAGTTGTACGGCGTCGATGGCCAGGACGTGAACCAGCGTCCGCTGCAGGAGATCGGCGAGGGTGCCTGGGAGGACCCCATCGTGCGCCAGCGCCTGGCCGACGTGCTGCTGCGCGGGCGCGAGCTGTGGGACTACGAGCACCAGCAGCAGGGCGTGGACGGCCTGGCCCGCACCATGCTGATCAATGCGCGGCGCATGTCGCTGCCCGATGCCAACGACGACGTGGTGCTGATGACCATCAGCGACATCACCCTGCAGCGCGCGGTGCAGGTGCGGGTGGAAGAGCTGAACCGGCAGCTGGAAGGCAAGGTCGAGCAGATGGCCGACGTCAACCGCGAGCTGGAGGCCTTCAGCTACTCGGTCTCGCACGACCTGCGCGCGCCGCTGCGCCACGTGGCCGGGTTCTCGGACAAGCTGCGCCGGCACCTGGGTGAGGGCGCCGATGAGAAGGCGCAGCATTACCTGGACGTGATCGGCAGCTCGGCGCAGCGGATGGCGGCGTTGATCGACGACCTGCTGGTCTATTCGCGGCTGGGGCGTGGGGCCATGCGCCTGCAGCCGGTGGACATGCAGTCGCTGGTGGCCGACACCCGAGCGCTGCTGGATTCCAACCTGCGCGCCGAGGCCGGTGCCGACGGCACGCCGCGCGAGGTGGAGTGGCACATCGGCACGCTGCCGGTGCTGGTGGCCGACGAGAACATGATGCGGCAGGTGTGGTTGAACCTGCTGGGCAACGCGATCAAGTACAGCGCCGGGCGCGAGAAGGCGGTGATCGAGGTGTCGGCGCGGCAGTTGCCCGACGGCAGCCAGCAGTTCAGCGTCACCGACAACGGCGCCGGTTTCGACATGCAGTACGCCTCCAAGCTGTTCGGGGTGTTCCAGCGCCTGCACAAGGCCTCCGAGTACGCCGGTACCGGCATCGGCCTGGCCAGCGTGCGACGGGTGCTGACCCGCCATGGCGGGCGCATCTGGGCCGAGGCACAGGTGGACAAGGGGGCCACCTTCAGCTTCATCATTCCCCCGTTCAACGACGCACACCACAAGGATCTCCCGGCATGACCACGTTGCGCACCATCCTGATCGCCGAAGACAGCGCGGCCGACGCCGAAATGGCGATCGACGCCCTGCGCGAGGCGCGCTTGGCCAACCCGATCGTGCACTGCGAGGACGGCGTGGAAGCGCTGGACTTCCTGCTGCGCCGCGGGGCCTACGCCGACCGCGAGGAAGGGCTGCCGGCGGTCCTGCTGCTGGACATCAAGATGCCGCGCATGGACGGGCTGGAGGTCCTGCAGCGCATCCGTGCCGAGGAGGAGCTCAAGCGCCTGCCGGTGGTGATCCTGTCGTCCTCGCGCGAGGAAAGCGACCTGGCACGCAGCTGGGACCTGGGCGTGAATGCCTATGTAGTCAAGCCGGTGGACATCGACCAGTTCTTCAACGCGGTCAAGACGATCGGCACGTTCTGGGCGGTCATCAACCAGGCACCGGAAGGCGAGTGAGCGTGCATGCCTAACAAGGGAGCACCACTGGGGCGGTTGCGGATCCTGCTGGTGGAGGATTCGCCCGAAGATGCCGAGCTGGTCAGTGACCAGTTGCTCGACGCTGGCCTGCAGGCCGAATTCGAGCGGGTCGACAACGAGGCCGGGCTGCGCCGCGCCCTGACCGAGTACATGCCCGACATCGTGCTCTCGGACCTGAGCATGCCCGGGTTCTCCGGCTACCAGGCGCTGCAGATACTGCGCGAGCTGCACCCGAAGGTTCCCTTCATCTTCGTCTCCGGCACCATGGGCGAGGAGACCGCGGTGGAGGCGCTGCGCAAGGGCGCCAACGACTACATCATCAAGCACCTGCCGGCACGCCTGCCGCCAGCCGTGGCGCGGGCCATCCGCGAGGCGCGCAGCGAGATCGAGCGCGCCCGGGTGGAGGACGAGCTGATGCGTTCGCAGCGCCTGGAGAGCCTGGCGCTGCTGGCCGCCGGTCTCAGCCACGACCTGCGCAACATCCTGCAGCCGCTGCTGATCGTGCCGGACCTGATCCGCGAGCGCAGCGACGATCCCAAGATCGTGCGCCTGGCCGACGTGATCGCCGAGTGCGGCCGGCGTGGCCACGAGATGGTCGAGTCGATGCTGTCCTTCGTGCGCGGTTCGCGCCAGCCCAGCGAGCGCATCGTGCTGCAGCGGTTGTTCCAGGCGGTCGGCATGCTGCTCAAGAGCAGCCTGCCGCGCAACGTGGACCTGCACCTGGAAGTCTCCGATGACCGCATGGCCATCGAGGCCAACTACACCGAGCTGCAGCAGGTGCTGCTCAACCTGGCATTGAACGCCATCCAGGCGATGCCCGACGGCGGGCGCCTGAGCCTGGTCGCCGAACGCGGTGGCCAGGGCCAGGAGGAGTGCGTGCGCATCCGCGTCAGCGATGAAGGCATCGGCATGGACGAGGCGACCCAGGCGCGTCTGTTCAGCCCGTTCTTCACCACCAAGACCAACGGTACCGGGCTGGGGCTGGTGTCATGCCGGCGCATCATCGAGAGCGTTGGCGGGCATATCCGCGTGCACAGCTGCAAGGGCGAGGGGACCTCGTTCGAACTGCTGCTGCCGATGCAGGATGCCCTGCTGGCCGAAGGCGAGGGCGAGGTGCCGGCGATCCGCGCCGGCCGCGGCGAACGCCTGCTGGTGGTCGATGACGAGGCCACCCGGCTCTCGCTGCTGGGCAATGCGTTGTCCAGCCAGGGCTACCGCATGCGCCTGGCCAGCGATGGCGCGGTCGCGATGCGGCACCTGCAGGAAGCCGGCCTGCCCGACGTGGTGCTCGTCGACAGCGGCATCCCGCTGCTGTCGGCCGGGCAGTTGCTGGCCGAGATGCAGGCGATGGGCTACCGCGGGCCGGCCATCGTGCTGGAGGACGCCAATGCCCCGGCATTCGCCGACGGCCAGGCCCCGTCCGGCATCAGCGTGCACGTGCTGCCCAAGCCGCTGGAGATGCAGCGGGTGTTCCGTGCCGTGGCCGATGCGCTGGGCAGCGACTGAAAGCACTCCGGCACGCATCTGGCCGACGCCTGCTGGCCTTATCATTGTCGCCCCCACTCCTGATGCAGGGCCGTGGTCCGCCCTGACCGGTGCGGGCAGGCCCGCAGGCAAAGCCACCGATGACCACCGTGCTCCTCAGCCTGGGCAGCAACCTCAATCCACGCCATTACCTCAAGGCCGCCGTGGACGTGCTGCGCGAACGTTTCGGCACCCTGCGCGTATCGCCGGCCTACCGCACCCCCGCAGTGGGCTTCGACGGCCCGGACTTCCTCAACAACGCGGTGCTGCTGGAAACCGACATGCCGCTGCTGGCCCTGGACGAATGGCTGCACGCGGTGGAGGACGCGCACGGGCGTGACCGTTCCGGTCCGCGCTTCAGCGACCGTACCCTGGACATCGACGTGGTGTATTACGGCGACCTGGTGGTCGAGGGCCCCAAGCACCTGCGCATCCCGCGCCCGGAGCTCAAGCACGCCTTCGTGCTCAAGCCGCTGGCCGATATCGCGCCGGAATTCATCGACCCGGTGCGTGGGCTGAACCTGGCGCAGATGTGGGCAGAGCATCCGCAGTTCGGGCAGGATTTCGATGTGGTGGCGCTGGAAGGGGAGTGACGCCCCACGGGGAAGCGCAAACGCTTCCGTGCGGCTTTGCGCCGGCTCCCCCGGCTGGTGCCAAGGGAGGGCGGCGGGTTTGCCGCGGCCTTGATCCCTGGCTTACGTCAACGTCCGCCCGCCATCCAGTCGCAACGTCTGGCCGGTGATGTAGCCGGCATCGTCCAGCAGCCAGCGTACCGCCGAGGCGATCTCGTGCGGGGTGCCGATGCGGCCCAGCGGCGTGCGCTCCATCAGTTTCTGCTTGGCCTGCTCGCTCTTGCCTTCCTCCGGCCACAGGATGGCACCCGGGGCCACGGCGTTGACCCGTACGTGCGGTGCCAGTTCCAGCGCCAGCGAGCGGGTGACCATCTCCAGCGCCGCCTTGGCGATGCTGTAGGCGGGGTAGTCGCGCAACGGCTGGGTGGCATGCAGGTCGGTCAGGTTGACGATGGCGCCGCGCTGCCGGATCAGGTGCGGGGCGGCCACCTGGGCCAGGAAGAACGGTGCGCGCGCGTTGACCGCCAGCAGCTCGTCCCATTGTGCCGGCTGCACCTGGCCGAACGGGGTGGGGAAGAAGTTGGAGGCGTTGTTGACCAGCGCATCGAGCTGGCCGAAATGGCTGACCACCTGTTCGAGCATGTCCGGCAGCGCGGCCGGGTCACGCAGGTCGGCCTCCACCGCCAGCACGCTGCCGGGCCGTTCGCTTTCCAGGTCGAAGGCCAGCGACTGCATCTCTTCGGTGGATGAATGCGCGTGCAGGGCGATGCGGTAACCGTGGGCGTGCAGGTGGCGGGCGATGGCCGCGCCGATGCGGCGCGCGCTGCCGGTGACCAGGGCCACCCGTTGGTAATCTGTCATCTGCATTTTCCTCACTCGGCTATCCTGTGCATTGTCCCTGTAAACGGCCGCACCATGCATTCCGACCTGCCCACGCCCGAACCCGAAGCGCTTGAACACAGCGAGCAGTTGGCCGCGCACCTGCGCGCGGACATCTGCGCCCAGGGTGGCGCGGTGCCGTTCTCGCGGTTCATGGAGCTGGCCCTGTATGCCCCGGGCTGGGGTTACTACAGCGCCGGTGCGAGCAAGTTCGGTGCCTCCGGTGACTTCGTCACCTCGCCGGAAATGGGGCCGTTGTTCGCTGCCACCACCGCCAACGTGGTCGCCCCGGTGCTGCAGCAGCTCGGGCCGCAGGCGCGGATGCTGGAGCTGGGCGGCGGCAGCGGCGCGTTCGCCGAGATCCTGCTCAAGCGCCTGCTGGAGCTGGACGCGCTGCCGGAGCGCTACGCCATCCTGGAACCCAGCGCGGACCTGCGCGAACGCCAGCGCGAGCGCCTGGAGAAGGCGTTGATCCCGCCGGTGTTCGCCCTGGTGGAATGGCTGGACCGCCCGTTCGACGACGACTGGGACGGCGTGCTGTTCGCCAACGAGGTGATCGACGCGTTGCCGACCCCGCGCTTCCTTGCCAGCGATGGCGAGATCTACGAGGAAACCGTGGAGCTGGACGGCGAGGGCCGCTTCGTGCGCGGTGCCAAGCCGGCCGATGCGCTGACCGCCGCGGCGGTGCGGCACCTGGAGCACTACCTGGAGCGCCCGTTCGCGCACGGCTACCGCTCGGAGGTGTTGCCGCAGCTGCCGTACTGGATCCAGGCGGTGGCCGGTGGCATGCAGCGCGGCGCGATGCTGTTCGTCGACTACGGCTACCCGCGCAGCGAGTTCTACCAGCACGACCGCGACGACGGCACGATCCGCGCCTTCTACCGCCACCGCGTGCACAACGACGTGTTCCTGTGGCCGGGCCTGCAGGACATCACCGCCTCGGTGGACTTCACTGCGTTGGCCGAGGCCGGCACCCATGCCGGCTTCGACCTGGCCGGCTACAGCAACCAGGCCAGCTTCCTGCTCGGCAACGGCATCACCGGCCTGCTTGAAGCGGCGGAGGAGCGCACCGACGACGTGGGCCGCATGCGCCTGCGCGAGGAACTCAAGCGGCTGACCCTGCCGACCGAGATGGGCGAGCGCTTCCAGGTGATGGCCTTCAGCCGCGACGTGGACATGAGTGCCGCGTTCCTGATGGGCGACCTGACGTGGCGGCTGTAAGCCCGATCAAGCCGTTGCGGCATGCGCGGTTCTGGCTGTCGCTGTGGGGGGCGGCGGTGCTGGCGGTGATCGTGGTATGCCTGATCCCGCCGCCGCCACTGGACCTGCCGCAGAACAGCGACAAGGTCGAGCACTTCCTGGCGTATTTCCTGTTGGCCGCCAGCGCGGTGCAGGTGTTCGCCACCCGTCGCGCCTTGTGGGTGGCGGGCGTGGGGCTGGTGCTGATGGGCGTGGGCATCGAATGGGCGCAGGGCGCGTTGACCGACAACCGGATGGCCGACCCGATCGATGCGCTGGCCAATACCAGTGGCGTGGTGGCGGGCATGCTCACCGCGCTGACGCCGCTGGCGAACCTGCTGTTGCGGCTGCAGCCCCGCCGCGCCTCCTGAGCGCACGCGCGTAGTTGCGGCTGAAACCGAAATTTCCTTTCAAAACAGTGCCTTTCTGCCTTTTGGCACTTACTTCGGCGAGCCCGGGACTGATACCGTCGCCAGGCCATCGGGGCCCTGTCGTGACCCCGTTGGCGCTGCTGCAAAGATGGCGCGGTGCGGGCCGCAGGGTGGAGAGGACCATGCGGACCGCACCGCGCCTTCCCGGCCACTACTTCGCCGGTTGCAGGCGAACCTGGTCGAGCACCCACATCTGCGAGCGGGTGTCGCCACTGAAGGTCATGCACAGGTCGGTGACCTGTTCCGGCCCGGCGCGCAAGGGCGCCTCCAGCTCGATGAAGCCATCGGCGCTGGCCTCGCGCGGCAGCGGCACCGAGGCCAGCACGCGGCCTTCGCAGCCGGCGCGGACTTCGAACTCGCCATGCGCGGCGACCGGCTTGCGGTAGCCGCGCTTGGCCTCTTCCTCGCGCAGCAGGCCGAAGTTGTAGGGGATGCGCCCGGCGCGCACCTTGAACGCGCGGATGTCCTGCAACTGCGCGTCCTCCCACAACCAGCACGGGTTGAAGATGGTGACGTCGAAGTTGTCACGCGCGCCCTGCAGCGGGTTGTCGTCTTCCAGCCGCAGCAGCAGGCGGCCGCCCTGCGGGCATTGCGCCAGGGTCTTGTCGGTGCGGGTCAGCAGCGATTCGGCATCCAGGTTCCAGCGGCTGGGTGCATCGGCCACCGGCTTGCCGTTGAAGAACGTCAGCGCCTTCAGCTCGGTGGGCACCGGCAGCGTCAGAGCGCCGGGATAGGCCGCTGACTGCGCGGTGGGCGTGCTGCCATCGGTGGTGTAACGGATGTCGCGGTAGCTGAGCGGGTTGGACAGCTCGACCGTGACCTTGTTGCCGGCGCGGTCGTCCTGGCGCTTCATCGCCACCGACAGCGCCGTCTGCGCATAGGCGATGTCCAGCGCCTTGTAGCGCTGCAGCTGTGCCGGCAGGCGGGCGAGGAAATCGTCGTAGCTCTTGCGCTCCGGCGCCGTCCAGGCGATTTCCGACAGCGCGGCCATGCGCGGGAACACGTTGTGCTGCAGGCGCTCCCAGGTGCGGGTGTGTTCGGTCCACATGTTGGCCTGCACGCCGAGGATGTGCCTGCGCTGCTCGGCGGTCAGCTGCGCCGGCACCGGGTCGAAGGCGTAGACGCGCTGCATCGAGGTGAACTTGGGGCGCCCCGGCGGTTCGTCGGGCAGGTTGGTCTGCAGGAAGTCCAGGTACAGCGTGTTGCCCGGCGACATCACCACGTCGTGGCCATGCGTGGCGGCCTCGATGCCGCCCTCGATGCCGCGCCAGGACATCACCGTGGCCTGCGGCGGCAGGCCGCCTTCGATGATCTCGTCCCAGCCGATCAGCTTGCGGTCGCGATCCTCCAGGAAGGTTTCCAGCCGCTTGAGCATGTGCGACTGCAGGGCCTCCTCGTCCTTCAGGCCCAGCGCGCGCAGGTGCGCCTGCACCGCCGGCGAGGCCTGCCACTGGTACTTGACCGCTTCATCGCCACCGATATGGATGTACTGGCCGGGGAACATCTCCAGCACCTCGGCCAGGATGTTCTCCAGGAACTGCAGGGTTTCCTCGCGCGGGTTGAACAGGTAGGGGTTGACGCCCCAGTTGGCCGACGGCTGGGTCGGGCCATCGACCACGCCATGCTCGGGATAGGCGGCGACCGCGGCCTGCGCGTGGCCCGGCACGTCGATCTCGGGCACCACGGTGATGTGGCGCGCGGCGGCGTAGGCGACCACGTCGCGGATCTGCGCCTGCGTGTAGTAGCCACAGTACAGGTGTGGCTTGCCGTCAGGCCCGACCCCGGCCTGGCCGGCCGGCGCGCGGCAGCTGCCGACTTCGGTGAGCTTCGGGTAGCGCTTGATCTCCATGCGCCAGCCCTGGTCGTCGGTCAGGTGCCAGTGGAAGGTGTTGAGCTTGTGCAGCGCCATGGCATCGAGCAACTGCTTGATCTGCTCGATGCTCTGGAAGTGGCGCGCCGAGTCGAGCATGAAACCACGCCAGGCAAAGCGGGGGGCATCGGTGATGTCCACGGCCGGGACCTGGCCGTCCTGGCCATCACCACCGCTGAGCAGCTGCACCAGCGTCATCGCGCCATTGAACAACCCCGCGTCGGTGGCGGCGCGGATGCGCACGCCCTGGGCGCCAACCTGCAGGCGATAGCTGCCCTCCACGTTGCCTGCCAGCGACGCATCGTGCTCGAAGCGGATGCCGCGTACCGGCTTGCCGACGCTCGCCGGCTGCAGGTGCAGCGCGCTGGTCTTGCCCAGCAGGGCGATGAACTGTCCGGCGACGGCGCGTGCGCCTTCGCCGTCCACGCTCACCGTGGTGGTGGCATCCACGCGATAGGGAGCGGCGCCGGGCTGTACCTGCTGCGGCAGCGGGATCAGGGGAACGGCGAGCGAGGGCGGTGCGGAGGTTGCGTGGGCGGCGGTCAGGCCGGCGCCCAGCAGCAAGCCGGTGGCCAGCAGGCTGCGGACGTGCGTGCGCGTATGCAGTCGGGTCATGGGAGCTCCAGGTGGACAAGCGTTATCGCAAAAAAAAGCGGGCCTGGAAAACCCAGGCCCGCTGGAGGAGAAAAACAGCGGAAAAACGATGTTGCCAGGGAGAAATGCTTAGAAGTTGAAACGCAGCGAGGCGTTGTAGCGACGGCCGCTCAGGTAGGCACCGCGGGTGAGCTGTTCCACGCCGGAGTAGGAGTGGTATTCCTCATCGAGCAGGTTCATCGCATCCAGGCCGACCGACAGGTTGTCGGTGATCTTGAAGGCCACCGAGGCATCCAGCGAGGCGTAGTCCATGGTCCACAGCTGGCGGCCGCCACTGACCTGGGTGAAGTACTTGTCACGCCAGCCGTAGGTGACGCGCGCGCTCCAGGTGTCGTTCTCGAAGAACGGGCTGATGTTGAACTGGTTCTTGGAGTTGAACGGCAGCGGGCGATCGCCGGTGGCTTCACCATCGGAGTAGGTGTAGTTGGCGATCACGCCGAAGCCGTAGCCGAAGTTCTGCTGCCATGCCAGCGAGTAGCCCTTGATCTTCGCATCGCCGGCATTGCGCGGACGGTCCACCATGTAGGTGTCGTCCTTGTTCTGGTTCTGGTTCCAGTGCACTTCCGGGGTCGACTCGGTGAGGATGTAGTCGGCCACGTCGCGGTAGAAGATCGAACCGGCCAGGATGGCGTTGTCGGAGAAGTACCACTCGGCCGAGAAGTCCAGGTTGGTGGACTGGTACGGCTTCAGGGCCGGGTTGCCGCCGCCGCCGGTCAGCGCGGTGTCGGACAGCCACAGGTACGAGGACACGTCGGTGTAGTTCGGACGGGCGATGGTCTTGGCGGCGGAGAAACGCAGCACCAGCTTGTCGGTGGCCTCGTAGGCCAGGTTCAGGTTGGGCAGCACGTTGTTGTACTTGTTCTTCACCACGACCGGGCTGTACGAGGCGGCCAGCTTCTCGGCCGACCAGCCGGCCTGGGTGCAGCCGGCCAGGCCGGTGTTGCAGGCGAAGCTGCCCGACTCCAGGTCGGTACGCACGTAGCGCACGCCGATGTTGCCGCGCAGGCGGTCGAAGCTGAAGTCCGCCTGCAGGTAGGCGGCGCCGATGTCTTCGTTGATCGACCAGTTGTTGCGGGCGAACTCCTCGGCGCTGAACTGCGACATCACCGGCATCGTCTGCCAGGGGGCCAGCCAATCACCGCTGGTGATGTAGTCGGCCAGCTTCCAGCCATCGATGGTGAAGCGGTTGCCTAGGTCGCCGTAACCGCTGAAGCCCTTCAGGTAGTTGCCCGGCAGCTTGCGCGGGTCGAAGTCCGAAGCCTTGGCGTCGCCGTAGCCGGCCACCGAGGCCAGGCCGATGCCGCGCTGGATCTGGGTGGTTTCATGCTTGCGCTGCTTGTAGCCGAAGCGCAGCAGGTAGACCGGCGAATCGAGCTTGATGCCGAAGTCGACCTGGCCGTAGGTTTCCTTGTCGGTGGTCGGCTTCTCCACCAGGTTGCCGCCCCAGCCGGTGTTCCAGCTCGGCTGGTTCGGGTCCGCGCCCCAACCGCCGTCCATCTGGAACTGGTCCGGGTTCTGGAACGGGTTGGCGCCGGTGAAGTGCACACTGCCCGGCTTGCCCGGTGCATCGGCGATGGACCAGGTGTAGTCTGTGCGGGCCAGGAATTCGCCGAACACCTGCTTCGGGCCACCCTCGGCCTTGGTGCGGCCGATGTGGGTGGAGGCGAACCAGCGTTCGTCGTTCCAGTCCAGCTTGATGTCGTAGGTTTCCGAATCGACCTGCGCGCGACGGTTCTGCATGTCGAACACGACCAGGCCGTTCTTGTGGCTGGCGCTGGTGATCAGGCCGTCCTTGACGGTGAGGCCGCTGAGGGTCTTCAGGCTGTTCCAGGTGTTGCCCTGGTGGGTGAACATCGACTGCGCCATGTGGTCGAAGTTGGCGTCGATCTTCAGTGCGTTGAATTCGATGTTCATCTGCTCGACCGGCTTGAACTGCAGCGCCACCGAGTAGGTCTTGCGCTTGCGCTCCTGCTCGAAGAAGTGGGCGCTGGTGGAGTTCGGGCCGATCGCGTCGGGGTTGGCGTAGACGGTGTCGGCGCAGGCGCCGACGCAGGTGGCCGGCGAGGTCGGCTGCGAGCCGTCCGGGTTCGGCGCCACCGACCAGTCGGTGGGCAGGTTGGTGATCGAGCCGTTGGCACCCCCCACGCCGGCGATGTAATCCTTGGCCCGCACGGTGCCGTAGGACTCGATGCCGTCACGACGGATGCTCTCGTTCGAGGCCTGCGCCGACACGATGAAGCCGAAGTTCTCCGCGGCGTTCTTCCATGCGAAGGCGGCCGAGGCGCTCGGATCGGTCTTCTCGACGCGGTCGTTGCGGCCGTAGCTGACGCGGCCGGAGATGCTGACCTTCTCCGGCATGTCCAGCGGCTTGCGGGTGGAGACGATCACGGTGCCGCCGATCGAGCCTTCGTCGATGCGTGCTTCCGGCGACTTGAACACCTCCACCTTGCCGACCAGTTCCGGCGCCAGCAGCGAGTAGTTGAAGGTACGGGTCGGGAAGTCGGACATGTTCCAGTCGCCCGAGGCGATGGACTGGCCGTTGAGCAGGGTGCGGTTGAGCGCCGGGTCGGTGCCGAGGATGCTGACCTTCTCGCCCTGGCCGTAGGCGCGGTCGATGGTCACGCCGGGGATGATGGTCATCGCTTCGGCGACGTTGGTGGCCGGGAACTTGCCCACGTCCTCGGCGGTGATGACGTCGACGATGGCGTCGGCGTTGCGCTTGGTTTCCAGCGACTGCTGCAGGCTGGCGCGGATGCCGGTGACGACGACGCGGTCAAGGTCGGTGGCGCTCTTGTCCGCTTCCTGCGCGTGCGCGGAGAAGCTCAGACAGGTGACGATGGCGGCGGATAGTACGGACTTGCGGTACCTCATGATGTCTCTCCTCATCATTGATGGATTCCGGCGGCTCAGCCGGCAGTGGCTTGACGTGGACCGATGCAGGGGCGGGATGCGTTCGCGTGCACGGGGACTGCTGCGCTTGGTGGAGTGCAAGGCTCGAGTTCCCTGCGTTCCAGGTACCAACTGGCGGCGCCGATGACGCCCAGTTGCCCGTGCTCGACCAGCCGCACGGGAATGCGTTCCAGCGCCTTGCGCATCGGTCCCTTGTTGAGGAAGCGATCGGCGAAGGTGCTGTTGGCAAGGAAGTGGCCGATGCGCGGGGCGATGCCGCCGGCCAGGTAGATGCCGCCGTGCGGGCCGTACACCAGCGCCATGTCGCCGATGGCCGAGCCGAGCAGGCCGCAGAACAGTTCCAGCGTCTGCACGGCCAGCGGATCGCTGCCTTCGCAGGCGGCGTGGCTGATCGCGTCCGGGGTGGCATGGCGGGGCGACTGGCCGCGCAGGGCGCACAGCGCGCCGTACAGGTTGAGCAGGCCGGGGCCGGACAGGGCCTGCTCGACGGAGACATGCGGACGGCTGCGCAACAGCTGCTGCAGCACCGCGATCTCCAGCTCGGTGGTGGCGGCGAAGGCGGCCTGGCCGGCCTCGGTGGCCAGCACCAGGGAGCGGCCGCCGAAGGGAACCCGCAGCGCCGCGCCCAGGCCGGTGCCGGCGCCGACCACCAGGACCGGGCCCTCGGCCGCCTGGGCCGGGCCGCAAAGCAGCGTGGACTGGTCGTGGTCGATGTGGGCGGTGGCATGGGCCACGGCCTCGAAGTCGTTGACCAGGTGCACGGCCGGCGTGCCGAGCGCGGTACGGATGGCGGTGGTGGACAGCGGCCACGGCAGGTTGGCCGAGATCACCGTGCCATCGGCCAGGGCATGGCCGGCACTGGCGATCACGCAGGCGGACAGCGAGGCAGGGTCGACCGGGAACTGGCGCAGGATCGCGGCCAGGTCATCGTGGTCGGCGCAACGGTACTGGCGATAGTCCTGCACCTGCAGGCGCTGGCCGCCGCTGGCCGGCCAGACCAGGCCCACGCGCACATGGGTGCCGCCGACGTCCGCAGCCAGCAAGGGCCGGGCCGTGGCGGTGGTGTGCTTGGACGCTGCTGGAAGACTGGCAACCACGAAGTTCCCCCGAAGTCCGTGCGGCCCCCTTTGGCGCTACGGCAGGTGGAGTTTCCGTGCTGTGTGACAACGATGTCAAGCTGTGTTGCAAAAAATTTTCATGTGCCGAGCATGACTTTGGTCATCCATAGGCTGATGATTTCAATGGAAATTTAGATTTCATTGCAATGGGTGTCGGCGTCTTGCCGCCGGCGGGCGGGTTGAACGGGATATCCGTGAAATTTTTTGGCAAGCCGTCCGGGGCCTGCAAAGCCACCCTCCGGCGGGGCATGCAGACGCCTTGCGACATGCAGGAAGCGGCGCGCGGGTTGGTGCGGGTGGCCCCTGCGAGGGCTGGAAACGCGGAAGGCCACCGCGAGCGGTGGCCTTCCAGGAGACGACGGCAGGGACGGTCAGCGGGCCGGTTCGAGCCGGATCCAGTCCAGCGTCCACATGTTCGGTCGCGTATCGCCGGTGAAGCGCACGCACAGGTCGCCGCGTGCGGCTGGCGCGGTGATCGGTGCCTCCAGTTCCAGGAAGCCGTCGGCACCGGGTTCGGCAGGCAGCGGCACCGAGGCCAGCGGCGTGCCTTCGCAGTTGGCCAGGATCTCCATCTCGCCGTACCTGCTGTGCGCCGGAGCGAACTTGCGTGCCGGTTCGTCGTGGGCCAGCTGGAAGTTGTACGGGATGCGGCCGGCACGCACCTTGATCCTGCTGATGCCGGCCAGGTTCACGTCTTCCCACAACCAGCACGGGTTGAAGATGTTGACGTTGAACACTTCGCGCTCGCCCTCGGCCGGACCGTCGTCTTCCAGGCGCAGCAGCAGCTTGCCGCCGTTCGGGCACAGGCCCAGCTGGGTGTCCTCGCGCACCCGCAGGGAGTCGGCGGTAAGCGCGAAGTTGCTGGCCGCGGCCAGTGGCAGGTCGTTGAAGAAGGCCGCTGCCTGCACCTGCACGGGAACCTTCAGCTGCAGCGGCTGGCTGTACAGCGGCGAGCGGCTGCTGACCGCGCTGCCATCGAGCGTGTAATGCACGGGGTAGCCCAGCGGATTGTCCAGGGTGACGGTGACGTTGCCGGTGGCAGCATCCCCCTTGTCGCGCAGGTCCACCTGGAACGGTGTCTGCGCGTAGGCGATGTCCATCGCACGGTAGCGCTGCAGCTGGCGCGGCAGGCGCTGGGTGAAGCCACGGAAGTCGCGCTTGTCCTGCGGGCTCCAGCCGGTCTCGGCCACCGCCGCCACGCGCGGGAACAGGTTGTGTTCCAGGTGGCGGTTGTTGCGGGTGTGCTCGACGAACATGTTCGCCTGCAGGCCCAGGATGTGCGAACGCTTGTCGGCGGCCAGTTCGGCGGGCACCGGTTCGAATTCGTAGGCCTTCTGCAGGGGGATCGTGGTCGGGCGGCCCGGCGGCTCGTTCGGCGATTCGGTCTGCAGGTAGTCCATGTACATGTGGGTGACCGGCGACATGATCACGTCGTGGCCTTCGCTGGCTGCCTTCAGGCCGCCCTCGGTGCCACGCCAGGACATCACCGTGGCTTCCGGCGGCAGGCCGCCCTCGAGGATCTCGTCCCAGCCGATCAGGCGGCGGTCGTGCTGCTCCAGGAATTTCTCCAGGCGCTTGATCATGTGGCTCTGCATTTCCATCTCGTCCTTCAGGCCGAGCTGGCGCATGTGCGCCTGCACGCGCGGGGAAGCGATCCACTGGTCCTTGACCGCTTCGTCGCCGCCCACGTGCACGTACTTTGCCGGGAACATGTCGATCACTTCCAGCAGCACGTTCTCCAGGAACTGCATCGTGCTTTCTTCGGTGTTGAACAGGTTGGGGAACACGCCCCACTGGTTGTCGATGACCAGCTTCTGGTCGGTCACGCCCAGCTCCGGGTAGGCGACGATGGCCGCAGTGGCGTGGCCGGGGACGTCGATCTCCGGGATCACCTGGATATGCCGCTGCGCGGCGTAGGCGACGATCTCGCGGATCTGCTCCTGCGTGTAGAAACCACAGTAGGTGCGGGGCTGGCCGGTGGCCTCGTTGCGGCCGGCATCACCGAGCGGCACGCGGCAGCTGCCGGTTTCGGTGAGCTTCGGGTAGCGCTTGATCTCCATGCGCCAGCCCTGGTCGTCGGTCAGGTGCCAGTGGAAGGTATTGAGCTTGTGCTGGGCCATCGCATCGAGCAGCTTCTTGATCTCCTCCATGCTCTGGAAATGGCGGGCCGAGTCGAGCATCAGCCCGCGCCAGACGAAGCGCGGCGCATCGGTGATGGTGGCCGCGGCGACCTCGCCGGGGGTCTGGTCGGTCAGCAGCTGGGCGGCGGTGACGGCGCCGTAGAACAGGCCGCGGTCATCGCTGGCACTGACGTCGATGCCGGTGTTGGAGACCTTGAGCGTGTAGGCCTCGGCCGGATTGGTGGCCGAAGGGTCCAGGCGGAAGCGGATCTGTGCCTTGTTGGCGTTCTCGGCCACGGCCAGCGTGGGCCCGCCGTTCTGCTTGAGCAGCTCTACGAACTGAGCGGCGACGCGGCGCGAGGCTTCGTCATTGCCGCCGACCCGGGCGGCATGCTTCAGCACGAAGTCCTTGCCGCCGTCGGCCTGGTAACTGGCGGGCAGGGGGATCAGCGACGGTGCGCCGGCGGCGGCGTGGGCCTGCACGGTGGTGAGGCCGAGCAGCATGCAACTGCCGAGCAGGGTTGCGCGACGGCGCGCACGGAGGGACTTCGTCATCGGGGCGGAGCTCCTGTTGTAAGGCGGTGGTGCCGGGCCAGGCCTGGCAGGTGGTGCGGGATTGCGGGCAGTGCAGTGCCGGATCATGCGCGGCACGACGAAAGCAGGATTGTGCAACGGCAGCGCCGGACCCTGCGCGGAAGGTGCCCAAGGGGGCACGTTGCGTGACGCCCGCCATCGGCCGGCATGCCGGTGGAGGGACGTCGCGCACTCCCAACGAAAAACGCCGGGCCCGGAGTGATCCAGGCCCGGCGCGTCACGCTGTCCGGCGATGTTGCGTGCCGGGATGGATCAGAACTTGATGCGGGCGTTCAAGTAGTACTGGCGACCGTTGTTGTAGAACGCAACCGGAATGGCCGAGCTCTGGTAGTACTTGTAGGTCGGGTCGTTGAGGTTCAGCGCATCCAGGCTGAAGCTCAGCCAGTCGGTGGCCTTGTAGTTCAACGAGACCGACACGGTGCCGAACGAATCCTGGTAGTACGGATTCACCGAGGACAGGCCGATCAGGAACGAGGAACGGTAGGTGTAGCCGACGCGCGCACCGAAGGTGTCGTTCTCGAAGTAGGCACCGACGTTGTAGGTGTCCTTCGAGTTGCCGAGCAGGTTGTTGCTGCCGTCGGCCCAGGTGTGCGAGGTGCTGCCGTCGGAGTAGGTGTAGTTGGCATCGATGCCGAAGTACTCGCCGATCGGCTGCTGGTAAGCCACTTCCAGGCCCTGCACCTGCGCGTTGGCGTTGGTCGGCAGCGAGATCTCATACTGCTCAAGCTGGTTGGTCAGCTCGCTGAACAGCATCTGCTTCTCGGTGCCGTAGGCCACATAGTCCTTCATGTTCATCGAGAACACGCCGAACGACAGCAGGCCGCGCGGCATGAAGTACCACTCCACGTTGGCGTCGAAGTTGGTGGAGACCACCGGCTTCAGGTTCGGGTTGCCGGCCGAACCGGTCTTGTCCAGGTCCGAGCCGGAGGCCGAAGCACCCAGTGCCGAGTAGTCCGGCAGGGTCTGGGTCTGCGAAGCGGCGACGCGGAACACCAGGTTCTCGGCCAGGTCGAACTTGAAGTTGGCGCTGGGCAGCAGGCGACGGTGGGTGTTGCTGTATGCCAGCGCCTCCCACATGCCGAACAGGCTGCTCACGTCAGCGTTGGCGGCATTGCTGACCGCACGGTAGGAGTCGATGTCCTGGTTCACGCTGACGTAGCGCAGGCCGATGTTGCCGGCCCAGTTGTCGCCGGTGAAGTTGGCCTGGACGTAGGCGGCCAGGTTCTTCTCCTCGACCTTCCATTCCGAGCCGTAGTTGTGGCGGCCGGTCGGGCCGTCGTTGTTGGACAGCCAGGTGGAGTTGTTGGTGATGGCTTCCTTCAGCGCGCCCGGGGTGAAGTACCACAGGTTGCGCGGGAAGTTGCCGCCGATGCCGCTGGCGAAGCCGCTGGGGTAGTTGGCGGTGGCACCGTTCTGCAGGTCCGACCAGATGTCGCCCGGGCTGGCGCCTTCCGGCGACATGGCTTCACGGCTGTGCTTGGCAAAGCGCAGGCCGAAGTCCAGCGAGCTCAGCACGCCGGTATCCATGTACTGGTTGAAGTCGAGCGTGGCCCACTTCTCCTTGTCCTCGGCCACGATCTGCTGGTTGCCCCAAGTGCCGAAGCTGGTCACGCCGGACGGGCTCAGGTCGCCGCCCAGGCTCCAGTCGGTCGGCGAGCTGTTGCCATGGGTGCTCCAGCTGGCGCCGCCGCCATTGGCCAGGGTGACCTCGGCGATGTACTGGCGGGCGGTCTTGCCTTCGCCCTTGGTGCTGCCGGCCTGGAACCTGGAGGTCAGGCTGTCGTTGATCTGCCAGTCCGCGTCGAAGGTCAGGTAGTTGGTCTTGGCCGACGACTCGCGATAGATCATGTCGTAGACACCGTAGTTGGTGCCTGCCACGCCTGCGTAGGTGGCGTTGGTGAGCACGCCGTCCTTGACCACGTAGCCGGCCTGCGGGGCCTGCGAGTTGGCGAAGTTGCCGCCCCACAGCATGAAGTTGCGGTTGTAGTTGTTGGCGTCGAGCTTGGAGCTGAAGCCGCTCACGCCCAGGGTCAGGTCATCGTTGGGCTTGAACTGGATCTCGACGAGGCCGCCCTTGCGCTCGCGGGTCTGTTCGAACAGCGTGGAGCCGAGCAGGCTCGGGGCCCACACATCGAGCAGGTCCGGATTGCTCTGGCCCAGGGCGTTGACCGTGCCATCGGCATTGCGGCCCATCTTGAACCAGCCACCCGGGAACTCCTGGGCTTCGCGGCGCAGCTCGCGCTTCTGGCTGAAGCCCTGCACCATCACGCCGAAGGTGCCGTCTTCGTTCTTGTAGTTGAACAGGGCCGACAGCTGCGGGTCGGTCGATTCGGCCTGGTCCGAGCGCACCGCACCGATCGATGCTTCGGCGGTGAACTGCTTGGCGAACTGCAGCGGCTTGCGGGTGATGATGTTGACGGTGCCGGTGGTGCCACCGTCCATCAGCTTGGCCTGCGAGGACTTGTTCACTTCCACCGAGCTGACCAGCTCCGACGGCAGCAGCGAGTAGCTGACGCTGCGGCCGACGTTGCCGGCCTGGGACAGCACGAACCAGTCGGCCGAGCCGACGGTGTGGCCGTTGATCAGGGTCTGGGTCAGGCTCGGGCTGGTGCCGCGCAGGCTGACGCGGTCGGCTTCGTCGAAGCCGCCTTCGTCGGCGCTGGAGGAGCTGATGTTCACGCCCGGCAGGCGCTGCAGGGTGTCGGCGACGTTGTGCGCCGGCAGCTTGCCGACGTCTTCTGCGGTCACCACTTCAACGCGGGCATTGGCTTCGCGCTTGGTGTCCAGCGACTTTTCCATCGAGCCGCGGATGCCGGTGACGACCACGGTGTCCAGGTCGGTGGCGGTGGGGGCGGCTTCCTGCGCGTGGGCACTGAAAGCAAGGCAGCTGACGATCGCTGCCGAAAGCAGGGTCTTGCGATGCATGTTGTCTCTCCTCAACATCAGATTGGATGGCACCGGGGTGCCGCGTTACTGCTGGGTATTGCTGGTGGATCTGTTGCTTATGCTGCGAAGGCTCAGGTGGCCGACTTTTCCAGATACCAACTGGCCGCGCCGATCACGCCCAGTTGCCCGTGCTCTACCAGCTTCACGGGAATGCTTTGCAGCGCCTTGCCCATCGGACCCTTGTTGAGGAAGCGTTCGACGAAGGTGCTGTTCAAGAGGAACTGACTGATCTTCGGCAGGATCCCGCCCGCCAGATAGATGCCGCCCTGCACGCCATAGAGCAGGGCCATGTCGCCGGTGGTGGAGCCGAGGATCCCGCAGAACAGTTCCAGGGTTTCCACCGCCAGTGGGTCACTGCCGTCGCAGGCCGCGGCGCTGACCGCGTCCGGCGTGGCATGCGTGGGGGCGACGCCGCGCACCGCGCACAGGGCGGTGTAGAGGTTGAGCAGGCCCGGGCCGGACAGCGCGCCGTGCTCGATGGAGACGTGGCTGCGGCCACGCAGCATCTGCTGCAGCACCGCCATCTCCAGCTCGGTGCTGGCGGCCAGCGAGGCCTGGCCGGCCTCGGTGGCCAACACCACCGAGCGGTTGCCGACCGGGATCCACACCGCCGCGCCCAGGCCGGTGCCGGGGCCGACCACCAGGGTCGGGCCGCGCGGGGCCTCGGCCGGGCCGGTCAGCTGCAGCACCTGGCTGCCGTTGATGTGCGCGGCGGCATGGGCGACGGCTTCGAAGTCGTTGACCAGATGGACGGCGTCGAAGCCGAGGTCCTCGCGGATGCGGTTGGACGACAGCGGCCAGGGCAGGTTGGCGGAGATCACGGTGCCATCGGGCAGCGCGTAGCCGGCGGTGGCGATGACGCACTCGCAGACCGGCGGCTGGCTGCTGGCGAAGTCGGCCAGGATCGCGCCCAGCCCGGGGTAATCGGCGTTGCGGTACTTGCGATAGGACAGCACCTCCACGGCCGGGCCCAGGCCGCTGCCGGCCTGGATCAGGCCCACGCGGACGTGGGTGCCGCCGACGTCGGCCGCGAAGAAGGGCCGGGGCGCGAGCGCAGGGCGGGTGCTCTGTAGCGGGGGGGCGACTGCAGTCACTCGGTTTCCCTATGGCATGGGAGCGCCCGTCGGGGGCGCCGTTCGGGGGCCGAGTCTGTAATCGTTCTGACAACGATGTCAACGAATAATTAAAACTTTCGATGCTGCGCCGCAGCGCGATTGCGCAAACCTCGCGGGAAAGCGATTTTCCGCCGTCCTCGGCGATGGCATGCCGACGTATAGGGGTTTTGCGAGGGAAAGCCTGATCCCTCCGGCGTTCGCGCCGATTGCTCTCAAATGCAAGTATCGGCCGGGCGATCACGCGTTGTTGACAAATCCGTCAGCAGCAAACCATAAATGTGACAACGTTGTTCCCACGTCTTCCCGAGCGGCCCCGATCCGTATCCCGCATTCGCAGGAGCCTTGCCCATGTCTGCTGTTCCCGCCTATCCGCCGCGCACCAGTACGTTGTCGTCCATCGCCATCGTCGGCGTGCTGTTCTTCATCATCGGCTTCTGTACCTGGATCAACGGGCCGCTGATCACCTTCGTGCGGCTGGCCTTCGACGTCAGCGAGGTCTCGGCCTTCCTCGTGCTGATGGTGTTCTACCTGTCCTACTTCTTCCTGGCCCTGCCGGCCTCGTTCATCCTCAACCGCACCGGCATGAAGAAGGGCCTGGCGCTGAGCCTGGCGGTGATGGCGGTCGGTGCGATGGCCTTCGGCGAGTTCGCCACCCGCCGCTGGTTCGGCGGCGCGCTGGGCGGGCTGTTCGTGATCGGTGGCGGCATGGCGCTGCTGCAGACCGCGGTCAACCCGTACATCAGCATCCTCGGCCCGATCGAGGGGGCGGCCCAGCGCATCGCGCTGATGGGCATCTGCAACAAGATCGCCGGCATCCTCGCGCCGGTGGTGATCGGCTCGCTCGTGCTGCACGGCATCGGTGACCTGGAAGCCCAGGTGCAGGCGGCCGACGCGGCCACCAAGACCGAGCTGCTGAATGCCTTCGCCGCCAAGATCCACACCCCGTACATGGTCATCGCCGGCGTGCTGCTGCTGGTCGCCGTGGGCGTGCTGTTCTCGCCGCTGCCGGAAGTGAAGCCGGACCAGGCCAATGCCGCCGCCAATGATGGCAAGGCCGCCCGGCGCAGCATCTTCCAGTTCCCGCACCTGTGGCTGGGCGTGCTGTGCCTGTTCGTGTACGTCGGCGTGGAAGTGATGGCCGGCGACGCGATCGGCACCTACGGCAATGCCTTCGGCCTGCCGCTGGACCAGACCAAGCTGTTCACGTCCTACACCCTGTTCGCGATGCTGGTCGGCTACGTGGCCGGGCTGGTGCTGATCCCGCGCTTCATCTCGCAGGAGAAGTACCTGGCGGTGTCGGCGGTGCTGGGCGTGGTGTTCACCCTGGGCGCCTACTTCACCCACGGCTATGTCTCGGTGGGGTTCGTCGCCGCGCTGGGTTTCGCCAACGCCATGATGTGGCCGGCGATCTTCCCGCTGGCCATCCGCGGCCTGGGCCGCTTCACCCAGACCGGCTCGGCCCTGCTGGTGATGGGCATCGCCGGCGGCGCGATCATCCCGCAGGCCTTCGCCCTGCTCAAGCATGCGTACCCGGAACACTTCCAGCTGGTGTTCGCCGCGCTGATGGTCCCGTGCTATCTGTACATCCTGTTCTTCGGCACCCTGGGCCACAACGCGGGCAGGGCGCGTGGCGCGTGAATCAAGCATCATGGCGACCATCGAGCCAACGCGGGAACCGGTAATGCGCAGACCCACCATCAAGGACGTCGCCGAGCGGGCAAAGGTCTCCCTGAAGACCGTGTCGCGGGTGATCAACAACGAACCCTCGGTGATGCAGGCCACCCGGGCACGGGTGCTGCGGGCCGTGGCCGAGCTGGACTACGAGCCGGACCCGTCCGCACGCAACCTGCGCAGCAACACCACCTTCGTGATCGGGCTGGTCTACGACAACCCGAACCCGTACCACATCATCGGCGTGCAGAACGGCGTGCTCTCGGCCTGCCGTGAAACCGGCTTCGGCCTGCAGATCCACCCCTGCGATTCCACCTCGCCGATGCTGGCCGAGGAGCTGGCCGACTGGGTGCAGCGCTCGCGCCTGGCCGGGCTGGTGCTGACCGCGCCGATGTCCGAGCGGCCGGAGCTGGTCGCCGCGTTGAACGCGCGCGGGATCAAGAACGTGCGCATCATCGCCGCCACCGAGGACCCGGGCGATGGCCCGTGCGTGTTCGTCGACGACCGCGACGCCGCCTACGAGATCACCGAGCACCTGATCCAGCTGGGCCACCAGCGCATCGGCTTCCTGTGGGGCGGTACCTCGCACCACTCCAGCGGCGAGCGCTACGCCGGCTACGAGGCCGCGTTGAAGGACTACGGCATCCCGCTGGACAAGCACCTGGTGATCCCGGGCGACTACACCTTCGACGATGGTTTCCGGGGGGCACGCCGCCTGCTGGCGCTGCGCGAGCCGCCCACCGCCATCTTCGGCTCCAACGACGAGATCGCCGCCGGCGTGCTGGCCGCGGCCAATTCGGCCGGGCTCAACGTGCCGTACGACCTGTCCATCGCCGGCTTCGAGGACAGCCCGTTCTCGCGCCAGTCGTGGCCGGCGCTGACCACCGCCAAGCAGGCCACCGGCGACATCGCCCGGCATGCCGCGCGGCTGCTGATCAGCCAGTTGCGCACCGACGCCTATGACGACGCCCCGGTGCAGCTGCACAACCAGGGCTTCGTGCCGCAGCTGGTGGTGCGCGGTTCCACCGCACCGTTGCGGCAGCAGCCGGCGCGGCCTCCCTCATCCCCCCCCGACCTTTCCGAGTAACGATCCATGGCACTGCCGAGTGAGACGCAAACCCTGATGTTCAACGAGGCCGCGCAAAGCGCCTCGGTCATCGCCGCCCAGTTCGCGCGCAACCGCGAGGTGGTCCAGGCACTGGCCAGCGACCTGCGGCAGAACCCGCCGCCGTTCGTGGTCACCTGCGCACGCGGCAGTTCCGATCACGCGGCAACCTACGGCAAGTACCTGTTCGAGACCCAGCTGGGCCTGGTGACGGCCTCGGCGTCGCCGTCGGTGGGCTCGGTCTACGAAGCGCCGCTGCAGGTGCGCGGCGCGCTGTACATCGTGATTTCGCAGTCGGGCAAGAGCCCGGACCTGCTGCGCAACGCCGAGGCCGCCAAGGCCGGCGGCGCACGCGTGGTGGCGCTGGTCAACGTCGAGGATTCGCCGCTGGCGCAGCTGGCCGACACGGTGATCCCGCTGGGCGCCGGTGCCGAGCGCAGCGTCGCGGCGACCAAGAGCTACCTGGCCTCGCTGGCCGCGATCCTGCAGCTCGGCGCTTACTGGAAGAACGATCCGGCGCTGATCGCTTCGCTCGACGCCCTGCCGGCCGCCATGTCCCAGGCTTGGGAATGCGACTGGACCGCGCTGACCGATGGCCTGGTCGATGCCCATAACCTGTTCGTGCTGGGCCGCGGCCCGGGCCTGGCCGCCGCGCAGGAGGCCGCACTCAAGTTCAAGGAAACCTGTGGCCTGCACGCCGAGGGCTACAGCTCGGCGGAAGTGAAGCACGGCCCGATGGCGCTGGTCGGCCGCGACTTCCCGGTGCTGGCCTTCGCCCAGCCGGATGAAACCGGCAGTGGCACCCGCGCCGTGGCCGAGGAGTTCGCCGCGCGTGGCGCGCAGGTGTGGCTGGCCGGCGAAGGCGGCAGCCTGCCGACCGTCGTCGCGCCGCACCCGCTGTGCGCGCCGCTGCTCACCATCCAGAGCTTCTACCGGGCCATCAACGCGCTGGCCCTGCGCCGTGGCCACAATCCGGATTTGCCGCCGCACCTGAACAAGGTCACGGAAACGGTCTGATGAACACCGTACTGCGCAACGGCCGGATCCTTGCCGGCGAGGACTTCCGCGACGACGTCGCGGTGGTGGTGGAGGGCGGCCGCATCGTCGCGGTGCTCGCCGATGACGACGCGTCGCTGCAGGCGGCCGATGTCCAGGTCGATCTGGGCGGTGGCTGGCTGATGCCGGGCTTCATCGACGTGCAGGTCAACGGCGGCGGTGGCGCGCTGTTCAACAACCAGACCGATGTCGATGCGCTGCGCACGATGATGGCCGGCCACCGCCGGTTCGGCACCACCGGCATGCTGCCGACGCTGATCAGCGACGACGCCGAGGTGATGGCGCGTGCGGTGCAGGCCACCCGCGATGCCATCGCCGCCAAGGTGCCCGGCGTGCTTGGCATCCACCTGGAAGGCCCGTACATCGCGCCGGCCCGCAAGGGCACGCACGATGCCGGCAAGTTCCGCGTGCCCGATGCCGATGAAGTACGCATGGCCACCGCGCTGGACAACGGCGTCACCCTGATCACGCTGGCACCCGAACGCGTGCCGGTGGAAACCATCGCGCAGATGGTGGCCAACGGCGCCATCGTCGCGGCCGGCCACACCGCGGCGACCTACGAGGAAATCCGCGCCGGGCTGGATGCCGGTGTCAGCGGCTTCACCCACCTGTACAACGCGATGTCGCCGTTGCAGGGGCGTGACCCCGGCACCGTCGGTGCCGCGCTGGAGGACCCCCATAGCTGGTGTGGCGTGATCGTCGACGGCGTGCACGTGCACCCGGCCAGCCTGCGCGTGGCCTTGGCGGCCAAGCCGCGCGGCAAGGTGTTCCTGGTGACCGATGCGATGCCGATGGTCGGCTCGGACAGCCCGGCCTTCGAGCTGTACGGGGAGGTGATCACCGCCGTCGATGGCGTGGTGCGCAATGCCGCCGGCTCGCTGGCGGGCTCGGCTTTGGACATGGCCACGGCCGTGCGCAACACCGTGCAGTTGCTGGGCCTGCCGCTGGCAGAAGCCTCGCGCATGGCTTCGACCTACCCGGCCCGGTTCATTGGCCTGGGCGAGCGGTACGGGCATATCGCCGCCGGCTACGCTGCGGACTTCGTGTTGCTGGATGAGGCCCTGCAGGTGCGGGCCACCTGGATTGCCGGTCAACCCGAACAGGCCTGATCGCCATGAGCAAACCCCTGCGTTATGCCTCGGTGGACGCCCTGCGTGGCCTCACCGTGGCCGCGATGCTGCTGGTCAACAACCCCGGCAGCTGGGGGCATGTGTTCGCGCCGCTGCTGCATTCAGAGTGGAACGGCTGCACGCCGACCGACCTGGTGTTCCCGTTCTTTCTGGTGATCGTCGGCGTGTCGATCGCGCTGGGCGTGGTGCCACGGGTGGAGCAGGGCGCCGACCGCGCGGCGCTGAGCCGCACGGTGCTGGTGCGCGCACTGCGCATCCTTGGCCTGGGCCTGCTGCTGCACCTGCTGGCCTGGTGGTGGCTGGACCTGGCCCACTACCGGCCGTGGGGCGTGCTGCAGCGGATCGGCCTCTGTTTCGCGGTGGCGGGCATGGCCGCGATCTGGCTGCGACCGCGCGCCCAGTGGCTGTGCCTGTTCGGCCTGCTGGCGGGCTACGCACTGCTGCTGGCAGCGGGCGGTTCATTGGCGCCGTGGCTCAACCTGCCCAGTCGCGTGGACACCGCGCTGTTTGGTTCGCTGCTGTACCAATACGACCCGGTGATCGGTCACGGCCATGATCCCGAGGGCCTGATGTCGACATTGGGCGCACTGGCATCGACGCTGATCGGCCTGCAGGCCGGTGCGTTGCTGCGTACACGCCCCGCGCGCCTGCTGCTGGGTGCAGGCGTGCTGTTGGCGCTGGGCGCGGTGTGGTCGATGTGGCTGCCGTTCAACAAGAACCTGTGGACACCCTCCTACGTGCTGTGGACCGCGGGCTGGGCGTTCGCGGCATTGTGGCTGGCGCACGTGCTGATCGATATCCGCCATTGGCCTGCGCTGGGCCGACGCTTCGGCGTCAACGCGATCACCGCCTACGCCGGCTCCTCAGCGATGGTGCTGGCGATGATGGCCACCGGTAGCTGGGGCTGGCTGTACACGCACGTATTCGAGCGCTGGATCACGCCGCTGGCCGGCGCGCAGGGCGCGTCGCTGGCGATGGCATTGGCGTTCGTCGCGCTGTGGTGGCTGCCAATGGCATGGATGGACCGGCGGAAGATCTATCTGAAGATCTGACGTCGCGCATCAGGGGCGCCCGGCATCGCGGTGCTGTCGGGATGACCTTTTCGCAGGCTTCATGCGAGTTCCACGTAGGAACGGCTTCAGCCGCGAAGCCGCTGATGCGACAACTCGCCAAGGATCATGCAATTGCATGCGGCAGCACTTGCCTCTTCATCCCGGGCTTCGCGGCTGAAGCCGCTCCTGCAGCGGCGCGGTGTTGACCGCGTGGCGGGCGCCACGAGCCGGGAGTTCATCCCCGGCTACGGTTGGCTCCGGGCCTTGTGGATCGCGGCGACGCGCGCCTTGTTCAATGCTTCACCGATCGCCGGGCCCTGCAGGCCTGCGGTGGCGATGTCGCGGGCGTTGATCGCCAATGCGGCGGCGTGCAGGCGCTGCAGTGCCTGGCCCTGCGGATAGCCGCTGTCCTCGAAGCCGAGGCGGCCCCGCTTGTCGCATTCACAGGCCAGTGCGATCTGCGCGATCCGCTCGGGGCGGCGGAAGCCGTCGCAGCGCTGGATCAGCTCGAGCACGGTGGCATCGCGCAGTTCATCGATGCGGTGCACGTTGAGGTGCTCGCGGCACACTGCTTCGGCGAGTTGGCGATGGTCGGTCGGGACCTTCAGGCGCTCGCACAGCGCCGCCAACGGCTTGAGCCCGCGCTGCTCGTGCATGATGTGGCGCGGCAGTTCGTCGCTGGGCGTCAGGGCCTTGCCCAGGTCATGGGTGAGCGCGGCGAAGCCGATCAGGTCGTCGCCCGGCGCCAGCCGCGCGGCCATGTCGCTGACCATTTCCTGGTGGATGCCGGTGTCCACCTCCGGGTGGAACTCGGCGCGTTGCGGCACGCCGTACAGCGCATCGAGTTCGGGCAGGATCGCCTTCAGTGCGCCGGTATCGTGCAGGCAGCGCAGGAACGCGGAGGGCCGTGGCAGGGCCAGGGTGCGGCGCAGTTCCTGCCAGATGCGCTCGGGCACCAGCGCGTCGAGTTCGCCGCTGGCGGCCATCTGCCGCATCAATTCGGCGGTTTCGGGGGCCAGGGTGAAACCCAGCGGGGCGAAGCGGGCCATGAAACGGGCCGCGCGCAGCACCCGTAGCGGATCTTCGATGAAGGCCGGGCCGACGTGGCGCAGCACGCGCCGCTCGATGTCGCGCACGCCGCCCCAGGGGTCGACCAGCTCACCGGTGGTCTCGTCGCGGGCGATGGCGTTGATGGTGAAGTCGCGGCGTTGCAGGTCTTCTTCCAGCGTCACCGACGGGTCGGCGTCGACCACGAAGCCACGGTAGCCGCGCCCGGATTTGCGTTCGGTACGTGCCAACGCGTATTCCTCGCCGCTGTCCGGGTGCAGGAACACCGGGAAATCCTTGCCCACGGCCTTGAAGCCGCGCGCTTCCATGTCCGATTGCGTGGCACCGACCACCACCCAGTCACGGTCACCGGCCGGCTGGCCGAGCAGTGCGTCGCGGACTGCGCCGCCTACAAGATAGATCTTCATGCCGACATGATGCGGCGCAGGGCGCGTCAACGGTAGTGCCGGGCCGTGCCCGGCAGGACTCCCGGGCAACGCTTCAGCACCGCATGGCTGCGCTTGGCCATGCGGCGTCGGTCAGGGCGTGGGGCAGGTGAATGTCTTGCGTGCCCCGTCGACCTTGCCGACCATGCGGTCGCTCAGGGTCAACGCGTTGCCGTTGAGGCGCCAGTCGTAGATGACGCTGAAGGCCAGGACGCGCGCCACGTACTCGCGGGTTTCCTTGTAGCTGATCGTCTCGATCCAGAAATCCGGGTCGTAGTTGGGGCGCTGGGTCTGCCAACGCGCGGTCGGGGTGGGGCCGGCGTTGTAGGCGGCGATGGTGACGTACGGCTGGCCGCCGTACTTGTCCATCAACTGGCGCAGATAGGCGGTGCCCAGGGTGATGTTGGTGTCCGAGTCGTACAGGCTGGCCGCACCGCCGTAGCCGCTCAGGCCAATGCTCTTGGCGACGCTGGCACCGGTGGCCGGCAGCACCTGCATCAGGCCCATGGCATTGGCCGGCGAGCGGGCCTTCGGGTTGAAGATGCTCTCGGCACGGATCTCGGCGGCCACCCAGGCCGGGTCCAGCGCATTGCGACTGGCTTCGCGGCGGATGGTGTCGTCGTGGTGCAGCGGGAAGCGCAGCGTGTACAGGCGCTGTTCCTGCGCGCCCTTGAGCGCGAACACGGCGCGGTCGAACCAGCCGTTGGTGCTGGCCACTTCCACGGCCAGACGGCGCTGGGTGTCATCGAAGCGGGTCAGCGCGTCGGCCCACTCACGCGCGGCCCAGGTTGGGCGTTCGATCTTGAACAGTTCGATCGCACGGACCAGTGCCGGGTCCCGTGCCACCGTTGCCTTGGCCTGTGCGCTGTCGCCGGGGTTCCACGGGCACAGCGCGTAGGGTTGCTTGAGCTTGTCGGCGGCCAGGAAGCCGTGGAACGTCGGTTCGGTGGCGGCGGCACGGTACAGCGCGGTGGCTTCGCCGGGACGGCCGGTCTTCTCCAGCAGCCGGCCCTCGAACCAGCGCCAGCGCGAATCATTGCGCTGCGTCGCCGGCATCCTGCGGATGGCTGCCAATGCCGCCGGCCAGTCGCCGCGGGCCATGGCTTCGCGGGTGCGCCATTCGTGCAGGCGTTCGTCGTAGGCCGATTCGGGCACCGCAGCCAGCCGGCGTGCCGAATCCGGCAGGTAGGAGGCCACCGTCCACAGTGCGATCTCATACAGCACCTGGCCCTGCTGTTCGGCGCTCAATCCCAGCGCCTGCGCGTACTGTGGCAACTGCTGCTCGGCGGCGCCGGGGTCGGCCTTGGCCAGCCGCTGCAGGCCGTCGGTGGCGATGCGGCGGCTGCGCTCGTTCTTCGGCCAGTTCAGTGCACGGGCGTCGGGCTTGTCGACGAAGGCGGCGTAGTCATTGGCCTGGGCCAACTCGGTGGCCGGCAGACCACGTGCGGCGGCGCGCATCACCGCCGGTTGCTGGGCATCGGCGGCCGCATCGATGCGTTCCCAACGCAGCGCCGGTGACAGGCCGCCGCGGCTGGCGAGCACCGCGAACACCGGGTCGCAGGCATCGGGCAGCGACTTGCCGCTGCTGCGCCACAACGCCTGCGCATCGCTGGTCCACTGTGCGTCGGCCTTGCCGGTGGCCTGGCGGGCGTTGAGTTCGGCGCAACGCAGGCCGGCATCGTTGCCGGGTTTCCAGTTGGCCAGCAGGGTCGGCCAATCCTGGCGGCGGGCCAGCGCCGGCAGCCAGGCGGCACGGAAGGTCTCGGCCACCGCCTGGCCCTGGTAGCGCTTGAGGAAGTCCTGCGCCTGCGGCGTGCCCAAGGTGTCGATGTTGCGACGCAGGGCGCTGTACTCCAGCCAGCCGTACAGCGGGTGATTGCGCAGGCTGGCGGCGGCATTGGCATCGAACTGGCCGCGTTCGGCGTTGTCGATGGCGCTGCGCATCGTCGCGCGCTGGGCATCAAGGTTCTGTGCGCAGGCGGCAAAGCCGGTCAGCAGGGAAAGGGCGGCCAGTGGCGTCAGGAAAAAATGCTTCATGGCCGAAGGATACCGACCGCGGCGTCAACGACCGAGCGACATTCCAACTGGTGGATGAATGGAACGGGCCTCCTCACGCCAACGCGGGCTGAACGGGCATGCCAACCGCGATGGCATTGCTCCGGCAGCGGCGTAGCGTTGGATCCGAGGCAACCGGCCTCGCCCCGGGGAACTGGACATGGCATTCAGTGCGGCAGGCAATTCCGGACGTCCGTTGGCCGACATCAACGTCACCCCGCTGGTGGACGTGATGCTGGTGTTGTTGATCATCTTCATCGTCACCGCGCCGATGGTGGCCGTTCCCATCCCGGTCGACCTGCCGCAGCGCAGCGAGCGGTTGGTCCAGCGCCCGGATCCACCGCCGCCGATCGAGCTGCGCGTGGATGCCGGCAACCAGTTGTTCTGGAACGGGCAGCCGATCGGCCGCGCCACGCTGCAGGCGCAACTGCAGGAACAGGCGCAGGCGCATGCCGGCAACCTGCCGGAGCTGCGGATCGACGCTTCGCCCGACGCGCAGTACGAGGTGATGGCGCAGGTGCTGGCCGATGCCAGCAACGCGCACATGCAGCGGATCAGCTTCGTGCGCTGAGCAGGCGGGGTGGCGCACGCGGACAGGCCCGCCAAAGCCGGCGGGAACCGCCATGAAATGACGAAGGCCGGCAATGCCGGCCTTCGTTTCGTTGCCGCGTTGCCCGGCCTCAGCGCAGGCTCTCGCCCGGGACCTGGACTTCCATTTCCACCGCCAGGTGGTCCGAGTGCGCCGCAGCGACCGCGCGGGTGTCGACCATCTTCAGGTTGTCGGTGAGCAGGATGTGGTCGATGGCGCGGTCCGGCCCCCAGCTCGGGAAGGTCAGCACGTTGCAGCTGGGCGGCTGCAAGCGGGTCTTGTGGTACAGCACGCGCATCTCGGGCCGGTCGGCCATGCAGTTGAAATCGCCCATCAACACGGCATTGGGCAGGTCGGACAGCAGGTCGGAGATGAAGTCCAGCTGCGACAGGCGCGAGGCCATGCCCAGCGACAGGTGCGCCACCGCCACGGTCAGGCCCTGGTCGCCATCACCGAAGCGGGCGACCAGCACGCCGCGCCCGCCGAGGCGGCCGGGCAGGGCATGGTCCTGCACTTCGACCGGCTCCAGCCGGCTGAGCAGTCCATTGGCGCTGGAAGCGACGCCGCCCATGCGCCGGTTCGGCTGGTGGCTCCAGTAATTGAAGCCGGCCCGCTCGGCCAGGTAGTGGGTCTGGTTGGTGAAGCCCGAGCGCAGGCTGCCGGGGTCGGCTTCCTGCAGGCCCACGATGTCGCGGCCACTGGCCAGCTTGGCGATGGCGTCCAGGCTGGAGCGCTTCTGTCCGGCGGGCAGGGCGTGGGACCAACTGCGGGTGACGTAGTCGCTGTAGCGGCGGGTACTGGAGCCGGCCTGGATGTTGGCCGTCAGCAACCGCAATGTCTGGGTCTGGGATTTCACGACGTGCAAAACCAAGGGCCCCGTTTCCGAGGCCCTGGTGTCCTTACTGGGCGTTGGCGGCGCGTTCGCGCGCGATCAGGTGGTCGGCGATGCGGAGCATGTCTTCATAGCTCTTGCCCTTGACCAGGTACTTGCCGTTGACGATCAGCGACGGGGTGCCGGTGATCTTGCTGCGCTGGGCGAACTGCTTGGCGCGGTTGACCTTGGCGGCCACCGAGAAGCTGGCCATGGTGTCGGTGAAGGTCTTCGGCTGCACGCCGTACTTGGCGTAGAAGTTGGCGATGTCTTCCGGGGTGTCCATGCCGCGCTCGCCCTTCAGGGTCTGCTCGATGTGGATGGCCGAGTACAGCGCGTCATGGGTCTTTTCCTGCACGCCCAGGGTTTCGGCGGCATAGAAGGCGCGGGCGTAGTTGTCCCACATGCTGCCGAAGGCGGCCGGGACATAGACGAAGTTCACGTCAGCCGGCAGGCCGGCCTTCCAGGAGTTCACCAGCGGCTGGAAGCGGGCGCAGGCCGGGCAGACGTAGCCGAAGATCTCGGTCACCTCGACCTTGCCGGTGGCCGGCTGGAACGGCTGGCCGCCTTCGATGGCGACGTAGTCGGTGCCTGCCACCGGCTCGGGGCCGACCGGACGCGCTGGTGCCGGCACCGGGGTGTTGGCGGCAGCGTCGGCCGGGGCGGCCTCGCTTGCCGGAGCGGCTTCGGTGGCGGCCGGGGCCGCTTCCGGGGTGGTCTGGGCTGCCGGAGTGGTGGCCGGGGCGGTGGTGTCGGCGGTGCCGTCCTGGGCCTTGCAGGCAACCATCAACGGAAGCAGGGCCGTCAGGGCCAGGGCGAAGCGGATCTTCATCGGGTGGGATCTCCAGCGGGATTCTTGGATGCATTCAGGCCGCAGCGTCGCGGCCGGCGCTCGCATGATGCCATTATCGACAGGCTTGGCTGAACCGGCAGATCGGCCCAGCCATGGATCGCAATGTCTCAGCGGGCCCTGCCGCCGCCGGCGCGTTCGCGGGCGATCAGGGCGCTGGCGATGCGGAGCTGGTCATCGAAGGTCGCGCCCCGCACCAGGTACTTGCCGTTGACGATCAGCGCCGGGGTGCCCGGGACGCGTACGCGCTGGGCGAAGGTCCGGGCATTGCGGACCTTCTGCTCGACCGCCTCGCTGCGCAGGGCCTCGATGAAGCGGTCCGGCTGCACACCGTAGCTGGCGTAGAAGTTGGCCAGTTCGCTGGGCGAGACATTCTGGACCGGCAGGCTGCGCTGCTCATGCAGGGCCTTGAACACGTCGGCATGGCTGCGCTTGAGCACGCCCACCTGCTCGGCGGCGTAGAAGGCGCGGGCGTAGGCATCCCAATAGCCGCCGAACGCGCCCGGTACCGGGGTGAAGCGCACGTCGGCCGGCAGCTTGGCGGCCCAGGCTTCCAACTGCGGCTCGAAGTGGGCGCAATGCGGGCAGGTGTAGCCGAACACTTCGACCACCTCGATCTTGCCGGCCAGCGGCGCAAACGGGCCGGGCTGTTCGATCAACTCGTAGTCCTGGCCCTCGACCGGGGTGGCATTGCTGGCCGCGCAGGCGGCCAGGGGGAGCAGGGCACACAACAGCAGGATCAGTCGGGGGAACAACGTCATGGGGGAGTCTCCAGTGGAAAAAGCGACGCCGACCTTGCGGCCGGCGTGTCTGCGTATCGTGCAGTTGCCGGGTCGCCGGAGCGACCGGCAGGGTCAGGGTTGCGAGGCGGCGGCAACCACCTTGGCGTCCGAAGCCCGATCATGCAGGCCCTGGATGTAGCTGGCCAGCGCCTGGATCTCCTGCTCGGTGAGCGCATGGCTGACCTGCTGCATGATCCTGAACTGGGCCGCGTCGGTTTCCTGGGTCTGGCCGGACTGGTAGCGCTGCAGGCGCTGGGCCACGTAGCCGGCGTGCTGGCCGCCGATATGCGGGTAGGCCGGGCCGGGATTGCCGGCACCGGTAGGGCCGTGGCAGGCCATGCAGGCCGGGATGTTGCGGCTGGCGTCGCCGCCGCGGTAGAGCTTCTGGCCGATCTCGAAGAACTTCATGCCGGCATACGGGCCCTCGGCGACAGCGGCATCGTCGGCCACGCCGGCACCGGGCTTCTGGGTGGCGAAGAACGCGCCGATGTCACGCATGTCCTGCGGGGTCAGGCCCTGCACGAAGGGCAGCATCGCCGCGACCGCGCCTTCGTTGCGCTGGCCGTTGGCGATCAGGGCCATTTCTTTGGCGATGTAGCGCTCGCTCTGGCCGGCCAGACGGGGGTAGATCTCCACCGCGGAGTTGCCGTCGGCGCCATGGCAGGCGGCGCAGGTGGAGGCCTTGGCTTCGCCGGCCTTGGCGTCGCCGGGCTTGGTCTTGCTGAAATCGACCTCCAGCGAGGCGGTCTGCACCGGCGCGTTGTCCGGGACCGGGACGACCGAACTCTGGGCAAAGGCAACAGCGGCAATGACGGGAACGACTAACGCGGTAACGGCAAGAACACGAGCATGGCGCATGCGGAAGCTCCGTGTGGACCGGCCGGGCGGGGCTGTGCGCCGGCATCGGTCGGATTATCAACGCCGTTTTGCGGCAGGGTCAACGAAGCAGTGCAGCAAAAAAGCCGGGGCAGGGCGGTGCTGCAGGGCAGCGTGAACCACGCGCGGCACCGCAACATGCGATCCTATGCGCATGTCACAGCTCATCGAACGCGCCCGTTACCTGCTCTCGGCCCACAATGCCCGGCAATTGCCGGACGACGAAGGGGCCGAAGTGGCTTTCGCCGGCCGCTCCAACGCCGGCAAGTCCAGCGCCCTCAACGCCCTGACCCGCCAGAACGCCCTGGCCCGCGTCTCCAAGACACCGGGCCGCACCCAGCAGCTGGTGTTCTTCCAGATCACGCCCGAGGCGCATCTGGTCGACCTGCCCGGCTACGGCTACGCCAAGGTGCCGCTGGAGCTGCAGGCGCACTGGCAGGCTTTCATCGACAAGTACTTCCGCACCCGCAATGCCCTGAAGGGGCTGGTGGTGGTGATGGACATCCGTCACCCGCTGAAGGAATACGACCTGCAGATGCTGGGTTACGCGGTACAGCGCGGCCTGCCCGCGCACGCGCTGCTGACCAAGGCCGACAAGCTCGGCCGTGGCCAGCAGGGCCAGACGCTGCAGAAGGTGCGCAAGGAGCTGCACGCCAAGTTCGGCGATACGGTCAGCGTGCAGGTGTTCTCCGGTGAGTCGAAGCAGGGCGTGGAAGAGGCCCGCACGATCATCGGTGGTTGGCTGGGGTTGAACCCGCCGGCCGAGGAAGCGCCGGCCCCGCAGGGCTGAGCCCTGCCCGGCACGTAGGCCATCGGCAGGGCCGCCGCCGCGCGGCCCGGTGCTGCCGGGCGGCGGTTTCCGCCTAGGCGCCCCTCCCCGACCCTCCCCTTCGCTGCGCGAAAGGGAGGGGCCGGTCATGGCCCTCGCCGTACGGAAGCGAGGGGGCAGGGCCGGTCTGTCATGGCGTCAGCGGCGAGAACTCGGCCGGTACCCAGGCGTAGGCCTCGCCTTCACGGCGGACGTGGCCCAGGCCCGGGAAAGGCAGGTGCGCACCGGCGACCCACCATCCCTTGTCGGCGGCCTCGGCCAGCATGCGACGGCGGCTGGCGATGGCCGCTTCGGGATTGCTGTCCGCCTCGAAGGACACGTCGGGGCGGGCGAACTGCACGGCATGGAAATGCACCAGATCGCCCCACACCAGCAGTTGCTGGCCGTTGCCTGCGTCCACGTTGTAGGAGGTGTGGCCGGGCGTATGACCGTGGCTGTCCAGTGCGCTGATACCGGCGGGCAGAGTATCGGCCGGTACGAAGCGATGCAGGCGGCCGCTGGCCGCGTACGGGGCGACGGCCTTGCGGGCGAGCGGGAACGCGGCCTGCACGCGCTTCGGTGCGGCGGTCTCGCTGGCTGGGTCCAGCCAGTAGTCGGCATCGGCGCGTGACAGCCAGACCGTGGCGGTCGGATAGGCCGGTTTGCCGTCGGCGTCGAGCAGCCCGCACATATGGTCCGGGTGCGCGTGGGTCAGCAGTACCTCATCGACTTCGGCCGGGTCGTAACCGGCGGCGCGCAGATTGCCCAGTACCTGGCCCAGCCCCGGGCCGAAGCATTGGGCGGTGCCGGTGTCGATCAGCGTGAGGTGATTGCCGTTCTGGATCAGGAAGGCATTGACCGCCGTCTGCAGGCCCTGATCATTCTCCGGGACGTAGCGGTGGTCCAGCAGTCGGGTGACGGTCGCGGTGTCCACGCCGGCCATTTCCCGTCGGCCCAGCGCCACGGTGCCGTCGAACAGCGCGGTGATCCGCAGCGAGCCGATTGTTTGGTGATAGACGCCCGGGACCTGTCGGTCGGGGGTGTGCGAGGTGCCGGCCTGGGCGCTGCCGGCGCAGGTGGCGGCCAATAGCAGGAGAGCTGTCAGTGGGCGCTTTGAACGTGGGGACATGCAGGTTTCATCCGTTTGCGGCGGCGCCGCGGTGTCTGCATGGTGCGTCGGTTGCGGCGAGCGTTCCGCTCAGAATGGTGCGCGAACCGCTCGTGGTGCTCAGTCGTTGCCGATGTCTGCCGGTTCCATGCCGTAGCGGTCGACGAAGCGCTTGTTGAAGCTGGCCAGCGAGCTGTAGCCGGAGCGTGCGGCCACCGTCTTGAGCGGCAGCCGGGTGGTGTAAAGCAGCTGCATGGCATGGGCCAGACGGGCATCGACGACCAGCTCGCGCAGTCCGAGTTTTTCCATTGCCAGACGTCGCCGCAGGGTGGCGCCGCTGATGCCGAGGTGTTGTTCAAAATCGCGCGACTGCCAGACGCGTTCCGGTTGTGCGGCGACCAGATCGCGGATGCGTTCGCCCAGGCCGGGCTCGGGGGGAATCAGCAGGCCGCCCAGACCGCGCCGGCACAGGGTCAGGGTGAAGGTGGCCAGCGCCGAGCGGGCCTCGCTGTAACGGGCTTCGCGCAATGCCTGCCGCCATTGCAGCAGGATCGGGGCGTGTTCGTGCAGCAACTGTACGGCCAGCGCCTGCCCGGGTTCGGGCAGCGGTTCGTTCCACAACATCCGCGCGGCGCTGAGTACATCGGGACAGAACGGCACGATGGCGCTCACATATCTGCCGGTGTCGGGGTCGGGACTGTTGACCACGTCGAAGCGGCAGCGGCGGGTGACCACGAACAGATCCCCCGGCCCCAGATCCAGCGACTGCTGGGCGGTACGGACCTGCTTGCGCCCCTGCAGCAGGATGGCGAACTGCGGCTGTGGAATCTCCACCGAGCTGGCACCGTGTTCGCGTCGGGCGGTGATGCAGGCGTAGCCATTGGCGAACTGGCAGTCGGCCAACGAGGCAAACTGGGCCAGCACCTGGGTGGCATGGTCGGCGGGCAGGTTCATGGCTTAGACCGCAGTATTGAACAACTGACCGATGCCGGCGGCTGCGGACATAGCCAACGCACCCCAGAACATCACCCGCAAGGCACCGCGCAGCACGGGTGCGCCGCCGGCCTGCGCGGCCAGCGCGCCGGTGATGCTCAACCCGACCAGGGTAGCCACGGTGGTGATCGGTGCCACGTGCGCATGCGGGGCCAACACCGTGGTCAGCACCGGCAGGGCCGCGCCGGCGATGAAGGCACCGGCCGAAGCCAACGCGGCCTGCAGCGGGCGGGCGCGCAGTTCCTCGGTGATGCCCAGTTCGTCGCGGGCATGCGCGGCCAGCGCGTCGTGCGCGGTGAGCTGCTCGGCGACCTGCTGGGCCAGTTCCGGCGACAGGCCGCGCTGGCGGTAGATCATCGCCAGCTCCTGCAGTTCGCTGTGCGGGTCCTCGTGCAGCTCGCGGCGCTCCACCGCCAGGTCGGCGTGTTCGGTGTCGGCCTGGGACTGCACCGAGACATACTCGCCGGCGGCCATCGACATCGCGCCGGCAACGGTGCCGGCCACGCCGGTGGCCAGCACGGTGGAGGCCGGGGCGCCGCTGGCGGCGATGCCGACCACCAGGCCGGCGACCGAGACGATGCCGTCGTTGGCGCCCAGCACGGCGGCACGCAGCCAGCCGACGCGGTCGGAACGGTGGATTTCGCGATGCGGGGTGCGGGTCATGCCGGGCAGTGTAGGACGCATGGCCCGGGGCCAGCGGAATCAAACGCGTTATCAGCTGCATGCCGTGCCGGCGGCGCGTCCGGGGCGCCGGCAGGGGCCGGTCAAGCCGTTGCCGGTGGGATGCTGAAAACCGCCACGGTGACCGGTGGATAACGGGCTCCGCGATATAGTGCGCACTTGTGATGCCGGGGCCGGGTCCCCACATCCCCGCCCAGAACAGAACCTTGCGAGCCTGCCCTTGTCGAGCCCCAGCCACGTCGCCGATACCCCCATCACTGACCGCGACCAACTGGTCCAGAGCATTGCTTCCGGCGAAAAGCCCAAGGCGCAATGGCGGATCGGCACCGAGCACGAGAAGTTCGGCTTCCGGCTGGATGACCTGCGCCCGCCGACCTTCGACGGTGACCGCGGCATCGAGGCACTGCTGACCGGCTTGACCCGTTTTGGCTGGGAGCCGGTGCTGGAGAACGGCCGCACCATCGCGCTGCTGCGCGACGGCGCGTCGGTGTCGCTGGAGCCGGCCGGGCAGCTGGAGTTGTCCGGCGCGGCACTGGAGACCCTGCACCAGACCTGCGTGGAAACCGGCACGCATCTCAACGAGGTGGCGCAGGTGGCCGGCGAGATGCAGCTGGGCTTCCTGGGCATGGGTTTCCAGCCCAAGTGGACGCGCGCGGACATGCCGTGGATGCCCAAGGGCCGCTACCAGATCATGAAAAGCTACATGCCCAAGGTCGGCTCGCTCGGCCTGGACATGATGACCCGCACCTGCACGGTGCAGGTCAACCTGGACTACGCCAGCGAAGCGGACATGGTGAAGAAGTTCCGCGTGTCGCTGGCGCTGCAGCCGATCGCCACCGCGCTGTTCGCCGACTCGCCGTTCACCGAGGGCAAGCCCAACGGCTACCTGAGCTACCGCTCGCACATCTGGACCGACACCGACGCCGACCGTACCGGCATGCTCGACTTCGTGTTCGAGGACGGTTTCGGCTACGAGCGTTACGTGGACTACCTGCTCGACGTGCCGATGTACTTCTCCTACCGCGACGGCATCTACCACGATGCCAGCGGGCAGAGCTTCCGCGACTTCCTGCAGGGCAGGCTGCCGGTGCTGCCGGGCGCGTTGCCGACCCTGCGCGACTGGTCCGACCACATGACCACCGCGTTCCCGGAAGTGCGGCTGAAGAAGTACCTGGAGATGCGTGGCGCCGACAGCGGCCCGTGGAGCCGCATCTGCGCGCTGCCGGCGTTCTGGGTGGGGCTGCTGTACGACCAGACCGCGCTGGACGCGGCCTGGGACCTGGTCAAGGATTTCAGCCTGGCCGAGCGCCACGCGCTGCGTGACGGCGTGCCGAAGCACGCGATGCACCTGCCGTTCCGCGACGGCACGGTGCGTGACCTGGCGCGCCGCGCACTGGAGATCTCACGCGACGGCCTGCGCCGTCGTGCCGCGCTCAATGGCGATGGCCAGGATGAAACCCGTTTCCTCGATGTGCTGCAGGAAATCGTGGATTCCGGCAAGACCGCGGCCGAGCGCAAGCTGGAACTGTTCCATGGGGAATGGAACGGCAACATCGACCCGGTGTTCACGACCTTCGCCTATTGAGCCGGCGCGGGGCGCAATCCGCTTCCCGCCGCCGCTCCGTTCCGACCGTTGCCTGCCGGTGCAGCCCTGCCTTCCCGTGCACGGCTGAGCGCGGCGATGGGCGGCTCAGCCGTTGGCCAGGTCCGGCGACAGGCAGGGCAGGCTCAGCGTCGCCCGCAGCCCACCATCGTCGCGATTGCGCAGGCGCAGGGTGCCGCCGTGGTCGAGCACCACGCTGTGCGCCACCGACAGGCCCAGGCCGATGCCGCCGGTATCGCGGTTGCGCGATTCCTCGCCACGCGCGAACGGCAGGAACAACTCGTCCTCGCGCGCGGGGTCGATGCCGGGGCCATCATCGTCCACGTCCAGCACCACGTTGCAGCCCTCGCGCTGCAGGCGCAGCCGCGCGTGCTGGCCGTACTTGAGGGCGTTGTCGATCAGGTTGGACAGGGCGCGGCGCAACGCCAGCGGGTCGCCGCTGACCAGCGCCGGCTCGGAGGCGGTGACGGTGACATCGTGGCCGGTGTCGGCCAGGTCACCGGCCACGCTTTCCACCAGCGAGGCGAAGTCCAGGCGGCTGCGTGGGCCGCGCTGTGACTGCCCGTGCAGGAAATCCAGCGCGGCGGTGATCATGGTGTTCATCTCGGCGATGTCGGCGCTGGCCTTGTCGCGGGCCTCGTCCGGCAGCGCATGCAGGCGGAACGACAACCGCGCCAACGGCGTGCGCAGGTCGTGCGCGATCGCGCCGATGGTGCGGGTGCGTTCGTCCAGCAGGCGGTTGATGCGGGCCTGCATGGCATTGAACGAATCGGCGGCGCGGGCCAGCTCGGCCGGGCCGCTGCGGTCCAGCGGCGGCGCGCCGGGATGGCTGCCGAGCCGGTCGGCGGCCTGGGCGAAGCGGCGGATCGGTGCCGACAGCGCGCGCGAGAACCACCAGGCCAACGGCAGCATCACCGCCGCACCGAGCAGGAACAGCACCAGCACGTGGCGCGCCACGCTGGGCAGCGCGCCGGGCATGCGGTGGGTCACGCTGCGCCAATGCCCGTCCGGCTTGCGCACCGCCACGAAGAAGTCGCCGAACAGCGGCGCGTTGGCGCGACGGATGTCGTCGGGCGAGGGCGGCTGCCGCGGGGTTTGGCCGGCCGCCGGCGGCGGGCGGTCGTCCGGATCGAAACCCGGGCCGGGCCCGGGGCCATGTCCTGGCGGGCGGGTCGGATCGAACGGGCGTTGCCATTGGCGGCTCTGGCGCAGGACGTCCACCGGTACCGGCAGGCGCATGCCGCGGCAGTAGTGCAGGGCATCCACGTCGACGTTCATCCAGCCGGCTAGGCGCCGGCCCATGAACCAGTCTTCCTGCTGGCCATCCGGGCAGGCCGGGCGTTGCGCGCTGTCGGTGACGGTCAGCCGGCTGTTGGTGGGTGGCAACTGGCTGGACAGCAGCGCCACCACCTCGGACAGCGGCACGCCCACCGGCCGCACCGGCGGCCGGGTCAGCAACAACCCGAAGCCCAGCGCGAGCGCCACCAGCAGCGCGCCCAGCAGCAGCAGGAAGGTGCGGGCGAAGATCGGCAGGGGCTTCACAAACGGCGGACCGTGGGCAGCAGCAGGTAGCCTTCGTTGCGGACGGTGCGGATCAGTTCCGGGTGGCCGCGCTCGTTGAGCTTGCGGCGCAGGCGGCTGATCTGGCTGTCGATGGCGCGGTCGTAGACCTCGCAGTCCTGGCCGCGGGCCTGGGTGAGCAACTGGTCGCGGCTGAGCACCCGCTGGGGATGCTCGACGAAGCTGCGCAGCAGGGTGAACTCACCGTCGGACAGCGAGATGTAGGTGCCCTCCGGGTCACGCAGGTCGCGGTGCAGGGCATCAAGCCGCCAGCCGCCGAATTCGTAGATCGGGTGCGGCGCCGAAGAGGTCGGCTCCACGCTGGTCTGCGCCCGCCGCAGCAGGGCGCGGATGCGCGCCAGCAGCTCGCGCGGGTTGCAGGGCTTGGACAGGTAATCGTCGGCGCCGACTTCCAGGCCGATGATGCGGTCGGTGTCGCTGCCCAGCGCGCTGAGCATGATCACCGGCGGGGGGTTGCGTTCGCTGGTCAGCTGGCGCACGGCGCTGAGGCCGTCCTCGCCGGGCATCATCACGTCCAGCACGATCAGGTCGGGGCGCTGGTCGCGCACGGCCAGCCGCAGCTGGGCGGCGTTCTCGGCGGTGGCGACGTGGAAGCCGTGCTGGGCAAGGAAATCGGCGATCAGGCGGCGCAGGTCCGGATCATCGTCGACCACCAGGATATGGCTGGACATGGGGTTCCTTCAGCGAAGGGAAGAGCGCCGGCATCCGCGCCGGTATGGCGGACCGCCGATCATAGCGCCGCTCTTTGTCAATGCTTGTCAGTGCTTGTGGCCGGTGCCAGGGGCGGGCCATCGCATGGCCATCGGGGGTACGCAGACTGCGCCCTCTTTTCGCCGGGTGCAGTCGATGGGGCTTCCGCAAGTACGCCTGATCAGCCGTGAGAACGGGGTGGGCCTGAGCCGGGACCTGGACCTGATGGCGGGCCTGCTGGCCGGGCAGGCCCGGGTCGAGCGGCTGGGCATCGGTGGGCGCAGTCGCATGCGGCTGCAGGAGCTGGGCCTGTGGGGTCGGCGGCTGCTGCACGGCAAGGCGCCGCTGCAGCTGTTCGCCGAGCGGGTCTACCGCCGTTGCCTGCCGCTGGCCGAACGCAACCTGCTGGTGCCCAACCCGGAATGGTTCCTGGAGCGCTGGCTGCCACTGCTGCCGGCCTTCGACGCGGTGCTGTGCAAGACCCGCCATGCCGAACGCATCTTCCACGCGCTGGGCTGCGACGCACGCTACATCGGCTTCACCAGCCCGGACCGGATGCAGGCGGCGGTGCCACGCCAGCGGGTGTTCCTGCACCTGGCCGGGCGCAGTTCGGCCAAGGGTACGCAGGCGCTGCTGGCCACCTGGCAGCGGCATCCGCATTGGCCGCTGCTGGTGGTGGTGCAGCACCCGAAGATCGCCACGGCCAAGGTGGTGGCGACGAACATCGACCACCGCATCGCCTACCTCGACGATGCCGCGTTGCAGGCCCTGCAGAACCAGTGCCTGTTCCATGTGTGCCCGTCCGAGACCGAGGGCTTCGGCCACTACCTGATGGAGGGGCTGAGCGTGGGGGCGGTGGTGCTGACGACCGACGCCGAGCCGATGGCCGAACTGGTGGCGGCGCAGCGTGGCATCCACATCCCGGTGGCGGGCAGCCGGACCGACGGACTGGCGCGCCGCTACTTCGTCGATGGCGAAGGCATCGCCGCCGCGGTCGAGCAGGCACTGGCCCTGGACGCGGCGGCGCTGGCGCGGCTCTCGCACGCCGCGCGCAGCTACTACCTGTGCAATGACCAGGCCTTCGCCCGGCGCTTCCAGCGTGAGGTCCTGGCCTGGACGCGCAGTGCGGCGGCGTTGCCGTTGGCCGAGGTCGAGCGATGAGCGCGGCCGTGCCGGGCCGGTGCTTCCTGGTGGGGTGTCCGCGCTCGGGCACCACCTTGCTGCAGCACCTGCTGGCCACCCAGGCGCAGGTGGTGTCGTTGCCTGAAACGCATTTCGTGCAGCGGCTGCTGCGCAGCGAGGACCACCGGAGGCAGGCGCGCGCGGCAGGGCCGCCGTGGCATCAGCTGCAGCAGCTGCGCCGCCGCTGCCAGACCGGCCTGGGCTGGGTGCCGCGCCACCAGGTGCAGCGGGCATGGCAAGGCGTCCCGGAGCTGGCCTGTCCGATCGACACCAGGGCGCGCTGGCAGCCGGCGAAACGGCAGCTGCAGGCGTTCGTGGCCGCGCTCGATGCGTACTGCGCGCGGCACGGCGCCGGTGCGTGGCTGGAGAAGACGCCTGACCACCTGTTCTACCTGGCGCAGATCCAGCGCCACGTCACCGGCGCGCGGGTGATCCACCTGGTGCGGGATGGCGCGGAAGTGGTGGCGTCACTGCATGCCGCCGCACACCGCTATCGGCCATGGCGACCGTTCCTCGACCTGGACCTGGCGGTGGACCGCTGGAACCGCGCGCTGCAGGAAAGCCTGCGCTGGCAGGGACATCCCGCCCACCTGCTGCTGCGTTACGAGCACGTGCTGCAGGCACCGGGCCCCACGCTGGCGCGCCTGCGTGCCTTCCTTGGCCTGCCCGGCGACGCGGCCGCACCGCGGCACCCGTCGCACGGCCTGCCGCTGGTACGCGCCGACGAACCCTGGAAGCGTGATGCCACCGGCCCGCTGCGCGATCACCGCAAGTTCGAGCAGATGTTCACCCCACGGCAGCAGGCCCGCATCCGCGCACGCCTGCTGCCGCTTCCCGGCGCGTTGCAGCATGCTGCGGCCGCCTAGCCCACAACGGAGACAACAACGATGAAGCCAATGGAAACCCTGCGCGGGCATGCACCGGCCACCGCCGCACTGCTGGGGCTGGCGCTGGTGGCCGGTGCCTGGATGAACGATGCCAGCGCCAGCGCGCCGGACCAGGCCCCGCCGGGCGAACACCGCGAGCCGCCACCGGGTGCGCCGCCCCCCGGGCATCGGCCGCGGGATCCGGCATTCACCCAGGCGCTGGAGGAATGCGCCACCGCACTCGGGATCACGCTGCCCAAGCCCGGTGACACGGGCGGCAAGCCGCCGGCACCGCCGCAGGGCCATGACCGCGAGGCCATGGACGCCTGCCTGAAGGACAAGGGCGTGCAGCCGCCACCCCCGCCGCCGCCGCGCGACTGAGATGCCCGCCGCGGCGGATGCACAGGCCCGGCGCTAGACTCCGCATTCCTTTCGCGGAGCAACCGGCATGGGCAACAGCAGCGACGAGATCGTCTTCTACACCAACCCGATGTCGCGCGGGCGCATCGTGCGCTGGATGCTGGAGGAGGTGGGCCAGCCCTACCAGGCCGAGGTGCTGAGCTTTGGCGACAGCATCAAGGCCCCGGCCTACCTGGCGATCAACCCGATGGGCAAGGTGCCGGCCATCGTCCATCGGGGCGTGGTGGTGACCGAGGCGGCGGCCATCTGCGCCTATCTGGCCGATGCCTTCCCACAGGCCGGGTTGGCCCCGGCCAATGACGATCCACTGCGTGGCAGCTACCTGCGTTGGCTGTTCTTCGCCGCTGGCCCGGTGGAGGCGGCGGTCAGCGCCAAGGCACTGGGCCTGCTGGCACCGGCCGAGCGGTCGGGCATGGTGGGCTATGGCAGCTTCGAGCAGGTGGTCGACACGCTGGAGCAGGTGGCGGCCGATGCGCGGCCGTGGTTGCTCGGCGAGCAGTTCAGCGCGGCCGATGTCTACGTTGGCAGCCAGATCCTGTGGGGGCAGATGTTCAAGACCCTGCCCGAGCGCACGGCCTTCGCCGAGTACGGGCAGCGCCTGCGCGAGCGCGCGGCGTGGCAGCGTGCGACGGCGCTGGATGATGCCCTGATCCCGCCGCGCGGGTGACGTGCGGGTAACGCGTGGCGGTGCCGCGCGGGAGCGGGAATGCCTCGCCGGGCAGGGCTCGGCGCTGGCAGGCAGCCTGCCGTGCAGGACATGACCGGCGGATCATTGCGGCCACGCTAGAATCCGGGCACGTTGTCGAAGGGATGCCCGGTGTCGCCATTCAACCTGTTCCAGCGCCTGTCGCAGGCGCCCACCAACCCCCGCGCCGAGCCGGTCGCGCGCAGTTTCGACGTGGCCGAGCTGTACGAAGGGCCGGTGCAGTTGCAGGGCTCCGGCGAGGCCGCGCCGTTGGCGCTGGATGAGAAGCTGCGCCAGGCGTACTTCTGGATCGTCAACAACGCCATCATCAGCCCGCACTACGACATCGAGTACCACGATGGCCCATCGGCGAGCTTCAGCGTCGGCGATACCCGCCGTACCCTGACCCTGCCCTCGGCACAGAGCTACTCCAGCTACGTGCTGCTGCCGCTGCTGACCTTCGCCACGCGGCGCAAATGCCTGTTCGTCGGTGGCCCCGGCCGCGGCAAGACCGCCAGCGCGATCCTGATGGGCGTGCTGGCCGGCTACCCGGTGCGCGAGGTGCGCCGCGCCATGCAGCATGGCCATCCGCAGATGACCATCGCCGACCTGCTCGGCAACCCCTTGCCGGCGGACCTGGTGGCGGCGCAGGACATGGGCCAGATCCGCATCGCCTGGCGCAACTGGCTGGGCATGCGGGTCAAGATCATCGACGAGTACAACCGCATCCCGACCCGCACCCAGAGCGCGCTGCTGACGGTGATGGGCGACAACTACGCCGAGATCCTCAACCAGGTCTACGAATGCCCGGAATCGGCGTGGTACCTGACCGCCAACGACGACCGCGGCGGCGGCACCTACCAGGTGATCGAGGCGCTGCGCGACCGCATCGACGTGGTGGTGCAGGCGCTGGCGTTCAATCCGCGCTTCCTGGACGAGATGCTGCTGCGCATCGAGCAGAACCTGCGGCCGGAGGAACTGGTGCCGCGCGAGATCATCTTCAGCGAGGCCGAGTCCGAGCAGATGATGGCGCAGATCCGCGCGGTGGACGTGCCCGACGACGTGCGCCGCCGCATCGAGTTCTTCAGCAGCCAGTTCGAGCTGATGGAGACCGCCGGCGCGCAGTTCGAGTACCTGACCAAGGACACCGTGCGCCTGGCCGGCACCGACTGGGCGCAGGCCACCGCCGCCGACAGCGGCCGCGACCGCATGAAGGACCTGGGCTGCCAGACCCGCAACGGCTTGTCGGTGCGCAACCTGGGCACGTTGCTGGTATACGCCAAGGCGCTGGCGTGGTTCCGCGGCAACCAGGCGGTGGCGCTGGACGACGTGCGCCAGGTGCTGCCGTTCGTGCTCAACGACAAGCTGCAGCCCGACCTGGACGCACCGTTCTTCGCGCTGCCGGAGAACGCGGCCTACCGCAGCGACCGACTGAGCTGGCTGCGCTGGCTGCTGGATGCGTCCAACGCCGAGTACGACCGCCTGGACCTGGATCGCAACGATCCGGTCGGGGAGTTGTCCGCGCAGTTCGCACGCGGGCTGGACGGCGTGACCGAGCGCGAGACGCGCGCGCGCCTGACCCGCATCGAGCGGTTGATCGAGGAGCGGGTGAAGGGGCGCAAGCTGTACGGCCATCTCTACGACGACCTGCTCAAGCTCAAGTACCTGCACCAGCGCTACACCAATTACCTGCACTGGCTGCGGGCACGCTGAGATGGTGTCGTCGGTACTGGCCGGTGTACTGGCCGCGCGGCGCAGCCTGTTCAACCAGCGCGTGGCCGAGGCACGGCATCGCTGGCCCGGCTTCGATGCGGCGGCCTTGTCGGCCTTCATCACCCAGACGCTGGACCCGGTGTGCGTGGCGGTCGCGCAGGTTGATGCGGCGGCCACGTTGGCGGTGGCTGAGACCGGCTTCGACGTCGGGCTGGAACTGGTCGCGCAGGGGCTGGCCGGCCCGGCCGCACGCCTGTCGTGGGTGGACGCGGCCTGGCAGCAACTGGCCACGCCGGCGGCGGCGCTGATTGCCCGCGCGCCGCTGCAGGTGCTGGGCGCGTTGAGCAATGCGGTGGTGCGGATGGACAGCGTGCCCGGTGTGCGCGTACCGGAATGGATCGCCGCGATGCAGCCGTTGGCCGCGCGCTGCACCTCCGGCGCGCAACTGCGCGCTGTCGGCGCGCTGTGCGCCTGGCAAGCGGGCATGGTGCAGCTGCGCGAGGCGGCCTTGGCGCAATCGGCGCAGCTGCACGATGACCTGGTGGCCGAGGCCCTGGGCGTCGCAGGCGGGCAGGTGGACGCGGTGCGCCAACAGCTGCAGCGGGAGCGCTGGTGGAACCCGCGCGCGCAGGCGGTGGAGGCACAGGGACAACTCCTGGGCGGTTTCACCGGCCTGGGCGGCCCGTTCGCCGCGCCGCCGGAACTGCGCGCCTGCGCGCTGGGCTTCATCGCGCGCAGCGGCGAGCGCCACCACCTGTTGCTGGCTGATGCCTTCGGCGCCGTGGTGCTGCCCGCCAGTGCGGCGGAGTTCGCCGCGGCCAGTGCGGTGCCGGCACGGGCCGCGGTGGTGGATGCGCAGGGCGTGCAGGTCGGCGCACGCCACGTGCGGTTTGCGGCACCCGACGAAGGTCTGCAGCTGGTGGCAGGGCCGGCCGGCATCGCGATCCATTCGCCGTATTCGCATCACGTGCGCGTGGTGCCGGAGGTCGCGTGAATTCGCCTGATCACGACGCATTGCTGGCCGCTTGGCGTACCGCCTGGCCGCAGGCGCTGGCCGACTGGAGCCGGTTCACCCGGCTGCAGGATCCACGGTTGTGCGATTCCAGCGTGGACGCGGCCGCCGAAGGCCTGACCGGCAGCTTCGCGATGATCCGGCTGGCCGACCAGCGCGTGGTGATCGACCTGCCGCGCGTGCAGCAGCTCGGCTTGCAGGCGTTCGCCCGCGAGATCCTCGCCCACGAGATCGGCCACCACGTCCTGGCGCCGGCCACCGCCACCGACCATGCCCGCCTGCTGGCGCGCATCCATCGCGCGTTGCCGACGCTGGAGGCGCATGCGCCGATGGTGGCCAACCTCTACACCGACCTGCTGATCAACGACCGCCTGCAGCGGCAGTGTGGCCTGCGCATGGCCGGGGTCTACCAGCGCCTGGCGGCCGGCGCACAGGGCAGCACCCCGCTGTGGACCCTGTACATGGGCATCTACGAGCAGCTCTGGCAGCAGCCGGCCGGCAGCCTGGGCGGACCGGTGGACGATGCGGCCCTGCGCGGCGATGCCTGGCTCGGCGCGCGGGTGATCCGCACTTATGCGAACGAATGGATGATCGGTGCCGGCCGCTTTTCGGCGTTGCTGCTGCCCTACCTGCTGGAGACGGTGAGCGACGCGCGCGTGGATGCGTTGATGGATACCCGTCACGCCGGGCGTGGCAGCCAGCCGTCCGGGTTGGACCGACTGGAGGAAGACGAGCTGGAGCCGCCTGTGCACCCGGCGCACGACCCGCGTGTCACCGGCGAGGCATCGGACGCCGCTGCCCGGGCCGAGCCCGAGGCCGAGCCGGCCACCGCGCACAGCGTGGGCCAGGCGCGCGAGCCCTTCGAGTATGGCGAGATCCTGCGCGCGGCGGGGCTGGAACTGGACCCCAGCCAGTTGGCGATCCGCTACTACCGCGAACGTGCGTTGCCGCACCTGATCCGCTTCCCGGTCCGTGCACAACCCCAGGCGATGGAACCGGAGATGGAAGGCCTGGAGCCGTGGGAGCCGGGCGACCCGCTCGATGCGGTGGACTGGCTGCAGACGCTGATGCAGTCGCCCCGGGTGGTGCCGGGCGTGACCACGGTGCGGCGCGTTTATGGCGATGCTCCCGGCAACGAGCCGGCGGCCGAGCCGATCGACCTGGACCTGTACGTGGACAGCTCCGGCTCGATGCCCAATCCCCAGCAGGTAACGTCATGGCTGACCCTGGCCGGCGCGGTGATCGCGCTGTCGGCGCTGCGCGCAGGTGCACGGGTGCAGGTGACCTTGTGGAGTGGCAAGCACCAGTACCTGCACACCGAGGGCTTCGTCCGCGACGAGAATGCGATCCTGGAGGTGCTGGTCGGCTACTTCGGCGGCGCCACGGCCTTCCCGATCCATCGCCTGCGCGATACCTACGCGCAACGCAGCCGCACCGGGCGCGCCGTGCACATCCTGCATATCTCCGACGACGGCATCACCACGATGTTCGAGGACGACGAACGCGGCAACAGCGGTTGGGACGTGGCCGCGCAGGCGCTGCGCGCGGGCCGCGCCGGCGGCACGATGGCACTGAACCTGTACAGCCCGTTGCCCGATCACCTGGCCGGTGCCAAGGGCTGGACCGCCGACCTGCTGCGCGCCCGCGACGCCGGCTGGGACATCCATGTGGTGCGCGACATGGCCGATCTGCTGGCCTTCGCCCGCGATTTCAGCCGCCGTCACTACCAGCAGGAGGCGCGGCGATGAGCCGGCAGATAGGAAACCTGTTTTCATGCCTGACATGCCCATGACCACCGGCCCGTCGCTCGACGTCCTGTTGCGTCGCTTGCTCGACACGCCTCCGGACTTCCTCGACCCGCCACAGCGCGGCCGCGAAGGGCAGCTGCACGTTGCCGCCGTGGTCAACGACGTGCTGGCGATGCACGGCACGGCGATGGCATCGTCGCTGCGTGTGACCTTGTCGGGCGGATTGCAGGGGGTCAACGCGAACCAGTTGAGCCTGTCGGCGGTGATGGCTTGGTTCCTGGCCGATGCGACGTGGCAGTCGTTCGATCGCGACGGCGAACAGTTGCAGGCGTTGTTCAGCGAGGCGGTGCCGGCGCTGGCGACCGAGGCGGCGGCGACGCGCTACGTGCTGGAGCCGGACCGGCGCGAGGAGCTGGCACGTACCACCATCGCGCGGCTGGGCCTGTTGCCCGCCGGCGAAACCGCGGCACAGGCGGCCGACCGGCTGGCCAGCGTCAGCGGGGTGGAGCGGCGCCGCCTGCTCGAGGCCAGCCGCGCCGCCGAAGCGCGTGCACGTGCCATCCGTGAAGCCCTGGCGCGCAAGGCGGCCGAGGAATCGGCGGACAAGTGGACGCGCGAGTGAGCCAGGCGCCCACCGATGCCGAGCGCTATCCGACCCTGAGCGAGGAGGGCCGGCGCCTGCTGCAGCGGATGCGCGAGCATCCGGCCGCGCCGATCTTCCGCAACCAGAGCGGCAACCGCCTGTTGGCCGAGGAGGTGACGCAGCTGCGTGCCTATGAGCAGCAGGTGATGGCGGCACGGTTTGAATGGCAGCCCGGTGTGCCGCCGCCGTGGTTGGCGGGGTTCCTCGATGCGGTGCATGCACAGGTGCCGTACTTTCGTGCGCGCGGCCGTGGCACGGCGTTCGAGGCGCTGCCGACCACCGATCGGGGCGACCTGGCCGCCGACATCGCCCGCTTCGCGCCCGACCCGGTGCCGCTGGAGCGGATGATGAACTTCCGTACCACCGGCACCACCGGCCATCCGTTGGTGCTGCCGTCGCACCCGGTGGTGGCCGCGCGTTACCTGGCTTACCACAAGCGTGCATTGGCCCGGTTCGGCATCGGCCTGCAACATGGGCGCGGGCAGATGGGGGTGATGCTGCTGGGCATGCAGCAACGCTGCTTCACCTATGTGTCGGTGACGCCGACGATGGATGAGTCGGGGCTGGCCAAGATCAACCTGCACCCCAACGATTGGCGCGACGTGGACGACCGCGCGCGCTACATCGACCAGATGCAGCCGGAAGTGATCGCCGGCGACCCGATCTCCTTCGCCACCCTGCTCCAATTGCCACTCTCGCACCGCCCGCGCGTGCTGCTGTCGGTGTCGATGGCCTTGTCGAACGGGCTGCGCACCGCGCTTGAAGCGCGCTTCGGTTGCCCGGTGCTGGACCTGTATTCGATGAATGAAGCCGGCCCGCTGGCGGTGCATGACGATGCCTATGGTGGCCATGTGCTGCTGCAGCCGGGCATGTACGTGGAAGTGGTGGATGCGGCGGGCCGGGCATTGCCGGCCGGGCAGGAAGGCGAGATCACCCTGACCGGTGGTTTCAACTTCTGCCTGCCACTGCTGCGCTACCGCACCGGTGACCGCGGCGCGCTGGCGATGGCCGGCGAGGTGCCGATGATCGTCGGCCTGCAGGGCCGGCGCCCGGTGCGCTACCTCACTGCCAACGGCCGCTGGATCAACAACATCGACGTGAGCCACGCGCTGGCCCCGTTGCCGTTGTCGCGTTACCGCGTGCACCAGCACGCCGATGCGGGCATCACCCTGCACCTGCCGGTGGCAGAAGCCGGGTTGGCCGACGATGCCGTCGCCCGCTTGCAACAGGCCCTGGACGGACGCGCCGTGCAGGTGCAGCGGCTGCATGCCGAAGACAAGCTGCTGCAATACACCACTGACTTACCGGAAGGCTTCACCGCATGACCGTTCTTGAAATCGCCGCCAACGTGATGGCTGCCGCTTCGATCCTGCTGGCCGCGCGCAACAGCGTGCACACCTGGTGGACCGGCATCGTCGGCTGCTCGTTGTTCGGCCTGTTGTTCTGGCAGACCCAGTTGTACGCCGACGTGCTGCTGCAGGTGTTCTTCGTCGTGGCCAGCCTGTTCGGCTGGTGGAACTGGCATGCAAGCGCCAACCATGCCGCGCTGCCGATCCAGCGCACGCGGCTGCGCAGCTTTGCGCTGATGAGCGTGGCCGCGGTGCTGGCCGCGCTGGCCTACGGCACGCTGCTGCACCGTTTCACCGACGCCTATGCGCCGTTCGCCGACTCGGCGGTGCTGTGCCTGTCGGTGCTGGCGCAGCTGCTGTTGATGCAGCGGCGGGTGGAGACCTGGCCGGTGTGGATACTGGTCAACAGCATCGCCGTGCCGCTGTACGCCTCGCGCGGCTTGAGCCTGACCTCGGTGCTGTATGCCGCGTACTGGATCAACGCCTGGCTGGCGTGGCGGCATTGGCACCGGCTGTGGCGGGCACAGGAAGCGCGCGTGTGAAGCCGCATCGCGTGGGGCTGGTGGTGGGCAAGTTCTGCCCGCTGCACCGCGGCCACCAGGTGCTGCTGGACCATGCGCAGGCCGCCTGCGAGCGGCTGGTCGTGGTCAGCTACACCCGGCCCGAGTTCGATGGCCTGTGGCCGGCGCGGCGCGAGCAGTGGTTGCGCAATCTGTATCCGCAGGCACAGCACTGGGTGCTGGATGACGCGCGGCTGGCCGTGCTCTGCCAACAACGCGGCGTGCCGGTGCGGGCGCTGCCGCACAACGACGAGGACGATGCCACCCACCGCCATTTCGTGGCCTGGCTGCTGCGCGAGATCGTACGGAGCGACGTCGATGCGGTGTTCACCAGCGAGGCCTACGGGCCGGGCTTCGCCGCGGTGTTGTCGCAGAAGCAGCAACAGCGCGGTGGGCGCGCGGTCGTGCATGTCGCGGTGGACCCGGCGCGCGTGCGCGTGCCCACCTCGGGCACCGCGATCCGCAGTGACCTGCACGCGCACCGGCAGCTGCTGGCACCGCAGGTGTATGGCGACTTCGTGCGCCGGGTGGTGCTGTTGGGCGGGGAATCCACCGGCAAGTCGACGCTGGCAGTCCATCTGGCCCAGCGCTGCGGCAGCGTGCATGCCGCCGAGTACGGCCGCGAGCTGTGGGAAGCGCAGGAGGGCGTACTACAGGAAGCGGACCTGCTACGGATCGCGCGCACCCAGGTGGCGCGTGAAACGCAGTTGCTGGCCGATGCGCAGCGCTGGCTGGTCTGCGATACCTCGCCATTGACCACGCTGCTGTATGCGCAGGCGATGTTCGACCGTGCTGAGCCGGCACTGGTCGCGCTGGCCATGCGCCGCTATGACCTGGTGTTGCTGTGCGGGCCGGACGTGCCGTTCGTGCAGGACGGCACCCGCCGTGACCCGGCATTCCGGCAGTGGCAACACGATTGGTATGTGCGCGAGCTGGACGCACGCGGCGTGCCCTACCAGACCTTGCACGGGGACTGGCAGGCGCGCACGCAGGCCGCCTGGCAGGCACTGCAGCAGGCCGACGCGGTGGTCTGAGCGGCGTGCGTTTCAGCCCTGCAGGCGTGTCGGCGCGGTGTCGGTGAGCAGCTGGTTGATGCGGCGCAGGGCACTTTCCAGTTGGCGGCGGTCCGGCGCCAGCCCGAGGGAGAGCCGCACACCATCGTGCAGGGGCTGGTCCACGGTACTGAAAGTGGACGACGGGGAGACCGCTAGGCTCTGCAGCTGCGCGGCATGTGCGAACGCGGTGTCAGTCCACGGCGGCGGCATCGTGCACCAGGCATGCAGGCCGCCGACCTGCGCACGCAGGTACGGGCTGAGCAGGTGATCGGCCAGGCGAGCGCGCTCGCGTGCCTCGGCCAGGGCCTGCGCCAGCAGCGCCTGCGCCGAGCCGTCCAGCAGCAGCTGGCTGGCCAGCGCCATGCCGAACGGCTGCCCCATCAGGCACAGCGCCCGCAGCACGCGCGCCAATGTTTCGGCGTGCGCGGCCGACGGGCAGTGCACGAAGGCGGTGCGCAGGCCGGGGCTGATCGCCTTGGACAAGGTGGAGACGTAGTGCACGTGCGCCGGGGCGAAGGCTGCGATCGGCGCCGGCTTGCTGGCATCGTGGTGCCAGTACGGGTCGTCCTCAATGGCGAGCAGGTCGTGTTGCTGCAGCACGCGCGCCAGTTCGGCGCGACGCAGCGGCGGGATGGTCAGCGCGGTCGGGTTGTTGCAGGTCGGGTTGAAGTACACCAGGCGTGCGTCGTGCAACCGCGCGGCACGCTCCAGCTGGTCCGGGCGCATGCCGTCGGCATCGGCATCGACCGCGATCAGGCGGCGCCCGAGCGAGTCGGCCAACTGCAGCAGGCCGGGATAGACCAGCCGGTCGCACAGTAGCGCGTCACCTTCGCGGGTCTGGCTGACCAGCAGCGCGGCCAGGGCGAACTGCGCGCCTTCGGCGACCACCAGCCGGGCGTCATCCACCTTGCCCAGCATCGGCTGCAGCCAGCCGGTCGCCGCGTGCAGGTCGGTGCGGCTGCCGCCGGTGAGGTGGTAGGTCATCAGGTTGGGCGCATTGCTGCGCGCGAGCACGGCGGCGGCACCGCGGCGCAGCGCGTCATTCAACGCGGCGGCATCCGGTACCGGCGGCACGTTCATGCTCATGTCCACCGGCTGCCCGAAGGCGGCCTTGGGCGGTGCGATGAAACTGCCCTGCGGTCCGCGTGCCTCGATCAAGCCACGCCGGCGCGCTTCATCGAAGGCGCGCGTGACCGTGGTCAGGTCGATGCCCAACTGCTTGGCCAGTGCACGCTGCGAAGGCAGGCGATGCCCGGGTGCCAGCTCGCCGGTGTTCACGGTGCGCTCGATCGTATCGACGATGCGCAGGTAGATCGGCCCGTTGCTGGCCAGCGCGTTGTCGATCCAGGTCATCGCGCACCTTCGTGGAAGCGGGGCAGGGCTGCGACAAACGGTCGCGCCATGTAGGGAGGATGTCGTGCCCTATCGTTTACCTCAGCGGCGGGCGCCTGCTCACAACCATCGGTCGGTTGGAGTGGGTGCCCGCTGTTCTTCGTGGACGTGCGACGGCGCCGCGCACCGAGGGCGAAGGGAAGGCACATGGCGCTGTCAGGGCGTGGTTTGCCAGCGGCAATAGCAACCGACGGCGAGCAGGCCGCGCGGGCGCACGGGCTTGCCGGCGACCAGCTTGTCCAGGATCGGCTCGACGAAGCTGTTGGCCGAGTTGCACACCATGCCGATGCTGTACGGGCCGGCGTAGGCGAGGTGGCCGTCGCGGTCCCAGATCGCCACCGCCGGGCTGGCCGGGATCTGCTCCACGCCGGCGAGGGTGGGCAGTTCCTGCAGGCGGCCCTTGAGGTAGTCGGGCAGTTCACCGGTGGTGCGGGGGCGGCGCACTGCGTAGAAGTCGATGCCGGCGCGGCGGTACATGCTGATCAGGTAGCTCAGGTGCGCACCGGTTTCGCGATTGCAGACCGTGCACGCCGGGTCCCAGAAATGCACCACGCGGATGCGGCCATTGGCACCGGCCAGGTCAGGCGGCAGCTGCAGTTGCGCGTCGTCGAACACGATGGCCTGCTCGGCGAAGCTGGCCTGTTCGCTGAAGCCGAAGTACTGCCACAGCGCCACGCCCACGCCGAGCATGAAGACGCAGGCCGCGGCGATCAGCAGGCGCATGCCACGGCGACGCGCAGGCGTCGCGGCAGGGGTGTTCACGACGCAGTGCCTGCGCCGAACTTGTGCTCGTACTGCTTGACCATTTCCCGGCACGAATCAGCCTGGGCACGGCGGTAGATCTCGGTGCGGTCAGGCGCGCGGCTGCGCTCCCAGCACTGGGTGATGGCGGCCTGTTCGGCGGCCTGCACGCTGGCGGTCTGCGGGCGGGTGCAGACATAGGCCAGCGAGGCCAGGGCCAGACCGACGAAGCCGGCGCAGCCGAACATGACCAGGTGGAATTTCAGCTTGTCCCGACGCATAACGAAGCACACGCATTTCCATACAAGAATTCAAATGTATCATTTTTGTATGGATATGACCGGGGAGAGGCTAGACGATGGCCTGGGCCCGCGTCTCAGGTGCTGTCGAGATTATCTCGGTCAGGCGGGTCAGCGCTGTGGCCAGGCTGGGCTGGTCGACTGCCCCGCCCAGCGACAGGCGGATCGCGTTGCTCGCCTGCTCCTCGATGCTGAATGCTTCGGAGTTGGCGATGCCCAGGCCTTGGGCCTGCGCGGTCTGGATCAGCCGGTACTGGTCCAGCCGCGCGGGCAGCGGCAGCCACAGGTGCAGGCCGGCCGGATGCGCCTGGTAGGGCGTGGGCAGAAGGCGTGCGGCGATCTGCTGGCGCTGGCGCAGCTCCTGCTGGAAGCGGCGCACCATCTCGTCGGCCTGGCCGCTGCGGATCCAGTGCGAGGCCACCGCCACCATCGATTGGGTCGGCATCAGCGCGATCGAACGCAACGCGTCGAGCACCGGTTCCATCGGCTCGCCCGGCGGCACCACCAGATAGGCCGTGCGCAGGCCCGGCGCCAGGCACTTGGACAGGGTGGAGACGTAGTAGACCGGCGCCTGCGGGCTGCTGTCGATGGCCAGCGGCGCGGCGGCATCGCCGGCCAGCAGCCAGTACGGGTCGTCCTCGACCACGGCCACGCCGTGGCGGCGGGCGACCGCCAGCAGGGCGCTGCGGCGGCCTTGGGACATGGTCGCCGTGGTCGGGTTCTGGATGGTGGGTATCAGGTAGACCAGGCTCGGCTTGCGCTGCTGGCAGGCCGCTTCCAGCGCCTCCGGGAGCATGCCTTCGGCGTCCATCGCGATCGGCGCGATGCCCCGCTGCAGCACGCGCGCGGCGGCCAGCAGGCCGGGGTAGGTGAGCTGTTCGGCGGCGATCACGTCGCCGGGTTGGGTCCTGGCCAGCAGGATCGCGCACAGCGCGGTCTGGGCGCCGGGGCAGATCACCACCCGTTCCGGGGCGACGGTGCCCAGCATCGGGGCCAGCCACTGCACGGCCGCGGCACGGTCCTCGCGCGAGCCGGCGCCGACGTGGTAGCTCATCAGCTCGCCCTGGCCCAGTTGCTGGCTGAGCTGCTGGAAGCCGCGCTCCATGCCCTGCGCGAACGACCCGCTGCCCAGCAAAGGGGGGATGTTCATGCTCAGGTCCACCGAGGTGGCGCCGTTGCCGGCGGACAGGGCGATGAAGGTGCCGCCGGCGCCCTGTGCGTCGAGCAGTTCGGACTGGCGCAGCTCGGCATAGGCGCGGGTCACCGTGGTCAGGTCCACCCCCATCTGCTGGGCCAGGTCGCGTTGCGGCGGCAGCCGGTCGCCCGGTTGCAGCACGCCGTCATCGACCGCGGCGCGGACCTGCTGGGCGATCTGCAGGTACAGCGGGCCGGCGCCCTCGGTGAATGGGCGGACCCAGGTCCGGTTCGGCTTTTTCAGGCGTCGGCCAGTGGCGTGTTGCTGCATCGGGGAGGCACCTTCCATACATGGCATGTGCATCAAGCCATACAATGATGTATCTTGTATGGACTTGACTGGAGCGGAGTTCCTTTTGTAGGTGCCGCCGTACGGACAGTGTAGCCGCTCCGCGCGCCCGCGCCGGGCGCTGGATGTCCCCGGTCAAGCAGCTCCTTCAACCGGGTCGACCTTCAATGAATATCTGCTGGAAACGCATCCGCCCAGCGCTGGCCGCTTTGGCATGCGTGGGATTGGCTGGCTGCAACTGGGTGTTGCTGGACTCCAAGGGGGACGTGGGCCTGGCCCAGCGCGACCTGATCCTGATCTGCATCGGGCTGATGCTGATCGTGGTGATCCCCGCCATCGTGCTGACCTTCGTGTTCGCCTGGCGCTACCGCGCGGGCAATACCGCCGCCCGCTACATGCCCGACTGGGCGCACTCGACCAAGGTGGAAGTGGTGGTGTGGGGCGTGCCGCTGATCATCATCGCGGTGCTGGCCGCCATCGTGTGGAAGTCCACCCACGACCTCGACCCCTACAAGCCGCTGGACATCCCCGGCGAGCCGCTGCACGTGGAAGTGATCGCCACCGACTGGAAGTGGGTGTTCGTCTACCCGGACCTGGGCATCGCCACGGTCAACCAGCTCAACTTCCCGGCCAAGCGCCAGCTGGCGTTCGACATCACCTCCAACTCGACGATGAACACCTTCTTCATCCCGCAGCTGGGCGGGCAGATCTACGCGATGGCCGGCATGCGCACGCAGCTGCACCTGGTGGCCAACGAACCGGGTGAGTTCCGCGGCATGTCCGGCAACTACAGCGGCCACGGCTTCTCCAACATGAAGTTCACCGCCACCGCGATGACCGATGCGCAGTTCGATGCGTGGGTCGCCGAGGTGCGCAGCGCACCGGAGCAGCTCAGCTTCGATGCGTTCAAGCAGTTGGCCGCACCCAGCCGCAAGGAGCCGGTGCGTCACTTCGCCTCGGTCGAACCGCTGCTGTTCAAGAAGGTCATCGACCAGTTCATCGGCGTGGGTGAGAACACCGCGGCCAGTTCGGGCCATCACGCAGAAACACAGGCCTCGCAGGAGTAATGAGCATGTTCGGTAAGTTGACGTGGGACGCCGTGCCGTTGCACGAGCCGATCGTCGTGGTGACATTGTTGGGCATGGTGCTCGGTGGCCTCGCGCTGCTCGGCGCGGTGACCTATTTCAAGCTCTGGGGCACGCTCTGGCGCGATTGGTTCACCACCGTGGACCACAAGAAGATCGGCATCATGTATGTCGTGGTGGCGCTGGTGATGCTGGTGCGCGGCTTCGCCGACGCGCTGATGATGCGTGCACAGCTGGCCGCCGCCGGCCCCGGCAGCGACGGCTTCCTGCCGCCGGAGCACTACGACCAGATCTTCACCGCGCATGGCGTGATCATGATCTTCTTCGTCGCCACGCCGTTCGTGGTCGGCCTGATGAACATCATCGTGCCGCTGCAGATCGGTGCGCGCGACATGGCGTTCCCGTTCCTCAATGCCTTCAGCTTCTGGATCTTCGTGGTCGGCGCCGCGCTGATGATGATCTCGCTGGGCGTGGGCGAGTTCGCGATGACCGGCTGGGTCGCCTATCCGCCGCTGTCGGGGCTGGAGTTCAGTCCAGGGGTGGGTGTCGATTACTACATCTGGGCGTTGCAGGCGTCGGGCGTGGGAACACTGCTGACCGGCGTCAACTTGTTCATCACCATCCTGCGCATGCGTGCGCCGGGCATGACCCTGATGAAGATGCCGGTGTTCACCTGGACCGTGCTGGTCACCAGCGTGATCATCATCGCCGCGTTCCCGATCCTGACCGTCGCGCTCGGTGCGTTGACGCTGGACCGCTACCTGGACTTCCACTTCTACACCAATGACCTGGGTGGCAACCCGATGATGTACGTCAACCTGGTGTGGGCCTGGGGCCACCCGGAGGTGTACATCCTGGTGCTGCCGGCGTTCGGCATCTTCTCCGAAGTCACCGCCACCTTCGCGCGCAAGAAGCTGTTCGGCTACAAGTCGATGGTCGGTGCGACATTGGCGATCGGCATCCTGTCGTTCGTGGTGTGGTTGCACCACTTCTTCACCATGGGCTCGGGCGCCAGCGTCAATGCGTTCTTCGGCATCATGACGATGATCATCGCCATCCCCACCGGCGTGAAGATCTTCACCTGGCTGTTCACCATGTACGGCGGCCGCGTGGAGTTCAGCGTGCCGATGCTGTGGACCATCGCCTTCCTGGTGACCTTCACCATCGGCGGCATGACCGGCGTGCTGCTGGCCATCCCGGGCGCGGACTTCCTGCTGCACAACAGCCTGTTCCTGGTCGCCCACTTCCACAACACCATCATCGGTGGCGCGTTGTTCGGCTACCTGGCCGGCTTCGTCTACTGGTTCCCGAAGGTGTTCGGCTTCACCCTCAACGAGCGCCTGGGCAAGTGGTCCTTCGCCTGCTGGGTGATCGGTTTCTACCTGGCCTTCATGCCGCTGTACATGCTCGGCTTCATGGGCATGACCCGGCGCATGAACCAGTACGACAACCCGGCGTGGACGCCGTACCTGATCGTGGCCTTCGTCGGTGCGTTGTTCGTGTTCGCGGGCATCGTGCTGATGCTGGTGCAGATCTACGTCAGCATCCGCGACCGCAGGAAGAACCTGGACGTCACCGGCGACCCGTGGAATGCACGTACGCTGGAATGGGCCACGCCGTCGCCGCCGCCGTTCTACAACTTCGCCGTGGTGCCCAAGGCCGACCAGCTCGATGCCTTCCATGAGGCCAAGAAGGAAGGGCTGCCACCGCCACCGAAGGCCTACGCGCCGATCCACATGCCGAAGAACACTGGCGTGCCGCTGATCCTCAACGTCTGGATCCTGGTGCTGTGCTTCGCCTTGATCTGGCATATCTGGTGGATGGCCGGCGCCAGCTTCGTGGCGATGATCGTGACCCTGATCGTGCGCTCCTATGACGAGGACGTGGATTACTACGTCAGCGCCGATGAAGTGGCAAAGATCGAGAAACAACACCAGAGCAAGCTCAAGCAGCACGGGGTGACCGCATGAACCTGATGTCCAACACCGCCGCCATCACCGAGCCGGTGGCCGGCCACGGTCACGACGACCACGGCCATGCACAGGGCGGCATGAAGGTCTTCGGCATGTGGATCTACCTCATGTCCGACCTGGTGCTGTTCGGCTCGCTGTTCGCTTCCTACGCGGTGCTCAGCACCGCCTATGCGGGCGGGCCGACCGGCAAGGAGCTGTTCTCGCTGCCGTTCGTGATGGTGGAAACCTTCGTGCTGCTGTTCTCCAGCATCACCTACGGCCAGGCCGTGCTGGCCATGCACCGCCAGAACAAGCGGGCGGTGCTGGCGTGGCTGGGCGTGACCTTCGCGCTCGGCGCCACCTTCATCGGCATGGAGCTGTTCGAGTTCAGCCATCTGATCCATGAAGGTGCCGGTCCCGGCACCAGTGCCTACCTGTCGGCGTTCTTCGCGCTGGTCGGAACGCACGGCCTGCATGTGGCCAGCGGCCTGCTGTGGATGGCGGTGGTGATGCACCAGGTGCATCGCCGCGGCCTGACCGCCACCAACGTCACCCGCATTTCCTGCCTGAGCCTGTTCTGGCACTTCCTGGACCTGGTCTGGATCTGCGTGTTCACCTTCGTCTATCTGGTTGGAGCGTTCTGAGCATGTCCGACATCGATACTTCCCGCGCCGGTGGCGGCCACGGTTCCACCCGTTCCTACCTGATCGGCTTCGTGATCTGCGCGGTATTGACCGTCATCCCGTTCCTGCTGGTGATGAACCCGACGCTGTCGCGGCCGTTGACGCTGTTCCTGCTGGTGGCCTTCGCCGTGGTGCAGATCATCGTGCAGCTGGTCTACTTCCTGCACATGAACCGCTCCTCGGAGGGGGGCTGGAACCTGGCCAGTTTCGTTTTCACGCTGGTCATCCTTTTCATCGTGGTCGCGCTCTCGGTCTGGATCATCTGGAGCATGCATTTCCACATGATGGTCAACTGACGCCGTCGCACGGGCTGGCAGGCAACTGCCGGCCCGTTGCGTGTCCGTCGGTGGGCCGTCCCTCGCATTGCAAACGCCATGTCCCGTCATTTCCCCCTCGCCACCGGCCTGGCCGCGTTGGCACGCAAGCTCTCCCTTCCGGTCGTGCTGGTCACCGCCGCCAGCCTGCTGCTGGTCGCCTGCGCGGCCAAGCCCAAGCTCGACTATTACGGCAAGGACATCTCCTGCCAGGACCTGGGCCAGCACTGGACGCTGCCCGACAGCGCCGGCGTCAGCCGCTCGCCGGCCGACTTCCAGGGCAAGGTCACCTACCTGTTCTTCGGCTTCACCAGCTGCCCGGACGTGTGCCCGACCACGATGGTCGAGCTGGGCCAGGTCAAGCACCTGATGGGCTCGGACGCGGATAAGTTGCAGGTGGTGTTCGTCACCGTCGACCCCGAGCGGGATACGCCCGCGGTCGCGCAGACTTACGTGAAAGCCTTCGATCCCAGCGCGACCGCGTTGGTCGGTGATGCCGATCAACTGGCCGCCATGGCGTCGCGCTTCAAGGCGTTCTATGAGCGCGAGGACGGCCCGGTGCCCGGCGCGTACGCGATGACGCATACCGCGGGCGGCTACCTGTTCGACCGCCAGGGCAGGGTGCGGCTGTTCGTGCCGTTCGGCATGCCGGTGGAGCAGCTGTTCTCCGACATCCAGCGGCTCACGCTGGAGCCGGACCATCCGGTCAAGGCACCGGGTGCGGGGCAGTGCCCGGGCGTGGCCGGCAAGGGCTGAGCCGGTCAGGCGGGGACGCCTGCACGTCCCCTTGGTCGAATCCACGGATGGCGCGCGTGCGCCATGCGGTCACGCGCGCCGGCCGAAGTGCCGGTTCAATCGGCGGCGTCGGCCGCGTTCCAGGCCTTCACCTGCGCACGGGTGGCGTCGAGCAGTGCATCCAGCGCCGCGCGGTTCTGGACCTGGCCGCGCAGCACTACCGTGTTGATCGCGGTGGTCGCACCGATGTCCTGCAGCGGATTGCGCTCCAGCAGCACCAGGTCGGCGGCCTTGCCGGCCTGCACCGCACCGTAGCGGTCGAGCTTGCCGAACCAGGCCGGGCCGGCGCGGGTCGCCGCCGCCAGCGCCTGCGGTGCGCTCAACCCTTCGCGCACGTACAACGCCAGTTCGTTGTGCAGGCCGATGCCGGGATAGTTGTACGAGTTGAGGAAGCCCGCATCGGTGCCGGCCATGATCTGCACGCCGGCCTGCTGCAGCATCGGCAATACCGCGGCGACCTGCGCGTAGTGCGCATGGCGGTCCTGGATCTGCTGCGGCGTGGCCTTGGCGGCACGGTCCACGCGCCAGGCATAGGTCTTGCGCAGGCCCGGGCCGATATACGCCAGGTAGGCGTCGTCGGCATGCGGTTCGACGTCGAGGAAATCGATGATGCGCCCACCGTCCAGGGTCGGGGTCACCGCCACGCCGTGTTCGGCGAAGCGGCGGTAAGCCGCCATCGCGGTGTCGCGGTCGAAGCCGCCGCGCAGCCGGCGGTTGGCCTCGGCGCGGTCGATGCGCCCGGCGGCGAAGTCGGCGGCGATGGCCGCCTCGTCCTTCACCCCGGCCTTGAACGCGTAGTCCAGGTGTTCGATCGAACTGATGCCCGCATCGACGGCCTGCTCCACGGTCAGCGCCATCGGGATGTGGCCGGAGGTGCGCAGGCCACGCTGCCTGGCCTGGCGCAGCGCGTACAGGAACAGCTCGGGCTTGAGCGTGCTGTCGGTGATCTTCACGAAGTCGACCTGGTCGCGCTGCTCGCGGTCCAGCGCGGCGTCCACGCCGGCTTCGTCGCCGGCCTCGAGGGTGCCTTTCCAGACCGGCGCGATGCCTTCGATCTTGGCGCCGGAGGTGAACAGCTGCGGTCCGAACAACTGCCCGGCGGCGATCTGCCCGCGCCACGACAACACCTGCTCGGGGAGGTCGCCGGAGGCGTCGCGCACGGTGGTGATGCCATGCGCCACGTACAGCGGCAGCAGCGCCTTGTTCTCCTCGACCAGGGCCGGGCCACCACCGAAGTGGACGTGCATGTCCCACAGCCCGGGGATCAGGTAACGGTTGCCGGCATCGACCACCTGCGTGGCCTGCCACTGCCGGGCCAAGGTGGCGTCATCGCCGACGGCGACGATGTCCTGGCCGCGGATGGCCACCGCCTGGCCGGGCTGCAGGCGGGCGTGCTCCACGTCGACCACGGTGGCATGGCGGATCAGCACATCGGCGCTGGACGGGGCAGCCAGCGCCGGCAGCGCAACCGCGAACAGGGCCGAAATGGCCAGGGAAAGCGTGGTCTTCATCAGGGGTTCTCGTGGGCCGCGCGGGTGCGCAGGGGAAAGGACGCCGTGCTCATCGCGCGTTGGCGGCGAGCAGCAGGCGGATGTTCTCGGCCTGGCCGCGTTGGCGGGCATGCTGCAGCGGCGTGATGCCATTGCCGTCGGCGAGGTTGACGTCGGCCCCGGCGTCGATCAGCAGCTTCACGATGGCCACGTGATCCGGGCCACCGTCGCCGAGGATGATGGCCTCCAGCAGCGCGGTCCAATCCAACCGGTTGACGTGGTCGACATCGACACCGGCCTGGATCAGCGTGCGCACCACCTCCACGTGCCCGCGTTCGGCCGCCGGAATCAACGCGGTGCCGCCATAGCGGTTGGTGCTGCGCAGGTCGGCGCCATGCTGCAGCGTCAGTTCCAGGATCTCGCGTTGGCCGCTGGCACCGGCGAGCAGGTAGGCACTGTCCAGGATCCGGTCCTTGGCGTTGACGTCGGCACCGGCATGGATCAGCACGCGCGCGGTATCGGCGCGGCGTTGGCGCACGGCGGCCAGCAGCGGGGTACGGCCTTCCCCGTCGCGGGCCTCCAGCGGGGCGCCGCGTTCGAGCAGGGCAGTCACCTGCCGGGCGTCGCCGTGCGTGGCGGCCTGGTGCAGCGCTTCAGCCAGCGCCGGCTCGCCGGCGCCGGCCGAACAGGAGGTCAGCATGGCCGCGGCCAATGCATGCGTGGTGACCCAATGCCGGGTAGCCATGATGTCGTCTCCAGATGCGTGACGCGGGCGCGCCGCTTGCCGTTCCAGGCCGCCGGCGCAGTTGCCCGGGGCTGGCGCCGATGCTACAAGTCGGCCGTTCCATCCAGAAATGAAATATGGCGATGGGTGATATTCAGAAATCAAATAGGTCGATCTTCGACCTCGACCTGCTGCGTGCATTGGTGACGGTGGCCGACTGCGGCAGCTTCACGGCCGCGGCCACGCGCCTGCACTCGACCCAGTCCACCATCAGCCAGAAGGTGCGGCGGCTGGAGGAACTGGCCGGGCAGCGCCTGCTCGACCGTGGCGTGCGCGATGCGCGCCCCACCGACATCGGCGAGACGGTGCTCGGCTATGCGCGCCGGATGCTGGCCTTGAACGAGGAACTGGCCGCCGCGTTGTCCGGCGAAGGGGCGGGCACCACCATCCGCATCGGCGTGCCCGAGGACTTCGCCGCCGGCCGCACCACCCGGCTGCTGGCCGACTTCAGCCGTGACCACCCGCGCGTGAAGCTGGAGGTCAGCAGCGGGCTGAGCCGCGGCCTGGCCGAAAGCTACGACCGTGGCGAACTGGACCTGGTGCTGGTCAAGCAGCGCCGTGGCAGCCGCGAGGGCCTGGCCTGCTGGCCCGAGCCGATGTGCTGGATCGACGCCGCCGCCGCGCCCACCTTCGCGCAGGATCCGGTGCCGCTGGTGGCCTTCCCCCCGCGTGGGCTGTACCGCGAGGACATGATCGATGCCGTCGAGGCGCTGGGCCGGCGCTGGCGGATCAGCTTCACCAGCTCCAGCCTGGGCGGGATCCAGGCCGCGGTCGCCGACGGCCTGGGCATCAGCCTGCTGCCGGCACGCGCGGTGACCGCCGCGCACGTGGTGCTGGGTCCGGCGAGCGGACTGCCGGTGGTGGACAGCATCGAGCGGGTGCTGCTGCAGCGCCCCTCGGCCGAGCCGGAGGTCAAGACGCTGGCGGCGATGCTGGTGCGGATGCTCGGCGAGGAGCCGGCCTGATCGCGGGTGCCGGTGCTGGCGGGGTATCCGCCGCCGCATGTCCGGACGAAGGCGGCGACGCGCTAAACTGCCTGCAACCGGGTGTCCATGCCCCCGGCCTGTTTTTCATGGGATCCCTACCAATGACGATAGACCTGACTTCCTTGAGCGTGCGGGAGTTGAACCAACTGATCCGCACCGCGGAACAGACGCGCAAGGCGCTTGTCAGCCGCCCACCTGCCGAGAAGGTGAAGAAGCAGCTGACCGCGCTGGCCAGGAAGGCCGGTTACACGATCGAGGAAGTGTTCGGAGAAGGCATGGACGGAGGCGCAGCACCGCGTACGCGCCGCCGCAAGCTGCCCAAGGTGGCCATCAAGTACCGTGACCCGGAGAACCGCCGCTACACCTGGACCGGTCGCGGCAAGATGCCGCGCTGGCTCGCCTCCAAGGTTCGCTTCGGCCAGGACCCGGTCGATTTCCTCGTCCCCGGCGTGGCCAAGCTCACGCCCAAGGCGGCCCCGGCCAACCCGAAGCGCAAGTTGTTCAAGCAGGGCTGATGGCTCGTGCCCCTTGCGCACATATGCGGCAAGGGCATGTCAATGACGACGAACAGAGGGCAGGGCACACCGCGCAGGCATCTCGACGCCGGCGCCGGTCCGCGTCGTGATGGCGCGCGATGAAGTGCACCTCGGACGAAGTGCGGCTACGTCCGTATCGTGACATGGCAGCAGGCACTCAATACCGCGCCGCGGTCAGCGGCGCATCGGCCCATTGCCAGGCGTCACGTTGCTGGCGCGAGGTCTCGCGTGCGGCGTCGGCCTGGCCCATCGCCTGTTGTGCCTGCGCCAGGCCGAACAGCGACCAGCCGTTGGCGGGATAGGTCTTCAGGTCCTGCTGGAAGACATCGGCGGCGGCCTTGGCATCGCCCGCTTCCAGCAGGGCGGCGCCCAGGTAGGGACGGATCGGCAGCGGCCAATCGGCGGGCTCGTTGTAGGCCAGTGCGTCCTCGGCGGTGGCGGCCTCACGTAGTGCGGCAATGGCGTCGGCGGGCTTGCCCTGTGCGCGCAGCAGTTCGCCGCGCAGCAGGGCGTCGGCAATGCGCAACACGGCATCGGCGTGGTTGATGTCGAAGAAACTCACCTGCGCCATCGCCGGATCCAGCGTGATCGCGTGCAATGCCTCGGCTTCGCGCGCGGCATCGGCCAGGGCCCCCTTGCGCAGCTGCGCCATGCCGCGCGCGAAATGGCCGATCGCCGAGGGATACGGCAATGCCGGTGCCTGCGCGGTGTCGGCGAGGATGGCGTCCCAGTCACCGAAGCGCACCTGGGTGAGCAACGGCGTGATCACGAACTGCTGCATGAACTGCATCGGTGCCTCACCCATCGCGGCTTGGTCGGCACGTCGCGCGGTCTGGCTGGCCGCTTCCATCGCCAGCGTGCGCGAGCCGGTGAGGCCGCTGGTCATCGTCGCGAAGTGCCAGTTGTGTGGCACGTAGCCGAGCGGATAGACGCCATTGCTGCCGCGACAGACCGCGAGGAAGTCCTTGTCCGCGGTGCTCGCTGCCAGATTGGTCAGGGTGGCATCGTGGTAGCGGCCCAGGCGGATGTAGATGTGCGCCGGCATGTGCACCAGATGGCCGGAACCGGGGGCGAGCGCGGCAAGGGCGTCGGCGTGGCGCTCGGCGCGGCGTGGGTCGGGGGAGGCTTCGACTGCATGGATGTAGTAGTGCATGGCGCCGATATGGCGCGGATTGCGGGCCAGCACGCGCTCCAATTCGCCGACGAGGCGTGCGGTGAATTCGGCGGGCGTGCCGTCCGCGCTCCAGTAGGCCCAGGGCGAGATATCCATCAGGGCTTCGGCGTACAGCGTCGCGGCATCGTCATCGGCGGGAAACGCCTGGACCACGCGCGCCATTGCATCGGCATAGGCCCGGTCCAGCGGCTTGCGGTCTTCCGGTGCGGGCGCGGTATAGCGGGCCTGCAGCGCCTGGATCAGCGCACGGTCGGCGGGGCGCGCATTGCCGGCCAGTGCGGCGGCCTTGGCCGCGAGCGTCGCGGCGTCACCGGCCAGCGACGGATCCATCGGCAGGTTGATGTTCGGCCCGAGCACCAGTGCCTGGCCCCACACGCACATCGCGCACTGCGGGTCCAGCCGCGCCGCTTCGGCGAAGGAGCGGGCCGCGGCCTCGTGGTTGAAGCCGTAGGCCAGGCGCAGGCCCTGGTCGAAATAGCGCTGGGCAGCGGGCACGCGGGTGCCAACGTCGCGATGCAGGTCCCCGAACGTTTCGAACAGTGGCACGGCCGTGCCGGGCGGTGCCGCCGCGGTCCCGGCCGGTTGCGATGTGCCGCGGTCGCAGCTGGCCGACAACAGCGTGGCAAGCGCGGCGAGGGACAGCAGGAGCGGGGTTCGACGGGTCATCGGGGTCACTCCATGACAGGCACGGCGGACGATACTGCCGGCGAATGCGGGATGTGATAGCGCCGCGTTAAGCACGCGCCAAATGTTGATTCCGGCACATCGGCGCCTGTCCGGTGCCGCGCGCCACCGCGCCCGGCGTGGCATGAGAAAACCTGATGGCTGGGCCGAAATCTGCTCGATTGTGGGCGATGCCGGTGCGGCGCATCGTTCGGTTCCATCCACAAAACGAAGGCGGACGCATGAAGATTGGCAACGGGTTTGGCATCCTCGCCACCGCACTGGCCGCGGCCAGCATCTGGCCGGCGCTGGCGGCCGATCCGGCGGAATGGTCGGCACCGGTCGCGCCCTTCCAGGTCGCAGGCAACGTGCACTACGTCGGTACCGAAGGATTGTCCGCGTACCTCATCACCACGGAGGCGGGGGCGATCCTGCTGGATGCCACCCTACCGGAGAACGCGGCGCTGATCGAACGCAACATCGAGAGCCTGGGCGTACGCCTGGCCGAGGTGAAGCTGCTGATCAGCGACCACGCCCATGCCGACCATGTCGGTGCGATGGCGCGGATCAAGCGCGACACCGGCGCGCGCATGATCGCCAGCGAGGGTGACCGCTGGGCCCTGGAAAACGGACGCAACCAGGGCGACAACAACTACGGCATCCAGCCATTCGAGCCGATCCGGGTCGACCAGGTGGTCAGCGACGGCGAACGGGTGCGCCTGGGCGATGTCGAACTGACCGCGCACCTGACGCCGGGGCATACGCGTGGCTGCACCAGCTGGAGCATGACGGTGAACGACCGGGGCACGCCGCGCGAGGTGCTGTTCCTGTGCAGCATCACCGTGGCCGGCAATACCCTGGTCGGCAATCGTGCCTATCCCCGCATCGTCGAGGACTACCGCGCCACTTTCGCCAAGCTGGCGGTGATGCGCGCCGACATCGTGCTGACCAGCCACCCGTCGGTGGCCGAGGTACTGGAGCGGGAGCAGCAGCGTGCGCGCGGGGACGATGATGCATTCATCGATCCGGCGTTGCTGCCGCGGCTGGTGCGGCAGTTCAGCCAGGAATTCGAGCAGACGCTGGCCAAGGCCAGTCAGCCCTGAGAATGCTCCGGGGCCGGTGAGGGTGCCGGCATGGCGCAGCCTCGCTGCAGGCGATGATCGGAGACATCGAGCTGGTGTGGTTGGGCGACAGCAATCGGGGGAGTTTCCGCTTCTGTGTCCAACGACACATGTCCGCGCGCTGCTGGAGTGCAAGCATCGCCCCTTTGCAGAGGGCAGGTGCATCCATGGCTTACACGCTCAATCGCCGCTCCTTCCTGGCCAGCACGGCCGCGCTGCCGGCCGTGGGCCTGGTTCCTGCCAGTGCCGCCTTCGCCGCCGCGGCACCTGCCGGCACGGCTTCACTCATCGATGGAGAGCGCAGCGCCATCGTGTCCGCCATGGCCGGCAGCAGGATCGGCGCGACCGCGGTCTGCCTTGTGCAGGATGGGACGCCGCAGTGGGTGGAAGGGTTTGGCCACACCACCGACGTGGACGGGCAGGCGGTCGATGCCCGCACGCTTTTCAGCATCCAGTCCACCTCCAAGCATTTCGCCGCCGTCGCGGTGCTGCTGGCGGTGCAGGATGGCCTGCTCGATCTGGATGCGCCCATCACCCGCTACCTGCCGACGTTCACGGTGAACAGCCGCTTCGAGCGCGCGCCGCAGGAGCGGATCACCCTGCGCCTGTTGTTGGCCAACCGCGCCGGCTTCACCCATGAAGCACCGGTGGGCAACAACTATGAGGCCGCTTCTCCCGATTTCGAGACGCACGTGCGCAGCATCGAGAAGACCTGGCTACGCTTCCCGGTGGGTGAGCGTTACCGCTACTCGAACCTCGGCTTCGACCTGGCCGGGCATATCCTGGAGCGGGCCGTGGGCATGCCGTATGCGCAATGGCTGCAGAGGCGGTTGTTCGCGCCGCTCGGCATGCAGGACAGCACCGCCGACGCGGCGGTCCACCAGGCGCGCGCCAACCGCGCGCGCGGTCTCCAGGAGGGCCATGCGGAAGTGCCTTCGGTGACGCCGCTGCTCGTGTCCGGCGGGGTGTGGACCAGTGCCCGCGACATGGCGACCTACCTGGCGTTCATGCTTTCCGGCGGACGCCACGCGGGCCGCCAGCTGCTGGCGCCGGCGTCATGGAACCAGATGCACGGCTTCGGGCTGGGCGGTGACTACGGGCTGGGCGTGATGCGTACCGAGCGACGCTACGGCCAGAGCCCGGTGCGCCTGCTGCACCATCGAGGCGGAGGTTTTGGCTTCGGTTGCGTGTTCACCTACTGCGAGGAAGCGGGTGTGGGCTTCGCAGCCATGTTCAATCGCGCCACCTCGGCCGGCTATCGCTTTGGTGACGCGCTGATCGATCAACTGCTGGCGGCCCGCTTCGGGCCACGTGCACCGCGGTTGCCAGCCTCGGCGCTGGCCACGATCCAGCCGACCCCGGCGCGGGTGCGTACCTTCGCTGGCCATTGGATCGGCCGCAACGTGCGCGCGCAGATCCGCAGCGATGACGAGGGACGCCTGCACCTGCATCGAACGGAGGGCGAGCCCGGTGTCGCGCTCGGCGTGATGGATGTCGATGCGGTGTTCACGGTGGATGCGGAGGGTGAGGTGGTCAGCTATCGCTACCACGCTGCCACCGGCGACCAGCCAGCGCATCTTGAATGTGCATCGGGCGAGGAGAGCCTTGACCACAATGACGGCCCGGACCTGCCACGCGGTCCGGACACGCCGCAGTGGGATCGTTGGCTGGGCCGCTACCGCATCGACCAATGGGGCCGCTCCTCGATGGTGGTTGAGGTGGAGCGGCGCTCGGGGTGGTTGTACCTGGATGGAACACGGCTGGTCGTTGAAACCGAGCCCGGCCTGTTCTTTACCAGCGACGGCGAGGCGGTGGACTTCCGCGGGCCGGTGCCCACCTGGCGCAATCTTCGCCTGCAGCGCGTGTGAGCGCGGTGCGGGGCATGGGCTGATCGGGGCGCGCTGCGGAAGCGTGCAATGCCGATCGGCGACCGGCATTGCACGGAGCGCTACTACAGCTCGCTTTTGCGCGTGATGAACACGGGCAATGGCACGTCCAGTGCGTCCGCGCTGACCGTCCGGCCGGCGAGGAAGTCCGCGATCCGGTCGGCGATGGCGGCGTTGCCCAGCCAGAGTTCGTTGTCATGGCTGGCGCCGCGTACGCGCAGGTGCTGGCCCTTGCTGAAGCCGGGCAGCAAGGCCTGGGCATTGGCCGGCGGGGTCCGGCCATCGAGCGTGCCGCTGATGAACAACGTCGGGATATCGCTGCGCAGCGGCGCACGGAATGCTTCACCCAGGTCGGCCAACCCCAGGCCGTCCGCCAGTTCCGGAAGCGGGAAGTTCAACGCGTCGCCAAACAGGCTTTCGCGTGCCTGCGCCTGGACCAGTGCGCGCCGTTGCGGGCTCTGTCCGGAAGCAACGTCCATCGCCAACGGCATGGCGCGGAAGCTGCCCATGTCCTCGCGCATCATCAGCACGAACCCGGCCAGCAACGTGTAGTCACCTGCTTCGGCTTCGCGCAGCAGCAGTGGCAGCATCCGCTGCGTCGAGCGCCGGCCAAGCGCGTTTGCGATGGCGATCTGCGCATCGAACTCGCCGATGGTGACGGTTCTGCCGCCATGCAACGTACTGCTTGCCTGCACGGGGTGCTGGCGCAAGCTTGCCAGCACGCGTCGGGCGGCGCCTTGCAGGTCGTCGAAGCCGTCCTTGCGCGCGACCGTGGACAGGTCTGCCAGCAGCGTGTCCGCCGCCAGCGGCAGCTTGATCGTATCGTCCGGGCCCTCGGTTCCCATCAGCACCACCCGCTCAAGCTGCGGGCCGTGGCGGCGAACCGTGGTCAGGGCCAGGTGCGTGCCGTAGCTCATGCCCCATAGGCTGATGCGCGGCAGCCCCATGGCGCGCCGGAGGTCGTCGATGTCGTCGGCACTTTCGGCGGTGGTGTACGCGCCGAGATCGACGCCGGCATTGCGCCATTCGTTGATGCATTCGGTGGCTGCACTGCGCAGCGCGGCCAATGCGGCCTCACGCTGCAATGGCTCGGCGTCGGCGAAGCGATGTGCGTGCGAGCATTCCGGGGGCATTTCCGAGAAGTCCGTGCCGCGCTGGTCGAGCAGCAGGACATCGGTCTGGCGACGGACGCGATCGAACACCGGCCAGCGCGGCCCAAGCGCCGTCCCGAAACCCGATCCACCCGGGCCGCCGGCCAGGTAGACCACCGGTGCGGCGCGGCCATCGCCGCCGGTGGCGGGCAAGCGCACCACCCGCAGGCGGATGCGTGGCCCGTCGGGCTCGCTGTGTCGGCGCGGCACCTCCAGGAAGGCCTCCTCGGTGGCAATCGTGCCGTGGCTCTTGGTGACCATGGCATAGGGGGAGAACACCAGCGGCGTCGGGGCATTGCCGGCTGCTGCCGGTGCCGCTGCAGTTGCGGCCAGGGCCAGGCACAGGGTGGCCAGTACGCCGGCCCGATGCGGGGATGGGCGACGGTCGAGGGGAACGGTGCGCAGTGTGCGGGACATGGCGGACTCCGGTTGTGGGCAAGCGTGGGTGTGGAACTGGCCCTGACGACGGCGGAAGTGGTACCGGGTGCAGGGGGCGTGACCACCATCGCCCCGTACGCGTCGATCCGGCCGCGCCGGTCCGCCCAACGTCTCCAGCTGGCCGTCCAATGTCTCCGCCCAGCCGATACGATGGGCGCATGCAGATCTTCCGGACCCTGGCCGTACTCGCGGTACTGACCGCCGCCGTTGCGGCGTGGATGGCCGTTGCTACGCCGGACATGGCCAAGGTGCAGGTGTTGGACGGTGAGATGGCGCCGGCGGTGCTGCCGGCGTCCGGGGCATTGCCGCGGCACCCGCCAGCCACGGCGGACTGGCGCCCACTGGACCAGGGCGTCCTGGCCGGTTGGCGGGGGCCGTACTGGCTGCGCTGGCACTCGGGGACGCCGGGGGAACAGCACGGGGCCAGCCGTGCACTTCGCCTGTCGCTGCGCGGTGCCAGCCAGCTGTACTGGAACGGGCAGCCCTTGCCGGGCAACGGCGTCGTGGGCCGTACCGCCGAAGCAGAGCACCCCGGCCGCGTCGACATCGTCCGGATACTGCCTGCATCTCCTGACGCGGGCGTGGACGAATTGTTGGTACTTGCCTCCAGCCACCATCAGGGCATCGCGCTGCGCAGCGCCGATGCGGTTGCCGTGGTGGCACCGCCGGAGCTGCTGTTTGGCCATCTGCTCCGGCCCTGGTTGATCGCGGCGTTCGCCATGGGGGCACTGGCGGCGGCATGCCTGTACTTCCTGGCGGTGCAGCGTGGGCGTCCGCGCACGGCGGACACGCGCCTGCTGCTGGTGCTGTGCGCGGTCGGCCTGGTGTTGCCGATTGTGGAGGCGTGGCGGTCGCTGCTGGGCTATGCCTATCCGTGGCATGGCCCACGCCTGCTCGCCCTGCTGTGCCTGCACGTGGCCGCGGCGGCGTTGTTGCCGGCCTACCTGGCCCAGCGCTTCCGTGTTGCCGTGCCAGCCGGTGCCTGTGCCGTGTACCTGGCGGGCCTGGTGGCAGCGGCGATCTTCATGCCCAGCTTCGACGCCCGCTCCACCGTGGTGCTGCTGCTGAGCCTGTTGGCCTCGGCGGGGGTTTTGCTGCGCGCCCGTGAAGCGCGGGAGGAGCGCTGGCCGATCCTGGCCCTGCTGCTGGCCGGTGCGATGGCCCTGGCGATCGAACGCGGTGCGTTCCTTGATGGGCCGTACTTCCTGTTGTTGTCGGTGCTGATGGTCTTCCTGCTGCTGCGGCACGCCGCGCAACTGCGTGCGCTGGACCGCAACAACGCGCGACTGCGCGAGGAGCGCGCGCAGCTGTCGCTGCAACTGCTGCAACGGGGCATCCAGCCGCATTGGCTCATGAACACGCTGACCTGCCTGCAGGAACTGATCGAACGCGAGCCGCCACGCGCCAGCCGGATGGTTGAATCATTGGCTGACCAGTTCGATCGCCTTCGCGACAGCAGCGCCCGGCCGAGCGTGCCCCTGGCCGATGAGCTGGCGCTGTGCCGCAGTCATCTGGACATCGTTGGCCTGGCGCTGGATCGGCCCATCGCGCTGGAGGTGGAGGCCGCCGACATTGGCGTGTCGTTGCCCCCCGGCGTACTGCACGCCCAGGTCGAGAACGCATTGACCCATGCCGGGGCCGTCGCCTGCGCGCAGCATCCGTTCCGTCTGCGCGTGCATCGGGAGAATGACCGTTGGGTCCTGGAGCTGCGGAGTGTGCGCGGATCATCGCCACATCGCGGCAGGGGAACCGGCACGCGCTACATCGAGGCCAGCCTGGAGGTCGCCTGGCCCGGCCGCTGGCAGTTCACCCAAGGGGCCGATGGCGCCGATTGGCGTGGCCGGATCGAGCTGCCATGCGCATCCTGATCGTCGAGGATGAGCCGCTGGTACGCCAACGCCTTCTGCGCCTGTGCGCGGAGCTGGCCGGTGCCCGCGCACGCTTCGATGTGGTGGAGGACCTGGAGTCCGCGGGCGACAGGCTGGGGCGCAGCGTCTACGACGGCCTGTTGCTGGACCTCAATCTTGGCGGCGAGGACGGCTTTGAACTGCTGCGGAAGGCCGTGTCCGGGCGCTACCACTGCGTGGTGGTCTCGGCGCATCGTGAGCGTGCATTGCAGGCGTTCGAGCATGGCGTGCTGGATTTCGTCCCCAAGCCGTTCTCGCGCGAGCGGTTGGGCCAGGCCCTGCAGCGGTTGCTGGACGTGGGGCGCTACCGCTCCGGTCGCGCCCGCTATCTCGGCATCTGGCGGGCCCAGGGCACGGCCCTGGTCGAACTGGCGGATGTCATGTGGATCCGTGCCGATGGCGACTACAGCGAACTGCACATGTCCGACGGGCGCAGCGAACTGCACGACAAGTCGCTCGCCGGCCTGGGCGCGGTGCTGCCCCCCGATTTCGTGCGTTGCCACCGCTCCTACCTGGTGAACCTGCGCCATGTACGTAGCCTGCATGCCGGCTCGGGCAGTCGCTACTGGCTGGTGCTGAGCGACGGTGCGGCGCTTACCGTTGGCCGTGCCCATGTCGCGGCATTGCGGCAGGAGCTCGGGCTGGATTGAACACGCAGCCTCCTGGCACCGCTGCCACGCCGGTCACCACGCATCCGGCTCGCGGACCATGTGGACGATGCCGGCGGGGTTGGTGATCCAGCCACCCCGGAAGCCTTCCGGCAGGGGTTCGATGGCGTCGCAGCGGACGACGCCGGCCTTGGCCAGATGTGCCGCGGCGTCCTCGAAGCGCTCGGTGAACAGCTCCAGCCACACTTCGGCCTGGCTCATTCCCGGTGCTTCGGCGATCCACAGCCGGGTCGGCCCCAGCGCGAAGCCGATGTCCGGCAGCTTGTCGGTGATGGGGGTCAGGCCGATGACGTCCCGGTAGAACTGCAGCGTTGCCTCGTACTGATGCGGCGGCACCTTGATGGCGATGTCGATGCCGCCCTGGAAGGTCGTATGCATGGCGGATGCTCCGGGGTTCTATTCGTCGTCCACGAGCGGCGCGCGCGCCGGTTCGCCATTGAGTTCGCTGGGGTAGTAGCCCGCGCGCAGGTTGATGCCGTACTCCAGGAATGCCTTCATGCAGCTGAGCATCTGCGACCAGCCTTCGCAGTTGATGTAGGCGCTGCGCTGGCCCTGCACGTCCTCATGCCAACCGGTCTCGGCGATGGTGACCAGGGTGGCGTCGCCATCGAGTGCGGTGAAGTTCATTTCGATGCGGGTCTTGTAGGTGGCGGTGCCATCGGCGGCGCGGGGGCCATCCCAATGCAGGACGATGCGGTTGTCCGGTATCAACTCGGCCACGTCCACCGGCACGTCGCCCCACCACAGCACCGTCGTACCGGCCACCAGCGGTGCGCTGGCGCCGCCCAGGGTGGTGAAGTACGCGCTGAGCGTTTCAGGATTCACGACCGCATCGAACACCGCGCTGACCGGCTTGGCGATGCGTGCGGATACCCGGAATTCAGGCTTCATGGCACTGCTCCTCTTGCACTGGGTGGCTATGTGTTATAAATATATAACATGATGGATGGCGATGCGGAAGACACGGTTTTCAAGGCGCTGGCCCACCCCCGGCGGCGGGCGCTGCTCGACTGCCTGAAGGCGCAGCCACGCACCACCGGCATGCTGTGCGAGGCATTCGACGACATGGACCGCTGCACGGTCATGCAGCACCTGAAGGTGCTGGAAGCGGCCGACCTGGTGATCGTCCAGCGCGAAGGGCGCGAACGCTGGAACCACCTCAATCCGCTGCCCATCAAGCACATCCACGAGCGCTGGATCAGCCAGTACACCACCCATGCGTTGACCCTGCTGGACCGGCTCAAATCCGGATTGGAAGGCTGAGGACCTCAGCCCGCGTTGAACCGCCGCCGGTACTCGCCCGGGGTCAGGCCGACGATGCGGTGGAACACGTTGCGGAACGAGCCCGGGTCGCTGTAGCCGACGTCCCAGGCCACGCGTTCCAGTGGCAGCCGGGTGGACTGCAGCAGGTCGCGTGCATGGGCCACGCGCACGCGCTGCCCGTACTCGGTGGCGGTCATGCCGGTGGCCTTCTGGAAACGGCGCAGGAAGGTGCGCTCCTCCAGCCCGGCGCGGCCCGCAAGCTCGGGCAGGGCCGCCGCCTTGGCATGTGTTTCGTGCAGCCATTGCTGCACTGCCAGCACCGCTGCATCGCCATGCGAGACGCGGGGCGCGAAGCTGCTGTAGTAACGCTGCTGGCGTCCGAGCGGATCAACCAGCAGGGTGCGTGCGGTGTCCAGCATCACCGCCGCGCCGAGGTAGCGCTCCACCAGGCGCAGGCCCAGGTCGATCCAGGCCATCGCCCCGCCGGCGGTCAGGATGTCGCCGTCGTCGATGACCAGTTGGTCGGTGTCCAGCCGCACCGCAGGGAAGCGGCTGGCGAAGCTGTCGTTGAACGCCCAGTTGGTGGTGATGGTGCGGCCATCGATGCGCCCGGTTTCGCCCAGCAGGTAGGCCCCGGCGCAGACCGAGGCGAGCGTGCTGCCGGTGTCATGCAGGCCACGCAGCCAATCGAGGTAGGGCGCGGCCGCCTCGGCGGTGGGTGGTTCCTCCAGGCTCGGCGGCAGGATCAATACGTGCGGTCGCAGGCTGCCCTGCGCGGGGGAAGGTGCATCCGGCGCTGGGCGCTGCCCCGGTACGGCGATATGCCATTGGGTGACATGCAGCTGCGGCGGTCCTGCGGGCGCGTGACGGTGGGCGATCCTGGCGGCCAGGGCGAGCAGGTCGGCCAGTCCGAGTACGGCCGCCAGTTGTGCGCCGGGGTAGCGCAGTATCCCGATCTCGATGTGGCGGTCGTGGTGCATCTGTCGGTGCAGCCCTCAAGAATGTCGGTAATGCCCCTTCGCTGCGTGCGGCCGGCGGCGGAAAATTCTCCCACGTTTTCCATACGTGAACCGGGAGCCCCATGCACAAGCGCGCCGTCATCGTCATTGATCTGCAGAACGAATACCTGCCCACCGGCAAGCTGCCACTCACCGGCATCGAGGCCGCCGTCGCTCATGCGGTGACGGTCATCGCCGAAGCCCGCCGCACCGGCATCCCGGTGCTGCATGTCCGCCACGAATCGGCCAGCAACGAAGCGCCAATCTTCGTGCCGGGCTCGGACGGGGTGGAGATACAGGCCGCCGTCGCCCCGCGGGAAGGCGAGCCGGTGATCACAAAGCACTTCGTCAATGCGTTCCGCGACACCGACCTGAAGCAGCAGCTGGATGCCCGCGGTGTTGGCGAGGTGGTCGTCATCGGTGCGATGAGCCATATGTGCGTGGACGCCTGCGTGCGGGCCGCCGCCGACTTCGGCTACACGGTCACCGTGCTGCACGATGCCTGCGCCACGCTGGACCTGGCGTTCAACGGCGTCACCGCCCCGGCGGCGCAGGTGCATGCGGCGATGATGGCGGCCTTCGCCTTCGGTTATGCGCGCGTGACCTCGACGGACGCCTGGCTCGCTGGCTGATCCCAGTGAGCGCGAATGCGGTGCAACCGTTTGATTGGAAACGACTTCATTAATCTTCATCCGCACATCAGGCATTTCATTCGGGGCCATGGTCGGCTGGGCGCTCCCTACCTGGAGCGCCTCCATGCCCCGCCTGATCCGCCTCGCCCTGCTTGCCGTCCTTGCCTCCTTCGTTCCCTCCCTGGCCGCCTCCGCCGCGGCCTCCACGTCCCCTGACTGGACCGTCGCCGACCCCGCCAGCCAGGGCCTGGATGCCACTCGCCTTGCCGCGCTGGATGCCGCGATCCGTGGCGGCGAGGCGCCCGACACCACCAGCGTGCTGGTCGTCCACCGCGGCAAGCTGGTACACGAGGCCTACTTCAACGGTGCCGACCGCACGACCCTGCACAACACCCGCTCGTTGACCAAGAGCGTGACCGCGATGCTGGTCGGGGCGGCCATCGACCGTGGCTTGATCACCGGGGTCGACGCGAAGGTGCTTGGCTTCTTCCCCGAGCGCACGCCCGCGCACCCGGGCAGGTTCAAGGACGCCACCACCGTCGAGGACCTGCTGAGCATGAGCGCGCAGTGGGAATGTGATGACAACAACGAATACTCGGCCGGGCATGAGGAGCGCATGTATGTCAGCGCCGATTGGACCGGCTTCACCCTGGACCTGCCCGAACGCGGCTACGCGCCGTGGGTGAAGCGACCGGCGGACAGTCCGCACGGCCGTGCGTTCGCCTACTGCACCGCCAATTCGTTCCTGCTCGGCGCCATCGTCGAGCGCGCCAGCGCGATGCCATTGGAGCGCTTCGCGGCAGACGCGCTGGAGCGCCCGCTGGGCATCAGCGGCTCGGTCTGGCAACACGCCTCCGAAGGCGTCGGCATGGGCGGCGGTGGCACCGAGTACCGCAGCCGCGATCTGGCCAGGCTCGGCCAGTTGTTGGCCGACGGTGGTCGCTGGAACGGACGACAGGTGCTGTCGCCGGGCTGGGTGCAGGCGATGATGCAGGTGCGCGCACAGACCCCGTTCGACGCCGATTACGGCTACCAGATGTGGCGCTTCACCATCACCATGGGCACGCAGGAGCTGCATGCGTGGACGATGTCAGGCAATGGTGGCAATGCGGTGTTCGTGGTGCCGGACAAGCAACTGGTGGTCGTGGTCACGCGCACCCGCTACAACCAGCGCGGCATGCACCAGGAAACCCGCAAGCTGCTGCAGGACTACATCCTCAGCGCGTTGCCGTGACGTCCTTCGCGTCGGCCGGCAACCGCCCGGACGCGTTGATGCGTGCCCGCTCGGCGGCGACGGCGGACGTGATCGTTGCCAGCACCGGCGTGAAGCCGGGGTCGCTGCGCAGGCCCGCGAGCAGCGGTGACACGCGCAGGTAGTTGGCATCGCGGTAGCCCGCGGCAACGGCTGCCTGCAGCGCTGCCAATGCAGCGCTGCGGTCACCGGCGAGGTCGGCCAGCAGGGCGGCGTCGATGCCATCGAAGGCATCGCTGCCCTGCAGGCCCTCGCGCAGGGCGTTGGATTGCACCAACAGTTCGGCCGACGTAGGCCGGACGGCGGCACCGGTGATCCAGGCGACCGTCCGCGGCAGGCTGGCGTGCGGCTTCAGTGCCCGTGCCTTGCCTGCTTCCACCTGCGCGCCGTGGGCATCGCCCTGCAGCAGTGCCAGTTCCGCACCGAGCAGGTGCAACCCAGCATGCGCGGTGCCACGCGCCCGTGCTTCGGCCAGTGCCGCACGGGCCTCCTCCATGCGCCCATGTTCGAACAGGAACGTGGGCCAGGCCTGGTTGGAGAACACGTTGTCCGGGTACAGCTGGAAGCTGCGCCGGTAGCGTGCTTCGGCTGCGGCGGCGTACCCGAGCAGGTCGAGGTTTGAGGCCACCTGCAGCTCCCAGAAGCGCACCTGCCCGGGATGCCGCACGGCGAGATTGGCGTCGAGTGCATCGGCCAGGCGACCCTGCCGGGCGTACAGGTAGGCCGCCGAGGCGCGACTGGCATCGGCGTCGGGATCCAGTTGCACGCTGCGCTCGTAGCCGGCGATGGCCGCATCGACCGCGCCGCGGCAGTCATGGGCATAGGCCAGCACCGCATGCGCGGCAGCCAGCCGCGGCTGGCGGGCGATCACCGCTTCGGCCATCGCCTGGGCTTGGTCGGCATCGTCGCGGCTGCCGCTGTACAGGCACAGGCGCGCGGCCAGGGCGCGTGCCGCGCCCAGCGTGGCCAGGGCGTCATCCGGCGCTTCCTGCAGGCGTTGGTGGTACAGCGCAAGCGCGCGTTCGTTGTTGTCACGCTGGCCGATGCCGGCGTAGTAGTCGGCGCGCTGCAGTAGCGGGGAGTGCGCCGGGTTGCCGGCGTCGGGCCATTGCCACCAGGCGATGCCTGCTGCCGCCAACAACACGATGGCACCGGCAATGACCAAGCCGCGTCGCGCGTGCGCGGGGGCCGGCGGTGGTGGCGCGTCGAGCGAAGGTTCGCTGCACAGCTGGTAGCCCTGGCCGCGCACAGAGCGCAGGTAGCGCGGTTGCCGGCCGTCCTCGCCCAGTGCCTGCCGCAGCAGGCGCACGCGCTGGGTCACGGTTTTCTCGTTGACATGCGCAGGTGCCCAGACCTGCGCGATCAGCTCATCGAAGCCCACCACGCGCGTGCCTTGCGTGAGCAGGTAGTGCAGCAGGCGGAAGCTGAGCCCGCTCACGTCCAGCAGCTGCCCGTCCTCGCGCGTCACCCGCTGGCGAGCCACGTCGATACGCAGGTCGTCGAGCCGGTACTGCGGGGGCGGGGCGTCTGGCATCGGGAGCGGTGGGGTATCCGGGAGCGGCAAGAGTATCAGCAGCGTGGTGGCGCTTCGGGCAGGTACATGCAGCTTGCCCGGTCGGCACCGATACCCGGCATCCGCAGGCATCCTGTCGTGGTTGTCGCAGTATCGGATCGCCAACCCCGGAAATCCCGGCGTATTGCACGCGGCACTGGCCTATCATCGGTCGACTTGCACGGGGCACGCGCAGTGGGCCGGTACCCATGTCGATACACAGGATGACAATGCAGTGCTCAAGGTGATTGCCCAGGACTTCATCAAGCCCGAACACATCGCGACGGTCGCACCGCTCTATCGCGAGCTGGTCGAGCGCACCCGCCAGGAGCCACGGTGCATCTCCTACGCGCTGTACGTCGACGAAAAGGATCCGGGGCATTTCGTCTTCATCGAAGAGTGGCCGGACCGTGCAGCGCTGGACGCGCATTGCAGTACGGAGCACTTCCGGCGGCTGGTGCCCTTGATCGACCAATACCAGCGTGCCCCGGGAACCTATCTTCTGATGGACGCGTTCCGGTGATCCCGCCAGGTGCGCCACCCGGGCATGCGTGCTTGCAGGCCGGTGCGCCACATCAGGGGATGGGCGCCCGGTGGTGCCTGCGTGCGGTGGGCGGTTAGTCCTTCTTGCCCCCGAAGTCGATCGGTTTGTCATCTTCGGCACGATTGGACGACCAGACCTGCGCGGAGCGGCACTTGCTTTCCCGGGCGGCGACCTGGGGCGGGAGGTCCTTCACGAAAACCGAGTCATTGCAGGCTTGGTTCATTGCTGAGTCGTCGTAAGTAGCACAGGCCACCGACGCGCTGGAAAGGGCGATTGCAACGATGCAGTTGACGATAGCGGCGTGCTTCATGCGGTGTTGTTCCGGACGGAGAGGGCTGATGCACCAGGTCAGCGCGGTATGACGTGCCAACCATGCATATCCCGCGCATTTGTCGACAGGAATGTGATGGAAGTCATGTTCTACCGGTGACATGGCAGCCCGGATCCGCGGCCCGGCACGCATGCCAGCCCACGGTGCACGCGGCCTGCGCCAGGAACGGATGCGATTCCGGCAGCGGCGTGGACGGGCACACGCGCCCGGCCCAGCTGATTACTTGCGCTTGTGCGACCTGGCGGGCGTGGCGCTGTCACCGGCTGCGGTGGGCGGCGCCTGCGGGTTGGCCGCGGATTTGTCCGGCGAGGTCTTCATCCGGAAGGGCGTATTGCCGAGCACCTCGATCTTTCCACCGGCGCTTCGGAATGCGGCCATGTCTTCGGCGATGCGCTCACGACTCAGGTCGTGCTTCTGCACGTTCGGGCTGAAGAACGGAGTGGTCTTCACTGCGGGGTAGCGGGCCGACTTGCGGGGAGGTGTCGCCATGGAGTGCTCCTCATATAAGTTGCAATGCGATCGTGCGAGCGCCCTGCCGGGCATGTTCGTCGCGCTCGGCGCGACAGTAGGGGCCGCCCATCACGAAGGATCGGCAGGCGGTTGGCCTGCTGGCGTAGATGCGGCACTGCATGTGCAGCCCGTCCAGGGCAACGCACCACCCCTCCTGATCCTTGGCCATGACATGCAGGCCGCCGGGAAGATGCGTGGTCAGGTGGGCGGGCACGTCATCCTTCTCATCCAGAACCACGGTGAGCTGGCAGCACAGCGCATCGCATGTGGCGCAGGTGATCTTGGCGCGCTTCTCGCGCTCGACCCGGTTCATGTCGCCACCGCGGTCATGCCGCGCGAGTAATGAAGCAGCTGTCCGCGGAAAGGCTCGGTATCGGCATCATCCATCGGGCATCTTGTCGACAGGAAGGCGAAGCCCTGCTGTTCCAGCATCCGGCTGAAGCGTGCGCTGTTGCCCCGGCCGGGGTCGGTGATGACCACCTCAGCGCTGGGTTTGGCATGACGCAGGATGACATCGGCCATCAAGTCGGTCTGCGCGCGCTCGTAGAGCACGTCGCTGGCGATGATCAGGTCAAACGTGCCAAGCGCGGGCAGTTCCCTGTCCCAGCGTAGTTGGCGATAGTGCACGGCAGGTAGTGCGTTCAGTGCGGCGTTGTAGGCGAGGAACGGTTCGGCCAACGGATGCATGTCCGAAGCAATCACATCGGCACCTCGCTGCATCAGCACGATGCTGGCCAGGCCAATGCCACAACCCAGCTCGAGTATGCGTTTGCCCTGGATGTCGAAGCGGGACATGGCCTGGGCAAGCACGTGTCCGGATGGCCACAGTTGGCCGAACAGGCTCCATTGCGCCGAGGAAATGCCAAGGCGTTCGCCATGGCCGTCCGGATCGCTGAATTGCTGCTTGTCGCTGAGGATGCGCAGCAGGTAAGACTGGCCACCGACGGTGACCTTCACATTGCGTGTCGTATAGCCGGGCATCGCGCACTCCGCCGAGCGACCGCCCATGCATCTGGGCAGGTAACGCATGAAAGGGAGCGAAGTGGGCAACAATCCAGACAGTTGCGCAAAGCGCGCGTAGCGGGCCATGCCAGCGATTTCATGCTAGCACGTCACGATGGATGCAGGCCGGCAATCCACGGATGGGAAGCTGAATCCGTCAAGGCTGTTTCTGTACATGATGCGACTGATGGGTGTTGGCCATGAAGGATTCCGGCTCGGGCATCATCCGAAGGGGGGGGCGACGTTTGGAGGAGGGCGGGCCTGCGCACTGGATCAGGCAGCAGGTGCACGGGCCCTACGGGCGAGGAGAAGAGCTCCGCGAATGAAACCGACCGCGGGGGCGCATGTATCCATGGAATCGAGTGTCGATTCCGGGCCCTCTCATTCGTCGGGGAAGAAGAAGCACGGTCAGGTCCGCCAAGGGGGTGGATCGCCGGCCTCACCACAACAACGAGGAGCGTTCATGACGACAGATACCAAGGTCAAGGGCCCGGCGTCCTACTTCCCGTCCATCGAGAAGACCTACGGAAAGCCGGTGGCGCACTGGCTCGCGCTGCTGGACACCGTCCAGGACCGGAAGCACATGGAACAGGTGGCCTTCCTCAAGGCCGAGCACAAGCTTGGCCACGGCCATGCCAATGCGCTTGTCGCGCATCACAAGGCCGGGAAACCGGCCTGATCGGGCAGGGGGGCGTCCCGGTAGCGTCAGCCTTGCTGGGCGCGCTTGCCGATGACTGCAGCCAGCCAAGAGGTCATTGGCATTCCCGGGGTCACCTCAATATACTATCCCCCAGTACAGGATAGGGGCCGGCCGGTGCCGCACTCGCCCGAGGAAAAGAAGAAGGTGCTGGCCCGGGTCAAACGCATCCGGGGCCAGTGCGATGCATTGGAGCGCGCGCTGGAGGCCGGGGCGGACTGCAACCCGGTGCTGCAGCAGATCGCCGCCATCCGCGGTGCCGTCAACGGGCTGATGTCCGAGGTGATGGAGGCGCACCTGCGCGAGGAATTCGGCCAGCCCGCGCAGTCCGATGCGCAGCGCGCCACGCGCGTGGCCGAGATGTCCAGCCTGATCCGCTCCTATCTCAAGTAACCCCTTCAAATCAGTGCGCGGTGCGTCGTGCCGCGCTCCATCATTGCGCAGGAGAACCCCATGAAATCACGTGCCGCCGTCGCCTTTGGCCCGGGCCAGCCGCTGCAGATCGTCGAGATCGACGTCGCCCCGCCCAAGGCGGGCGAAGTGCTGGTCAAGATCACCCATACCGGCGTCTGCCACACCGATGCCTTCACCCTGTCCGGCGATGATCCGGAAGGCCTGTTCCCGTGCGTGCTCGGCCATGAAGGCGCCGGCATCGTGGTCGAGGTGGGCGAGGGCGTGACCTCGGTGAAGCCGGGTGACCACGTCATCCCGCTGTACACCGCCGAGTGCGGCCAGTGCCTGTTCTGCAAGAGCGGCAAGACCAATCTGTGCACCGCCGTGCGCGCGACGCAGGGCAAGGGCGTGATGCCGGACGGCACCAGCCGCTTCTCCTACAACGGCGAGCCGATCTACCACTACATGGGCTGCTCGACCTTCTCCGAGTACACCGTGGTGGCCGAGGTGTCGCTGGCCAAGGTCAACCCGGAAGCCAATCCGGAGCACGTCTGCCTGCTGGGCTGCGGCGTCACCACCGGTATCGGCGCGGTGCACAACACCGCCAAGGTGGCCGAGGGCGACAGCGTGGCCGTGTTCGGCCTCGGCGGCATCGGCCTGGCGGTGATCCAGGGGGCACGCCAGGCCAAGGCCGGGCGCATCATCGCCATCGACACCAACCCGTCCAAGTTCGAGCTGGCCAGGCAGTTCGGTGCCACCGACTGCGTCAACCCGAAGGACCATGACAAGCCGATCCAGCAGGTGATCGTGGAAATGACCGGCTGGGGCGTGGACCACAGCTTCGAGTGCATCGGCAACACCAATGTGATGCGCGCGGCGCTGGAATGCGCGCACCGTGGCTGGGGCCAGAGCGTGATCATCGGCGTGGCCGGCGCAGGCCAGGAAATCTCCACCCGTCCGTTCCAGCTGGTCACCGGCCGCAAGTGGCTGGGCACCGCGTTCGGTGGCGTGAAGGGCCGCAGCCAGTTGCCGGGCATGGTCGAGGACGCGATGAAGGGCGACATCGAACTGGCGCCGTTCGTCACCCACACGATGGAACTGGACAAGATCAACGAAGCCTTCGACCTGATGCACGAAGGCAAGTCGATCCGTTCGGTCATTCATTACTGAGGTGAGCACGATGTTGAACAAAGAAGCATTGGCCGCCGCGCTGGCCGACACGGGTGACAACCAGGACGCGCGTGAGGCGATCGAGCGACTGCAGGCGCAGGACCTGGTGAAGATCGATCAGTCGATCCTGTCGTCGTTGGGTAACACCTGGAAGAATGCGGGCTTCGTCGCCGCAGGTGTGTTGATCGCGGCACCCGACGAGTACGAGGATATCCCGGAGTCGTTCTATGTACTGCGCATCGGCAGCCTGGCCAGCGAATCACGCATCGAGGTGAAGGGCAGCCTGGAGGCGTTGAAGACCTGCGAGATCCGGTTGCCGTCGGCATCGGGAGATAACTGAGATGGCGGCCGAACGCATCGAACACCGCGCCTGCTTCGGTGGCTGGCAGGATGTCTACCGGCACGCATCGGACGTGCTCGGCTGCGAGATGACGGTCGGCGTGTACCTGCCGCCGCAGGCCGAGCACGGCCCGTGCCCGGTGCTGTACTGGCTGAGCGGGCTGACCTGCACCGAGCAGAACTTCATCACCAAGGCCGGCGCGCAACGCTATGCCGCCGAACACGGGGTGATCATCGTCGCCCCGGATACCAGCCCGCGCGGCGAGGCGGTGGCCGATGCCGAGGGCTATGACCTCGGCAAGGGCGCCGGTTTCTACGTCAATGCCACGCGCGAGCCGTGGTCGCGGCACTACCGCATGTACGACTACATCGTCGACGAGCTGCCGGCCTGGGTGGAAGCCAACCTGCCGGCCAATGGCGCGCGTGCGATCAGTGGCCATTCGATGGGCGGGCACGGCGCGTTGACTGTCGCGCTGAAGAACCCGGGGCGCTACCGCAGCGTGTCGGCGTTTTCGCCGATCGTGGCACCGTCGCAGGTGCCGTGGGGGCAGAAGGCATTCACCGCCTACCTCGGCGAAGACGCGATGGCGTGGCAGCAGTACGACGCCACCGCACTGGTGGCCGACGCAGCCGAGCGCCTGCCGTTGCTGGTGGACCAGGGGGACGCGGATGAATTCCTCCAGACCCAGTTGCGTCCGCAGTTGCTGCAGGCGGCATGTGCCGCCGTGGGCCATCCGCTGACCCTGCGCCTGCAACCCGGTTACGACCACAGCTACTACTTCATCGCCAGCTTCATCGGCGAGCACATCGTCCATCACGCCCGCGCGCTGAAGGGCTGAGGGGCGGGGACCCGAGGTTCCTTGCGGTACATGGGTGCCGGCCGTTCGCCGGCACGCCATTCGGGGGTGTGGATCACGCGGTCGTGGCGACGGCCGCGCTATCGTCCGTGCATGCGGCCTGGTCGACGGGGGATGCATGCCGGTGGTATTGGTTCTGCTGTATGTGGCCTGTCATGCCCTGGTCATGACCCTGTGGCCGGGGGAGACCGGCGCGGGTTCGTTCGTGTTCCTGACGCTCGCACCGCTGCTGGCTGCCGGGGCCTGCCTGTGGCGGGCACGGCGTGACCGCGCGGCACCGGGTTGGCGCGCCACCGCACTGGCGTTGCTGTTGTGGGCCGGTGGCATGGCCCTGAACATGGTCGATGCGCTGGGCGCGGGCCGTGCCGACGTCACCCCGCGCGTCAGCCTGCTGCTGTATGTGCTGTATGGCGTGCCACTGGTGTTCATCCTGGCCCGCGCGCGGCGTGAGCGCCTGAGCATCAGCCTGATCGACGCCGCGATGGCGGCACTGCTGGGCGTGCTGTTCTTCGTGCATGCCGGGTTCTTCGCCGGTCGCATCGATGTCGACGAACACGCGATGGCCAACATGCGTTACATGTTCGACATCCAGAACCTGTGCATCGCCGGCTTCGCGGTGGTGCGGTGGCTGGCCGGCGATGTGCCCGAGCGGCGCAGCTTCTTCCGGGCGCTGGCCTTGTACGCGGTGGCCTATCTGCTGGTGGCCGGCTACATCAACCACTTCACGTCGGAGGACGCCTTCGGCGCCTACAACGACCTGCTGATCGACCTGCCATTCCTGCTGCTGGGGGTGCTTGCGCTTGCGCCGGCGCCTGCACTGGTACCGGCGCCGGCACGGCACTCGCGCCTGTCACGGCTGGTGCAGGCCGGTGGCCCGATGATCCTGCCGCTGTTGCTGCTGGTGGTCGGCACGCTGGTGGTGGACCATGCACGGCCGCTGGCCCTGGCCGGCTTCGTGGTCGCCACGCTGGGGTTCGGCCTGCGCAGCATGCTGCTGCAGATCCACCTGTTGGAGCGGCAGGCGGCCTTGGACCAGCTGGCGCGGCAGGACGGCCTCACCGGCGTGGCCAACCGCCGCGAGTTCGATGCGACGCTGCGCAATGAATGGAACCGGGCCCGGCGCAGCGGCACCGAACTGGCGCTGCTGCTGGTGGACATCGATCACTTCAAGGCATTCAACGATGCGCACGGCCATCCGGCGGGAGATCGCTGCCTGCAGGCGGTGGCGGCGCAGTTGCAGGCGACCGTGCAACGCGCGGCCGACCGCGTGGCGCGCTATGGCGGCGAGGAGTTCGCGGTGATCGTGCCAGGGTGCGACCTGGACGGGGTGCTGGCGTTGGCCGAACGGCTGCGGGTGGCGGTGCAGGCCCTGCGCCTGCCGGAGGGGCCGGTCAGCATCAGCATCGGCGTGGCATTCCTGCATCCCCCGGTCATGCCGGACAGCGGGCAGTTGCTGGCCGATGCCGACGCCGCGTTGTATGCGGCCAAGCACGCCGGCCGCAACCGGGTGATGGTGCGCGGGGCACTGGGCGGGCCGGTCGCCTGTTGACGGAAGCCCCCCGTGGCGCCGTGCGGTCGCAGGCGGTACCGCCAGGGCGGCGCTAGCGGTGGAAGTCGGTATAGACGTAGCGCGCATCGCGCAGCACGGTCTGTCCTTGGTGCAGGGTGAGGGGGTGCAGGAACATCGGCCCGTCGCTGACGCAGGTGTGGAATTCGCCGTTCTCGCCGCAGGCGTCGACCGTGCCGGGCAGGGCATCGAGCAGGGCGACATCAAACGCCCGGCCGGCGAACCCGGGGTCGAGCCGCTGGCTGTCCACGCAGCACAACCGGGCGCGCAGGCCGCCGGCGATCATCTGCCGCGCCAGCTGTGCGGTGTCGCGGCCGAACAGCGGGAACACCGTCTGCCAGCCCAGCGGTGCGTATTGCTGTTCGCGCCACCGCCGGATGTCCTCCAGCAACAGGTCGCCGAACGCCAGGGTGTGCAGGCCGGGCCAACGTAGCCGTGCCTGCAGCAGGGCGTCGGCCATGCGCTGCAGGTACAGGGTGTTGTCGCAGGCCTGTGGGATCCACGCCTCCAGCAGGGGCAGCCCGGCCGCCTCGGCCTGGGCCTGCAGCACCTCGCGGCGCACGCCCTGCATCGACGCGCGGTCATACCCCTCGGTCAGCGTGCTCAGCAGCGCGACGACCTCCACCTCGTCGCGCTGGCGCAGTTCGTGCAGGGCCCAGGCGGCATCCTTGCCGCCGCTCCAGGACAACAGGACAGGCGTGCCCAAGGCTCAGCGCACGTCGCGCAGTTCCCAGTTGCTGCCGGCCAGCAGGCGCAGGCGATGCTTGAACAGATCGCCCGCCAACGTGGTGGTGGCCTGCAGGTTGATGCGCAGGTCGGCCTGCTGGCCGGTGACCGTGGCGGCCGGGTCCGTGGCGCCCAGGGACGGATCCACGTCATCGGGCTCGTCCTGGGTGGCCTTCCAGCGCTCGAACAGCTCCGGGGTGCGCAGCGCCGCCTGCAACTGCTCGGCGAAAGCGTCGGCGCCGCTGGCGGTGAAGGACAGGCGCGGATCGCTGCCGCGGGCCTTGCTCGGATCAGGCAGCGAAATCGAATACACGGGCATGGGAGTCTCCTTTCAGGTGGCGCAGTCTTGCACGAACGGCGTCGTGATTCCGTACACGATTCGCGGCGGATCAGGCCGAGAAAGCATGTGGTCCGTCGGCGAAGCCGATGGTCACCGCGCCCTTGCCGACGTTGACCATGCCGGTCAGGCTCATCAGCGCTTCCATCAGCGTCACGCCGTGCTGGTCGCAGGTGTCGCGCAGCTCGCGGTAGCCGGGCAGGGTGCGCAGTTCTTCCAGCGGGCCGCCGTAGCTCACGCATACCACCGGCGTCATCAACCCGGCCGCCACGCGCTTGCCGACGAAGCCGAACAGCGACTGCACCGCGTTGTCGAAGCCCTTGATCTTGGCCACCGGCTCGGTGTTGCCGCGGTAGCCATGCAGCACCGGCTTGATGTCCAGCGCGCTGCCCAGCGCCGCGCTGAACAGCCCGACGCTGCGGTCCCCCTTGTGGCGGGCGCGGGCGCGCATGTAGTACAGGTCGCGGGTGATCATGTAGCCGTGCACGTTGGCCGCGACCAGTTCCAGCCGCTCGCGCATCTGCGGCACGGTGGCGCCACTGTCGCGCAGGCGCACCGCCTCCACCGCGCTGACCGCCTGGGCGGCGAACAGGTTCTGGGTATCGATCACGCGCAGGCTGAAAGGCGAGTTGTAGCCGGCGGCCTGGCGGATCGGCTTGTACTCGCTGAGGATGGCGTAGCTGGCCTGCACCGCGTTGTCATGCAGCGGGCTGCGGGTGCGGGTGATGGTCATGCAGAAGACCTGGTCGAAGTCCGTCACCAGGCGGTGCAGGAACAGGTCGCGGATCTGCTCGGAACTGTAGGGGGTGGTTTCGGCCTCGGCGCCCTGGTCGCTGAGCGGGCCCTTGATGAAGGCCAGGGTGGCCTCTTCGTCGCGGTTGTCCGGCAGGATCGTGTCGCCGATGCGTACCGTGATGGGCAGCAGGACGAGATTGTTGCGTTGCAGGTATCCAACGGGCAGGTCGCAGGCAGAGTCGACCACAATTCCGATGCGCATGCAGGCCCCCTCCGGGTCCGTATGTTCTTAAAGGTTAGAACCCTATCTCAAAATTTGCCGTCAAGTTGCCCTGTTATGCGGCGTACGTCTCAATCCCGGTTCGGTTATTTCACAAGTTGGTCATACCCAGCCCTGCTGCGGGCCATTAAGCTAGCGACCACGTCGGCGCGGCTTCCGGCCAAGGCGACAGGGTTATGGCAGGGAACACCGCTGCCTGAATACGGGCAGGGTTCTGGGGAAGGAAATGGAAACGGCAAAGTCTGTAGTGGAGTTCTGGCGTGCGGCCGGGCCGAAACGCTGGTTCACGCGGGACGATGCGTTCGACGCCGAGTTCGGCCAGCGTTTCCTCGACCTGCATTGGCAGGCTGCACGCCGTGGCTGCGAGGAGTGGCTGCAGACCGCCGAGGGCGCGCTGGCCCTGCAGGTCCTGCTCGACCAGTTCCCGCGCAACTGCTTCCGTGGCACCGCGCACTCCTATGCCACCGATGGGTTGGCCCGGCATTACGCCATGCGCACCATCGAGGAAGGCCTGGACCGCGAGCTGACCCCGCAGCTGCGGGCCTTCATCTACCTGCCGTTCGAGCATTCGGAAGACCCGCATGACCAGGAGCGCTCGGTGGCGATGTTCGAAGTGCTGGGCGACCTGGAATACCTGAAGTACGCCGAGCTGCATCGCGACATCATCCGCCGCTTCGGGCGTTTCCCGCACCGCAATGCGGTGCTGGGCCGCATTCCCACGCCGGAAGAACTGCACTTCCTGGCCGAGGGCGGTTTCGCCGGCTGACCGGCGCACGCCACCAGGTATGAAAAACGCCGGCATTGCCGGCGTTTTCTGTCGTGCAGCCTGATCGCGGTGATCAGTACTTCGGCACGCTGTTGTCCACGTTCTCCGACCAGGCATCGATGCCGCCGGTGACGTTGAACACGTTGCTGAAGCCCAGGCCATGGAAATGGTCGGCAGCCTGCGCGCTGCGGCCACCGCGGTGGCACAGGAACGCCAGCGGGGTGTCCTTGGGCAGGGCTTCGAGCCGGGCGCGGTTGTCGCCGTCGAAGGTTTCGAACGGGCCGTTGATCGCGGCGATCGCGCGCTCGTCGGCCGGGCGCACGTCCACCAGGGTGATGGCGCCGGCACGCAGCTGGTCATCGGCGCTGCGCACGTCCAGCTCCTGCACCGGCCGGGGGGCGTTCGGGTTGTTGATCGCCAGGCCCTGGCCACGGATGTCGTCCACCCAGTCGATGGTGATGCCGTTGGCGCGGCGGGCGCTGGAAACGTCGAACTGCACGCGCAGGCCGTTGGATTCGGCGGCGATGGCGTTGGCGTCGAACGGGGCCAGCTGGAAGTTCGGCTGGAAGCGCGCGTCGATGCTCAGCTGCAGGGCGCTGCCCGGGGCGTCGGCCAGCGCGCCCTTGAGCATTTCCACCGCCGCCGGGGTGACGGTGATGGTCGGCGGGGTGCGGTCCGGTGCGGCCACGCCCAGCAGGCTGCTCAGCTCACCGCTGTTGGCCATCTGCAGGATGATGTCGCTGCCGCCGACCAGTTCGCCGCCCACGTACAGCTGCGGGATGGTCGGCCAGTCGCCATAGGCCTTGATGCCTTCGCGGATTTCCTGGTCGGCCAGCACGTTGACGTGGGCGAACTCCACGCCCAGGTCCTGCAGGGCGCCGACGGCCTTGGCCGAGAAACCGCACTGCGGCATGGTCGGCTGGCCCTTCATGAACAGGACGACGCGGTTGGCGCCGAGGATGGATTCAATGCGCGAGCGCAGGGCGGGATCCAGGGACATCGTGAACTCGTGGAAGTGGTCTGTGACAATGTCCGATTCTACGCTGTGAGGCACCCCCGGGCATGACCGCCAAGGAAACCCTGTATCGCGTTCCCGTGCGCCCCTGGCGCTGGGTGCCGTGGCTGGTGGTTTCGCAGGGGCTGGTGGCACTGGCCTGGTGGGTGCTGGGCTGGGCCTGGGGGCTGCCGCTGCTGCTGGCCAGCCATGCGCTGTTCGTGGTGCCGGTGTTCCTGCCCAACAGCCGTTTCTACGCCCCGGTGGTCAGCCGCGTGGCGGGCGCGGACGTGTGGCTGACCATCGACGATGGCCCCTCGGACGACACCCTGGCCGTGCTCGACCTGCTTGATCGCTACCAGGCCAAGGCCACCTTCTTCATGGTCGGCGAGCGTGCGCAGGCACGGCCGGCGCTGGTGCACGAGGTGCTGCGCCGTGGCCACGGCATCGGCAACCACAGCCATTCCCACCCCCAGGCGCGGTTCTGGGCACTGGGCCCGGCGGCGATGGCGGCGCAGATCCAGGGATGCCAGCAGGCACTGGGCGAACTGGCCGGCAGCCCGCCGCGCTGGTACCGCTCGGTGGTGGGCATGACCAACCCGTTCGTCGCCGCCGCGCTCAAGCGCCACGGGCTCACGCGGGTGGGCTGGAGCGCGCGCGGCTTCGACGGCGTGGCCTGCCAGCCGCAGGACGTGGTGCGTCGGATTGCCGCCGACCTGCGGCCCGGCGCGATCGTGTTGCTGCACGAAGGGTCGGCGCACGGGCACAACCTGGCCATCATCGAGGGCGTGCTTGAGCAGTTGCAGGCGCGGGGCCTGCAGGCACGCCTGCCACGGGCAAGCGCGTAGACTCGCATCCCGTCTTTTCCCGGAATCCCGTTCGATGCCTTTCTCCCAGCTCGGCCTCTCGCCCTATGTGTTGCCTGCGTTGCAGCAGGCATTGCAGCAGGCCGGCTATGCCGCACCCACGCCGATCCAGCAGCAGGCGGTGCCGCTGATCGTGAAAGGGCGTGACCTGGTGGCGTTGGCGCCGACCGGTTCGGGCAAGACGGCGGCCTACGTGCTGCCGGCGCTGCAGCGTTTTTCCATGGGCCAGGCGCGCAAGCCGCGCCCGCTGCTGCAACTGGTGCTGGTCCCCACGCGCGAACTGGCGTTGCAGGTAAGCGATGTGTTCAACACGCTGGGCCGGCAGATGGCGCGTCGGCCGCACCTGGTGTGCGCGGTGGGCGGGGTGTCGATCAATCCGCAGCTGATGGCATTGCGCGGCGGCGCCGACATCGTGGTGGCCACGCCCGGGCGCCTGCTCGACCTGGTGGCGCACAACGCGCTCTCGCTCGGGCAGGTGCAGCTGCTGGTGCTGGACGAAGCCGACCGCCTGCTCGAGCTCGGGTTCGGCGACGAGCTGCGGCAGATCCTGGCCGAGCTGCCGGTGCGCCGGCAGACGTTGCTGTTCTCGGCGACCTTCCCGCCGGACATCGCGGCGCTGGCCGCGGCCGGCCTGCGCGATCCGCAGCGGGTGGAAATCCGCGACCAGGCACAACCGGAGATCGCGCAGCGGGCGATCCGCGTCGATGCGGGCCGGCGCAGTGAGCTGCTGTTGTCGCTGCTGGACGACCCGGGTTGGACACAGGTGCTGGTGTTCGTCGGCAGCCGTCGTGACAGCGACCGCCTGGCCGCGCAGCTGCGTGCCGCCGACATCAGTGCGCAGGCGCTGCATGGCGACCAGTCACAAGGACGGCGCGTGCGCATGCTGCAGGATTTCAAGGACGGCCAGCTGCGGGTACTGGTGGCCACCGACGTGGCGGCGCGTGGCATCGACATCGCGCGTCTGCCGGTGGTGGTGAATTACGAGCTGCCGCGCTCGCCGGCCGATTACCTACACCGTATCGGTCGAACCGGCCGTGCCGGCGAAAAGGGCCTGGCGGTGAGTTTCGTCGATGCCGATGCGCTGGCGCATTGGCGCCTGATCGGCAAGCGCAACGGCATGCAGGTGGCGCTGGAGGAACGGGACGGCTTCGCGCCGAAGGACGCACCGGTGCAGGCCAGCGTGGTGGCCGCCGACAACGGCGGCATCAAGGGCCGCCGGCCGAGCAAGAAGGACCGCCTGCGCGCGGCGGCGAATGCCAGGCCGGATCCAGCCCCGAACCCGTAGGGCGGAGCCATGCTCCGCCGGGGCGTTGCCGGGCAGGGCCCGGCACGACCGGTTTCAATCCTCGAAATCGCTTTCCGGCGAGGTTTCCGGGGTCGGCTCGGGCTTCGGGCGCGGGGTGCGCTTGCCGGGCTTGCTGACCACCTCGACGTAGAACTGCGTGTTGCCGGCGGCCACCAGTGCGTCCACCGCGCGGATCAGGGTGCCGAATTCCACCGGCTCGGCGCTGGCTTCGTCGACGCCGGCCTTGCTGTCGAACTCCCAGACATCGGCACCGGCGGGCAGGGTCTTGCCGCGCTCGCGCTTGATGTACTTGCGGATGTCGTGCTTGCTGGCTTCCAGCAGGCGGTCGGGATGCTTGCCTTCGATGTCGAGGCGGTAGGTTCTCTTCACGTGGATCTCGTTGGTGTGCCGGCCCGGTCGGGCGGCAGGAATGGAATTGGGCGATTATCGGCGCAAACGGCTGAGTCGTGCCTCAACTGCGTTGCGCCACCACCAGCCAGTTGTTGAACGGGGTACGCCCGTACAGGGGGGTGATGCGCACCGACAGCCCGGCCTGCTGCAGTTGTGCCTGCAGGCTGTCGGCGTCGGGGTAGTGGCGGGGGCGGAACTGCATCCAGCCGATCAGGTGGGCGGCGCGGTCGCCCAGCCGCGAGATCCGTCCGCGCCGGGTGTGGTCGGCCAGCGCCATGCGCATCACCAGCCGGCTGTCGTCATCGAGCATGGCCGCGGCACGTTGCAGCAGGTGGGCCTGGGCCGCGGCCGGCAGGTACTGCAGCACGTCGAGGATGGCCACGCTGCCGCGGTGCTCGGGCAAGGTGGTGGCCAGGTCCATCCGTTCGAAGCAGGTGGCGTCCAGGCCGCTGCGCGCGGCTACGTCACGGCCGCGGTCGACCTTGGCCGCGTCGTTGTCCACGCCGTGATAGGGCAGGTGCTGGCCGTCACGGCGCAATGCGTGGGCCAGCAGGCCCAGCCCGCAGCCCATGTCCAGCACCGGCGCGCGGGTGCCGCGCAGGGCGTCCAGCACGCCGGGATACAACGGGTCGCTGCGCAACTTGGAGAGCGTGTAGTAGTAGTCCCAGCGGTTGCCCCAGGGCCTGACGGGGGCGAAGGCGCGGGCGATGGCGCGGGCATCCTCGGCCGACAGGGCTACCTTGGCACCGTGCCCGGTCACGCGGCGGGGGGCGCCTTGAGCAGTGCGCTGGCCACCGGCAGGGCCTGTTCCATCCAGCGCCGGTACATCCGCGCGGAAGGATGCAGCCCGTCGTCCGCCAGCATCGCCGGTTCCGCGCCGCCGTCGCGGCTGGCCGGGGTGATGTCGACGAAGGCCACGCCGTAATCGCCGCAACAGGCATGCGCGGCGGCGTTGAAGTCGTCGATCTCGCGGGCGACCTGCGCCGCGTCGCGGCCGTTGTGCTGCGCATAAGGGGTGAAGCCCCAGTCCGGCGTGGACAGCACCAGCACCCGCGCCGGATTCTCGTCGGCCAGCGCGATCGCGCGCTGCAGCAATTGCTCGAACTGCTGCCGGTACTCGGCCAGCGGGCGGCCGCGGTACTGGTTGTTGACCCCGATCAGCAGGCTGACCAGGGCATACGGGCCCTGCGGCGCGGCGGTATCGATGGCCGTGGCCAGCTCGTCGGTGGTCCAGCCGGTGGTGGCGATCACCTCCGGGTCGGCCAGCGCGATGCCGTCCGCGCGCAGCGCGGCGGCCAACTGGAACGGCCAGGTGCCTTCGGTCGGCACGCCTTCGCCGATGGTGTAGGAATCGCCCAGCGCGAGATAGCGCGGTGCGGCCGATTCGATGCTGGTCCCGGGGATTCCGCTCACGCGGCTCACCCTGCGCGAGCGACGGCGGCGCGGCCCTTCAACGGGACCACCTTGGTCACCGCTTCGGCACGGCGGGCCAGCAGCTTGTCGATGCGGCCGAATACCTCGCGCATCACGCCGGCCTCCGGCAGCAGGGTCACGCGGAAGTGGTTGCGGTAGGGCACGTTGAAGCTGGAGCCGGGCACCACCAGCACGCCTTCCTCCTCCATCAGCTGCAGGGCGAAATCGTGGTCGTCGAAGCCCTGCGCGGCCGGGCCGACCACCGCCGGGAACGCATACAGCGCGCCGGACGGCGCGACCAGTGACAGGTGCTCGCTGGCGGCGCAGGCGTCGATCACCGCACGACGGGTCTCGTACAGGCGGCCACCGGGCGAGCACAGCTCGGTGATGGTGTCCGGGCCGTTGACCGCGGCCTCGATGGCGTACTGGCCGGGCACGTTGGCGCACAGGCGCAGCGCGCTGAGCAGGTCCAGCGCGGCACGGAACTCCCCCAGGCGCTCGGCGGCGCCGGACAGCAGCATCCAGCCCACGCGCCAACCGCAGGCGCGGTGCACCTTGCTCAGGCCACTGAAGGTCAGGCACGGGTGGTCACCGGCCAGCGGTGCGACCGGCTGGAACTGCGCGCCGTCGTAGAGGATCTGGTCGTAGATCTCGTCCACCATCAGCAGCAGGTTGTGCTTGCGGGCGATGGCGACGATCTTTTCCAGCAGCTCGCGCGGGTAGCTGGCGCCGGCCGGGTTGTTCGGGTTGATCAGCACGATGGCGCGGGTGCGCGAGGACACCAGCGTCTCGATCTCCACCGGGTCGGGCAGGAAGCCGTTCTCCGGCTTGCAGCGGTAGTAGACCGGGCGGCCGTCATTGAGGATGGTGGCCGCCGACCACAGCGGGTAGTCGGGCGAGGGCACCAGCACTTCGTCGCCCGGGTTGAGCAGGGCGCGCAGCGACAGGTCGATCAGCTCGGACACGCCGTTGCCCAGGAACACCCGGTCGGCCACCGCATCGGGGGCGCCACGGCGGGCATAGGCGGCGGCGATCGCCTCGCGTGCCACCGGCAGGCCCTGCTGGTGGGTGTACGGGTCGGTGCGGCCCATGTCGTCGGCGATGGCGTGCTGCAGGTGCGCCGGCGCACGGAACCCGAAGTTGCCGGGGTTGCCGATGTTGAGCTTGATCAGCTTGCGGCCCTGGGCCTCCAGCTCGCGGGCTCGCCGGGCCAGCTCACCACGGATCTCGTAGCGGACTTCGGACAGGCGTTCACGGGTGGCGAGCGGTTTGGCGGGGCTTGACATTTCTGCAGGGCCATCAAGGGCATGGAGCCTGCATGGTAGCGGAATTGTTGCGTTGCGGGGCGAAGGTTCCAATGCGAACCAACGCCCCGTGCCGCAACCGTTCCGAAGGGCTTCCCCCACCCTTGCAGCGCAGCGGAAGGGGACGGCCGGGGAGGGGGCGCTCTGGCCGTGGCCGTCGCCGTTCCCCCTATCTTCCAGCGCAACGGAAGGGGCGGGTCCGGGAGCGGTCGCTCTGGCCTTGTAGAATTGCTCGATGACAGAAGCCTTCGATTTCACCCCGCTCCGCAGCATCGGCTGGCCCTGGCCCGGCGCTCCCGAGGACCCGGCCTGGCAGGCCGCTTTCGCCGCGCACCCCCAGGCCCGGCCGGGGCGGGTGATCGAACAGCATCGTTCCGGCTACGTGGTGGCCGACGCGCCGGAGCACAGCCTGAAGACCGAATCGCCGCCGGAATGGCAGCGGCCGCGCTTCCCCAGCCACGAGCGCGCGGCGGTGGGCGACTGGGTGCTGCTGGACGGCATCCGCATCGTCGCGCTGCTGCCGCGGCGCACCTCGATCAAGCGCGGCGCGGCCGGCGAGCATTACCACCAGCAGGTGATCGCGGCCAACATCGACACGGTGTTCATCGTCTGCGGGCTGGATGCGGACTTCAACCCGCGCCGCATCGAGCGCTACCTGTTGCTGGTGGGCGGGGGTGGCGCGGCACCGGTGGTGGTGCTGACCAAGGCCGACCAGACCGAGTACAGCGAAGACGCGCTGGCCGTGCTGGAAGACCTGGCCGCCCAGCAGATCCCGCTGCTGGCGATCAACGGCAAGGACCCGGCCAGCGTGGCCGCGCTGGAGCCCTGGCTGCAGCCGGGCAACACCGTGGTGCTGGTGGGCTCGTCCGGCGCCGGCAAATCCACGCTCACAAACACGTTGCTGGGCGAAGACCGGATGAAGACCAACAGCGTGCGCGAGAACGATTCGCGCGGCCGCCACACCACCACGCACCGTGCGCTGATGCCGCTGCCGACCGGCGCCTGCCTGATCGACACCCCAGGCATGCGCGAGTTGAAGCCCACCGGCGAGGAAATGCTTTCCGAGGGCGGCTTCGCCGACATCGAGGCGCTGACCACGCAGTGCCGTTTCCGCGATTGCGCGCACCAGCAGGAACCTGGCTGCGCGGTGCGCGAGGCGATCGAGAACGGCGAGATCGAAGAGAGCCGGGTGCTGAACTACTTCAAGCTGCGCGAGGAAGTGGCCATCGCCGCGGCCAAGCTGGCGCAGCGCCAGGCCGAGCAGGCCAGCGAGCGCAGGAACAGCGGCCGTGGCGCGCAGTGGCGCCCGGTCGGCAAGGGCAAGCGGCGCTGAGCGTCGCGGCCGGTGACGGGGCAATGTTCGAGGCAACCATGGGCAAGACCATCCGCAACCACGACCCGGCCATCACCCACCACGCGGCACTGGACGCGCGCATGGTGGAGGCCGTGCGCGGCATCCGCCTGCTCGGCCTGACCAGCTGGCCGGCATCGACGCAGGCGCCGTTCCTGCAGAGCGTGGCGCGTGGCCGGCCCGAGCTGCCGCAGGTGGCCTACCCCCGGCTGGATTTCAGTGATGCACGGCGCGAGCTGGACGCGATCCTGGGCCAGTGTGATGGGAGCCACCCGCTCGGTGCCTACGTGCAGGACTCCGCGCGCAGCTGGGACCTGGCCGCGCGCCTGCTCGAAGCGCTGGGAACGCCGGAGGTGGACCGCTACTCCACCGAACTGTTCGGCGTGCCCGAGCAGCCGATGCCCGGCAACGGCCCGACCACGCGCGAGGCGGCACAGCACTTCATCCAGATCGCGCAGGAGCTGGACCACGAACTGCTTGCCCCCGAGGAGCAGGTGCCGGTGTCGTCCATCGCGCTGCAGTTGCAGCTGCAGGGGGACCTGGACGACTTCTTCGGCGGGCGGGTGATCAGCGTCGAACTGGACCCGGCGCTGATCGCCAAGGCCGCCGCCGGCGCCACCCGCATCCGCGTGCGCACCAGTGCCTGCTTCAGCGCCTATGACCGCGCGCAGCTGTTCCACCATGAAGCGCTGGTGCATTCGCTGACCGCGCTCAACGGCCGCGAGCAGGCGGTGCTGCCGAGCCTGGCGTTGTCCTCGCCGCGCATCACCACCACCCAGGAAGGCCTGGCCACGTTCGCCGAGCAGATCACCGGCAGCATCGACATCCAGCGGCTCAAGCGCATCAGCCTGCGCATCGAGGCGATCGCGATGGCGCGCGACGGCGCGGACTTCATCCAGGTGTTCGAGTATTTCCGCCAGGCCGGGCAGACCGCCGAGGAGAGTTTCTCCTCGGCCCAGCGCGTGTTCCGTGGCGTGCCTACCGGCGGGGGCGCGGCCTTCACCAAGGACACGGTGTACCTGCGTGGCCTGGTCTCGGTGCATACCTTCTTCCGGCAGATGCTGCGCGAGGAAAAGCTTCAGGTCTGCCGCTGGCTGTTCGCCGGCAAGATGACGCTGGGTGACGCGCAGGCACTGGCGCCGCTGTTCGAGGCCGGGGTGCTGGCACCGCCGCGCTGGCTGCCGCACTGGATCACCCGCGCCAATGGCCTGGCCGGCGCGCTGGCGTTCTCGCTGTTCGCCAACCGCATCCGCATGGACCAGATCGGCGAACGCTGACGCGGCTCAGGGCGCGCCGAGCAGTTGGCTGACCGCGCGTTCGCCGCTGCCCATCGCAAGGGTCCAGCCGAGCATGCCGTGGCCGATGTTGCAGCCCAGCCCGTCGCCGAGGTTGCGGATGATCGGCGAGGTCCACGGCGTGACCGGGCGCAGGCCCGCCCAGCGGCTTTCGATGCGTGTGTAGTCCGCCGCTTCCGGCAACGAGGCCTGGGCCATGGCGACCAGTTGCGCCATGCGGGTCGGATCGGGCGTCGGGTCCCAGTCGTTGAGGTCGGCCAGGCCGGCCACGCGGATGCGCTCGCCCAGCCGGCAAAACACCAGCTTGCGCTTGGTGTCGGTGATGCTGACCTGCGGCGCGTTGGCCCCGCAGGGCGCGGTGAACGAGTACCCCTTGATCGCCATCACCGGCACGCGCATGCCGGCGGGCCGCAGCAGGCGCGCGCTGTCGATGCCGGCGCAGACCAGCACGCGTGGTGCCTGCGCCCGGCGCCCGTCGGCGGCCTGCAGCTGCCATTGGCCGTCGCGGCGCTGCAGGGCGCGGGTGTCGAAGTCGAACGCGGCCTGCACCGGATACTGGCCGGTGAGGATGTCCAGCAATCCGGTACTGAACAGGTAGGGGTCGCCGGCTTCCTCCTCGGGCGAGTACACCGCGCCGGCCAGCCACGGCGCGCCGTGCAGCGCCGGTTCGATGCGGCGTGCCTCCTCGGCATCGACCAGCCGCTGGTGCACGCCGTAGGGCTGCTTCAGCGCGATCATGCCGGCCGCGCCCTGCACACCCTCGCTGCTGGGATACAGGTGCAGCTTGCCGGAGACGACGTGTTCGAAGGCGATGGGATGGCGTTGCAGCAAGGCCTGCATGGCCTGGCGCGATTCCAGCGCCAGTTCCAGCGTGGCCAGTGTATTGCGGCGCAGTGCACCGGCATTGGCCTGGCGCAGGAACGACAGGCCCCAGCGCACGAAGTCCAGGTCCGCCGACCAGTGCGTGCGGAATGCGCCGTTGCGGCCGAAGGCCATCTGCGGCAGCTGCCCCCACGTGGTCGGGCCGGCCATCGCGTCGGTGTAGACGTAGCTCAGCTGCGCGCCGTTGGCGAAGGACGTGCCCAGCGCAGGACCGGCGTTGCGGTCCACCAGCAACACCGATGCGCCGCGCCGTGCAGCGGCGTAGGCACTGGCCAGGCCAACCACGCCGGCACCGATGATGATCAGGTCATGGCCGGTGGCAAGGGGGGCAGCGGATGCGGTCATCGGGGGAAACGCACGCGGTGGGCGGAGTTGGCCATTGTCGCGCCAACTCGCGCCCATGGGCACGGGTGTGGCGCACGGAACCGGCCGCTCAGTGCGGCCAGAAGTTCAGGAAGCCGGTGATGATCAGCGCGTTGATGAAGTCGATGAAGAACGCGCCCACCAGCGGTGCCACCAGGAATGCACGCGGTGCCGGGCCATAGCGCTGGGCCAGGCGGCGCATCACCGCCATCGCGTTGGCGGTGGTGCCGAGCATGAAGCCGATGAAGCCGCCGCCCATCACCGCCGCGTCGTAGTCGCGGCCCATCAGCCAGTAGATCGGCACCGCGAACAACGCGACCACGGCCACCTGGATGACCAGGTTGACCAGCAGAGGCAGGCCCATGCCGGCCAGTTCCCACAGCTTCAGGTCCATCAGGGCGATGGCCAGGAACAGCGCAAGGCAGATGTTGCCGATCAGGTCGGTGGTCGGCACCGACAGCTTGACCCAGCCGGTGTAGTCGTCCACGTTGCGGATCACCGCGCCGACCAGCATCGCGCCGATGTAGGTGGGCAGGGTCAGGCCGATGCCTTCGAAGCCCTTGCCGACCCAGACGCCCAGCCACATCGCCATCAGCAGCACGACGATGCTCTTGAGTGCGTCGAACTCGCGGGCCGATTCACTGGGGTAGCGCACCACCACCGATTCCTCGGCCAGCTGCTCGGCTTCGGTGACCTTCTTGTTCGGGTGCTGCACCTTGAAGCGTTGCATCAGCACGGTGATCACCGGGCCACCCACCAGGCCGCCGCAGATGATGCCGGCCATCGCGGCGGTGACCGCCAGGCTCTCGGCACCGGCCAGGCCTGCCTTCTCGAACAGGGGCGCGAACGCCAGGCCGGTGGCCGGGCCACCGGTCAGCGTGGCCGAGCCGGCCAGCACGCCGAACATCGGGTTCAGGCCGAACAGTTTGGCCACGCTGATGCCGATCAGGTTCTGCAGCACCGCGAACACGCTGCCGATCAGCAGGAACAACATCACCTGCTTGCCGCTGACGCGCAGCAGGCGCACGCTGGCATTGATGCCCAGGGTGGTGAAGAAGGCCACCATCAGCGGTGTCTTGAGCGTGGTGTCCAGCTCGAAGAGCGTGGTCTGTTGTCCATGGGCCCACCACACCGCCAACGCGACCAGCAGGCCGCCAACCACCGGTTCAGGCAGGTTGTAGCGGCGGAAGAAGGGGATGACGCGGCACAGCGCATATCCCGCGAACAGCGTCAGGCCCGCGAAGGCCACCGTCTGTACGGCATCAAGATGGATCATGGGCAGGCCCCTCAACCAGACAATCCGCGACTTTGTCGTGACTGGCGGCCAAGATCAACCCGGGCCCGATGGCACTGGTCCCTTCCGTGCCGGCGTGTATACCGGTACGGGCAGCGGATTCAGCGTTGCGGGCGCTTGTAGGCCACGCAGTCCACTTCCACCTTGCAGTCCACCACCATGCGGTTCTCCACGCAGGCGCGGGCGGGCGGGTGCTCGCCGAAGTAGTGCTTGAACACGCCGTTGAAGGCGTAGAAGTCGCGGGCATCGTCCAGCCAGACGCCGCAGCGGACCACGTGCTCGGGGCCATAGCCGGCCTCGGCCAGGATCTCCAGCACGTTACCGATGGCCACGTGGGCCTGTTCGGTGACGGTGCCGCCGACCAGTTCGCCGTTGCGCATCGGCACCTGCCCGGACACGTACAGCCAGCCATCGGCCTGGACCGCGCGCGAGAACGGCATGTGCTGCTTGCCCTGGCCGACGCCGCCTTCGGCGCCATAGCGTGTGATGTCACTCATGGGGGGTTCCTCGGTTGGATTGCAATCAGGGGGCCGGCGCCGGCTCGGGGCGGATGAAGCGGCCCGGCCGGGCGACGACCTGCCGGCCGTCGTAGGCCAGCTGGCCGTTGACCCAGACCGCGGCGATGCCTTCGGCCGCGCGGATCGGGTCGTGGAAGCTGGCGGTGTCGCGGATGCGGGCCGGGTCGAACAGCACCAGGTCGGCCCACCAGCCGGTACGCAGCTGGCCACGCGCGCCCATCGCGAAGCGCGAGGCGGGCAGGCCGGTCATCTTGTGCACGGCGGTATGCAGCGGGAACAGCTGTTCGTCGCGCGCGTAGTGGCCGAGCACGCGCGGGAACGTGCCCCACAGGCGCGGGTGCGGGCGGGGATCGCGCGGCAGGCCGTCGGAGCCGATCATGGTCAGCGGGTGGGCCAGGATGCGGCGTACGTCGGCCTCGTCCATGCAGTGGTAGACCGCGCCGGCCGGCTGCAGGCGGATCGCGGCGTCCATCAGCGACAGGTTCCAGTCGGCCGCGATCTCGGCGAGCAGGCGTCCGCCCTGGCCGGGCTCGGCCTCGGACCAGGTGATCAGGATGTCGTAGGCGTCGGTGACCTGCTTCAGGTCCAGCGTCGAGGCGCTGGCCGCATAGGGATAGCAGTCGCAGGCGACATCCTGCGTGGCCGAGGCGGACTGCAGGGAATCGAGCACCTGGTGGCTGCGGCCCCAGTTGTCGATGCCGGCACACTTGAGGTGCGACACGCGCACGCCGGCCTGCGGTGCCCGCGCCGCGTCGAAGGCTTCTTCCATCGCGGCCAGGATGCCGGCGAACTCATCGCGCAGATGGGTCGCATACAGGCCGCCGGCCGGCAGCTCGGCGGCCAGCTCGGCCACTTCGGCGGAGGGGGCATCGAAGGCGGAGGCATAAGCCAGGCCACTGCTCAGGCCCAGTGCGCCCTGCGCTAGGCTTTCGCGCAGCTGTGCGCGCATGGCGCTGATCTCGGCGGCGCTGGCGGCACGGTCCAGCCGGTCCATGTGGTTCTGGCGCAGCGCGGTGTGGCCGACCAGTGCGGCCACGTTGACCGCCGGCCGGGCGTGCTGCACGGCATCGCGGTAGCTGGCGAAATCGGCGTAACGGAAATCGTCGGCCTCGCCGAGCAGGTTCATCGGGTCCGGCACCTCGCCGTGGATGCGCACCGGGCTGGCGCTGATGCCGCAGTTGCCGACCACCACGGTGGTCACGCCCTGCGACAGCTTGCTGCGCATGTCCGGGTTGCGGATCACTTCCAGGTCGTCGTGGGTGTGCACGTCGATGAAGCCGGGCGCCAGCGCCAGCCCCTGCGCGTCGATCACCTCGCGGGCCGGGGCATCGAGCTGGCCGATGGCGGCGATGCGGCCATCACGGATGGCCAGGTCGGCGTGGACGCCGGCGGTGTCGCTGCCATCCAGGACCAGCGCGTTGCGGATCAGTACGTCGTGCATGGATCAATCACCCAGCGGCAGGCGCGAGTCGCCGCCACGGTGGCGGTCCAGCGCCAGCTTGATGCGGCGCAGGTGCTCGTGGTTGGCATTGGCGCCATTGAGCGCGGTGGTGGTGGACAACACGTCGATGGCCAGCATCATCGCGTAGCGCGATGCCGAGGGCTTGAACACGAAATCGGTCTCCTCGATCTGGATCGGCAGCAGCCAGTCGCTGCGTTCGGCCAGCGCGGTGTCGGCCTGGGTGATGGCGCCCACGCGCGCGCCATAGGTACGCGCGATGTCCACCGCCGAGACGATTTCCGGGGTGATGCCGCTGACCGACAGGGCCAGGACCAGGTCGTCCGGGCCGAGCGTGGCGGCGATGATCTTCATCATCAGCGCATCGCTGCACGCCGACACCGGCCGGCCGAAGCGCACCAGCCGGCTCTGCAGCTCCTGCGCGAACACGGTGGAACAGCCGCCCAGGCCGAAGATGTGGATCATGCGCGCGCTGCACAGCGCATCGGCCAGCGCCTGCACCACGTCTTCCTTCAGGTTGGCGATGTTGTGGCGCAGGCTTTCCTGGATGTCGTCGCAGATCTGCGCGTACAGCGCCGACACCGGTGGTGCGTTCTGCTGTTCGAGGAAGCGCTTGCCGACCGCGCTGGCCGAGGCCAGTCGCGCGCGCAGTTCGCGCACGTGTTCGCAGCCCAGCGCCTTGGCGAAGCGTGAGATGGCCGCGGCGCTGACTTCGGCGCGTTCGGCCAGTTCGCTGACGCCGTACTGCGCGGCGGCATCGACGTCGGCGAGGATGGCGTTGGCGATGCGGGCTTCCACCGGGCTGAACTCATGCAGCCGCTGGCGCAGTTCGTAGACGATGTCGAAGGTGTTCTGGGACATGGTTCAAAGCACCATGGAGAGAGCCATCACCAGCAGCAGCGCGGTGACGGAGATGAGGGTTTCAAGCACGGTCCAGGTCTTGAAGGTCTGGGCCACGCTCATGTTGAAGTATTCCTTGACCAGCCAGAAGCCGCCGTCGTTGACGTGTGACAGCACCACCGAGCCGGCGCCGGTGGCCAGCACCAGCAGTTCCGGATGGGCGTAGCCCATCGCCGCGGCGATCGGGGCGACGATGCCGGATGCCGTGGTCATGGCGACCGTGGCCGAGCCGGTGGCGATGCGCATCAGCGCGGCCATGGTCCAGCCCATCAACAGCGGGGACAGGTCAAAGCGCTGTGACAGGCCGATGATCTCGCTGGCCACGCCGGTGTGGACCAGGATGCCGTTGAGGCCACCGCCGGCGCCGACCAGCAGCGTGATCGCCGCGGTCGGGGCCAGGCACTCCTGCGAGAACTTCAGGATCTGGTCGCGGTTGAAGCCGCGCAGCAGGCCTAGGGTGATGAAGCTCATCAAGGTGGCCAGCAGCAGCGCCACCACCGAGTGGCCGATGAAGCGCAGGCCGTGGTTGAGCGGCGAGCCGGGCGTGGCGATCTGGTCGGCCCAGCCGCCGAGCAGCATCAGCAGCACCGGCAGCAGCAGCGTGGCCAGGGTGATGCCGAAGCCGGGCAGCTGGTCATCGGGGATGCGGCTGTGGCCTTCGTCCAGCAGTGCCGCTTCCATCGGATTGTGCGCGGGCAGCGTTACCCGTGGCGCAACGAACCTGGCAAACACCGGACCGGCCAGTGCCGCGGTGGGCAGGCCGACCAGCAGTGCATAGAACACGGTGCGGCCGACGTCGGCGCCGTAGGCATGCACGGCCAGCATCGCGGCCGGATGCGGCGGCACCAGCCCGTGCACCACCGACAGCCCGGCCACCATCGGCAGGCCGACCAGCAGCAGCGGCACGCCGGTGCGGCGGGCGACGTTGAGCGCGATCGGGATCAGCAGCACGAAACCGACCTCGAAGAAGATCGGCAGGCCGATGCAGAAGGCGATCAGCATCATCGCCCAGTGCACGTTCTTCGGGCCGAAGCGGGCGATCAGCGTGCGCGCGATGCGTTCGGCGCCGCCGGACTCGGCCATCATCTTGCCGAGCATGGTGCCCAGCGCCACGATCAGCGCGATATGCCCCAGCGTCTTGCCCACGCCCTGTTCGTAGGCGGGCAGGATCTCCGGGGCCGGCATGCCGGCCAGCAGGGCCAGGCCTACCGAAACCAGGGTGACGCTGATGAAGGGATTGAGCCGGAAGCGGGCGATCAGCACGATCAGTGCCAGGATCGACAGGCCGGCGTAGAGCAACAGCAGGTTTCCAGCGGTCATGCAGGCAAGCTCCCCCGTGGCGGCACTCAGAACTGCGTGGAAACGGCGCCGACGACGCGCTGCGCGTCATCGACCACCAGCAGGTGGCGCCACTTGTCGAAGGTCAGGCACGGATGGGAGATGTCGAAGCAGAGCAGGTCGCCCACGCGCAGGTCGTCGTCGGCCTGCACGTCGAGGAAGGCGTGCTGGTCCATCATCGCGCTGATCCGCCAATGCACGGCGGCGGCGCCGGGCGCGGTGTCGCCGGGGCGGTGGCGCAGGGCGGGGACCGGGAAGCCGGCATCGAAGGCGGCATCGCGCTTGCCCAGCGCGATGATCGCGCGGGTGGGTTCGGGGCGTGACTGCACGCAGGCCCACAGCCGCAGCGCCGGCTGCAGGCTGCTGCCGATGTCGCGCGCCACCGGGTTGCTGGCCTGGATGCGGGTGATTGCCTGCTGGTAGATGCCCACGTCATGGCTCAGGTAGCAGCCCGGGCGCAGGACCACCTGCGCGTCGGGGCGGCCGGACAGCGCCGAGAACTCCTCGGCCACCACGTCGAACCAGGCCGAGCCGGCGCCACTGAGCAGGGCCGGGCTGGCCGCGAAACCGGCGTCTGCCTGGATCGCCTGCCACTGCGCCAGGCTGCGTTGCAGCAGGGCGCGTACGCCCGCCTCGTCCTTGGCCACGCCTTCGTAGACCTCCACGCCGACCAGCGCCACCGCATCGGGCCAGCGGCGGATCTCGTCCAGCACCGCCTGCGCCTGGGCCGGGTCGCGCACACCGGTGCGGCCACCGGCCATGCCGATTTCCAGCAACACCTTGAGGGTCTGCCCGCGTTGGCGGAAATAGCGGCCGAGTGCGGCCACGTTGTCGGCCGAATCGACCACGCAGGCATACCAGAAGTCCGGGTCCTGCGCCTGCAGCTGCGCAATCAGGTCGAAGTTGCCGCGGCCGACCAGCTGGTTGGCCATCAGCACGCGGCGCACGCCGTGCGCGTAGGCGCTGGCGGTCTGCGCGGCGGTGGCCAGGGTGATGCCCCACGCACCGGCGTCGAGCTGCATCCGGAACAGGGCCGGGCTCATCGTGGTCTTGCCGTGCGGCGCCAGCTGGCAGCCATAGGCCAGGCAGAAGCGGCGCATCCATTCCAGGTTGTGCCGCAGCGCCGGTTCGCTCAGCACCGCTGCGGGCAGGCTGACGTCCTCATCCAGGATCGAGGCGCCCCGTGCGGCGAGGCCCGCCGGTGTCCACGGACCTCCGGCAGGCAGGCCCTTGCCTTCCAGGGGTGCTTCGGAATGAAAGTAATTTTCTTTGGACAACGTCCTTTCCCCGTGCTGGCGCGCCTGATTCGCGGCGGCCTATTGTGTATCACAGGAAGGGTTGTGTGAAAATTATTTTCTTTGCGGCAGTGTACGGGCGACGGCCGTGGCTCAGAAGTCCAGCTGCACGCGCCCGGCGAGCACGCCGGTGTGGTCCAGGGTGCGCGCGGCCAGTTCATCACGGCGGCGGGTGTCGGTCCAGTCCACCATCACCCGCAGGTGCTTGACCGCATACCAGTTCACGCCCACGGTCCAGGCATCGGCAGACAGGTCGCGGCGGGTCTGGGGCCATTGCTCGCCCTGGATGTGGTCATAGCGTGCCACCAGCTCCCAGGCGCCGCCCTCCCGGGCAGGCTTGAGCTGCACGAAGCGGCCGGTGCGGGCGTCGTAGCTGCGTGGTTCGCCGGTCAACAGCCAGCTGCCCTGCACGTAGCCGGAGCGGACCCTGGCCTTCTGCTGGCCGTCGTCGTAGTGGGCGGCGCCGTACTCGGCCTGCCAGGACCAGGCCTGGTGAACGCCGGCGGCCTCCAGCCCGTACTTGTCGACCTGCACGTCGCGGCCGTTGCGGAAGTCGAGCAGCAACAGGCGGCTGTTGTCACCGAAGTAGCCGGCCACGCGCGGCTGCACGCGCAGGGCCGCCGCGCCGCTGCGGCCGGGATTGTCGTAGTCCTCGCGGGCGACCGCGGCGGCCAGGTGCAGGACGTGGCCAGGCTCGCTCCACGGCACGTAGCCGGCGCGCCCGCCCAGGCCGCGGCCCTTCACCTTCCAGGCGTCGATGCTTTCCAGGCTGTAGGCGCTGCCGCTCCAGAACAGGCCGTCCCGGTAACCGTTTGCGCCCACGCCGAGCCGGTAGGTCGGGGCCAGCGTCTGCGCCAGGTAGCTGCGCTCGAGCGTCGGGATGTGGTTGGCGCTGGCGCGGTCGTCCAGGGTGAAGAACTGCTTGAACTGGCCCACCGTCACCGTGGTGGTGCCGAAGCGGCGCGCCAGGTAGACATCGCGCGCCACCGGGCGGTGGCCGGCGAAGTCGCCCTCCAACTTGTAGTCGACGCCGTGGAAACTGCCCGAGGCGGCCAGCCACGCGGCACGCAAGTCATCGTTGTCACGCTCGCGGCTGCCGCGGTCATCGTTGTCGAAGCGCGCCACGTCGTAGTACAGGCGGCCGCTGAACTTGATGCTGACATCATCACTGGCATGCGCGGCCGGTGCGAGGGCCGGCAGCAACAGGGCGGACAACAACAGGATGCGGGAGCGTTGCATGGGCTGGCTGTGCCTGTGGGGATACCGGGTCGGGAGGCGGACCATAGCAACCTGGCCGTGGCGGCCAATAACGCATTGGTAGTAGGGCGAGCGGCCGGGGTGCGTGCCACACTGGCGGCATGAACCTGGTCAAGGTCCTCGTCGCCGATGATCACCCGCTGTTCCGCGCGGCGGTGCTGCATGCGCTGCGCGATGGCGTGGCGGTCGGGCAGACGCTGGAGGTGGCCAGCGCCTCGGCCCTGACCCAGGCGCTGGACGAGCACCCGGAGGTGGACCTGGTGCTGCTCGACCTGAGCATGCCCGGGGCACGCGGCTTCTCCTCGCTGGTGTGGTTGCGCGGCGAGCGCCCGGACATCCCGGTCATCATCATTTCCTCCAACGACCACCCGCGGGTGATCCGGCGCGCGCAGCAGTTCGGTGCGGTCGGCTTCATTCCCAAGTCGGCGCCGGTGGAGGCCATCCGCAACGCGGTCACCGCGGTGATGGCCGGTGACACCTGCTTCCCGCCGCTGGCGGCCGAGCGCTCCGAGCGCGATGCGTTGCTGGCCGCGCGCCTGGCCCGGCTGACCCCGCAGCAATTCCGGGTGCTGGTATGCGTGGCCGATGGCCTGCTCAACAAGCAGATCGCCTACGAGCTGGGATTGGCCGAGAACACGGTCAAGGTGCATGTCACCGCGATCTTGAAGAAGCTCGAATGCAACAGCCGCACGCAGGCGGCGTTGCTGGTCAAGGCGCTGGAGCCGGAAGGCGACCCCGGCCTGCCCGACGCGGGCGCCTGAGCAACGAGCACCGACTCAGCGTGCGCGCTGGCAGGCGTGGGTCAGCAGGGCGCGCAGCGCCGAGGTGCGCGCCTGCTTGGACAGGAAGTGCCAGCCGTTCTCGCGGGCGAGTGCACGTAGCGCCGGGTCCTGTTCGGCGGTGTACAGGATCACCGCCGGGGCCTGCTGCCAGCGCTGCTGCAGCAGCGGCAGCAGCGCCGGGCCGCTGAGCGGCCCCATGCGCACGTCCAGCAACAGCAGGTCCGGCGCGTTGCCCGGCGCGGCGCGGGCCAGTGCCTCGTCGGCATTGCCGGCCATCAGTACCTGGCAGCCCCAGCGCTCCAGCAGCACGCGGGTGGCGCGGCTGACCAGCGGGTCGTCGTCCACGCACCAGACCCGGCAGCCGTCCAGCAATGAGTCACCCCGCAGCTCCTCGGCCGCGGTGACGGGAGCGGGCAGGGCGGTGCCGGCATGTTCGCCGCGTGGCACGCTGACCGCGAACACACTGCCGTGCTCCAGCACCGAACGCAGCCGGATCGGGTGGTCGAGCAGGCGTGCGATGCGCTCGACGATGGCCAGGCCCAGCCCGGTGCCGCGCTCGCTGGCGTCGTTGCCGTCCAGCCGGTGGAATTCCTCGAAGATTTCCCGGTGGCGGGCTTCGGCGATACCCGGGCCGCTGTCGTGCACCTCGATGCGGATGCGCTCACCTTCGCGGCGGCAGCCCAGCACGATGCGCCCGCGCGGGGTGTAGCGGATGGCGTTGGACAGGAAGTTCTGCAGCACGCGGCGCAGCAGGGCGCGGTCCGAGCGCACCACCGCGTGGGTGCGGACGTAGTCCAGCCGCAGCCCGCGCGCGCTGGCCAGGATGCCGAATTCCTTGGCCAGGGCATCCAGCAGCGGGTCCAGCGCGAAGTCCTGGATCCGGGTTTCCAGCGCGCCGGACTCCAGCCGCGAGATGTCCAGCAGGCTGTTGAGGATGCCGTCCTGCGCGGTCAATGCACTGTCGATGTGTTCGGCGATCTGGCGCGTGCCCTCGTCGGGCAGGCGTCCGCGCAGCGCCGACAGGAACATGCGCGCGGCATTGAGTGGCTGCAGCAGGTCGTGCACGGCCGCGGCGACGAAACGGGTCTTGGAGCGGTTGGCATCCTCGGCCTCGCGCTTGGCGCCGGCCAGGTCACGGGTACGCTCGTCCACGCGCTGGGTCAGTGCATCGGCGAGCGAGCGCAGGTCGCGCGCGGCGTTCTTGTAGGCGGTGATGTCGGCGTAGCTGGTGACGAAGCCGCCGTCCGGCAGTGGGTTTCCGCGGATCTCGATGACGCTGCCATCGCTGCGTTCGCGCTCATGCATGTGCGGCTTGCCCGAGCGCAGGTGGTTGAGCCGGCGTTCGATGGCCTCGTCGATGGGGCCGGGACCGAGCAGGCCACGGCGCGCGTTGAACAGGAAGACATCGGCGATCGGCCGGCCGACGTGGATGAAGCCGGGCGGGAAGCGGAACAGCTCGACATAGCGGCGGTTCCACGCCACCAGGTTGAGCTGGGCGTCCACCACGCACACGCCCTGCGGCAGGTGCTGCAGGCTCTGGCTTTCGCCGTAGTCGGCGGCGTGCGCGGCCTGTACCAGGCCATCCTGGGCGGTGCGCAGTTCCTGTGCGTGGTGCTTGACCATGCGTTCGAGCTCGACGCGGCTGCGCTCGCGCAGCTGGGCAAGCCGGCGGCGTTGCCACAGCACGAAGCCGAGCAGTGCCAGCGCGAGCAGGCCGGCGCCGATCAGCGCGGCCTGGGTGCGCGCGGTGGCCAGGCTGTCGTGGCTGGCGCGCAGCAGGTTCAGGGTCCAGCCCTGGCGTGGCAGCGGCTGCGAAATCCAGATGACGTCGCCGGCGTCGGGCAGGCGCACCCGGCGCACGCCGTCGCCGAGGTCCTCGATCAGGCGGTACTCCAACTGCTCGCGCGGCACTGGCCCGTACTGGCGGGTGTTGGCCAGCCGGCCACGGATGGCGGCATCGAGCTGGTGCAGCACCCGGTAGCGCCACGTGGGGCGGCTGGACAGGAAGATCACGCCATTGCCGTCGTTGGCGAACACGGTCTCGGGCATCTCGCCCCAACTGGCTTCCAGCGGACGCAGCACCACCTTGACCACGACCACCCCGACCGGCACGCCCTGGGCGTCGCGGACTGCCTCGGACAGGAAGTAGCCGGGCACCGCGGTGGTCACGCCCTCGGCGTAGAAGGTGCCGCTGCCTTCCTGCATGGCGCGCTGGAAATAGGGGCGGAAGCGGTAGTTGTTGCCGACGTTGCTGGACCCGGGGATGCGCCAGTTGCTGGCGGCCACGGCCAGCCCGTTGCGATCGAGCAGGGTCAGCGTCGAGGTGGTGGCCGCGCCATTGACCGCTTCCAGCTTGTGGTTGAGCGAATCGAAGACGCCGGCCGGGGCGTCCGGCCGCAGCAATGCGGCGCGGATGTCGGGGTCCAGCGCCAGCACCGCCGGCAACACGCCGTAGCGTTCGATCAGCGCCTGCATCGCATCGGCCTTCAGGCGCAGCTGTTCGCGCGCCTGCGCCGCGTCGGCCTGCAGGCTGCGTCGCTCCAGGTGGCGCATCACCGCCAGGCTGACCAGGGCGACGAGCACGGCCAGGCCGGCCAGCAGCAGCCAGGTGTGGATACGTCGTCGTGGGCGGCGCAGGAAGGGCATGCGCGGATGGTCACGCAGACCGGCGGGTTTCTCCAGCGCGGAATCTGCGACGTTGACGCGCGGCCGCTGGTCCATCCGGCAGGGGCGTCGGGCGGGAACGTGCGGCAAGTGCCCGTGGCCATTGGGATTGGTACACAGGGTGCGGTCGAGGCGGGTGCCGGAACGTCGCCAGTAGGGAAAAGCGGCCTAATACCAATGGATTAGCTAGTACCAATGCGTTATCGGCGTGCCCGCCGCCCGCGCGTACAACACCGCTCGAAGCCGTTCTCCTTCGAGGTGTCGCATGCACGTTTCCACCGATGTCGTCGCGGTCCCGGGTGGTCGCACCCCGCTGTACCGCCAGCTGTACTTCCAGGTGCTGGTCGCCATCACCCTGGGCGTGCTGCTCGGACATTTCGAGCCGGCCTGGGGCGCACAGCTCAAGCCGCTGGGCGATGCCTTCATCAAGCTGGTGAAGATGATCATCGCCCCGGTGATCTTCCTGACCATCGTCACCGGCATCGCCGGCATGACCCACCTGCGCAGCGTCGGCCGGGTGTTCGCCAAGGCGATGGTCTACTTCCTGTTCTTCTCCACCCTGGCGCTGGTGGTGGGCATGGTGGTGGCGCACGTGGTGCAGCCCGGCGCCGGCATGAACATCAACCCGGCCGACCTGGACCAGACCGAGGTCAACAACTACGTGGCCAAGTCGCATGAGCTGACCCTGGTCGGCTTTGCGATGGACATCATCCCCAAGACCCTGCTCAGCCCGTTCGTCGGCGACAACATCCTGCAGGTGCTGTTCGTGGCGGTGCTGTTCGGCATCTCGCTGGCGATGGTCGGGCAGAAGGGCCGCCCGGTGCTCAACCTGCTCGAAGCGCTGACCGCACCGGTGTTCAAGCTGGTGCACCTGCTGATGAAGGCCGCACCGATCGGCGCGTTCGGCGCGATTGCCTTCACCATCGGCAAGTACGGCATCGGCTCGCTGGTCAACCTGGCCTGGCTGGTGGGCTCGTTCTACCTGACCGCGCTGCTGTTCGTGGTGGTCATCCTGGGCACGGTGGCCCGGATGTGCGGTTTCTCGGTGATCAAGCTGGCCCGTTACCTCAAGGCTGAGCTGCTGCTGGTGCTGGGCACGTCCTCATCCGAATCGGCGCTGCCCTCGCTGATGGAGAAGATGGAGCGGGCCGGCTGCAGCAAGTCGGTGGTGGGCCTGGTGGTGCCGACCGGCTATTCGTTCAACCTGGATGGCACCAACATCTACATGACCCTGGCCGCGTTGTTCATCGCCCAGGCCACCAACACCGAGCTGACCCTGGGCCACCAGATCATGCTGCTGCTGGTCGCCATGCTCAGTTCCAAGGGTGCGGCGGGCGTGACCGGCGCCGGCTTCATCACCCTGGCGGCCACCCTGGCCGTGGTGCCGGAAGTGCCGGTGGCCGGCATGGCGCTGATCCTGGGCGTGGACCGGTTCATGAGCGAATGCCGTTCCTTGACCAATTTCCTCGGAAATGCCGTCGCAACCGTGGTGGTCTCGCGCTGGGAGGGCGCACTGGACAGCGAACGCCTTGCCCAGGTGCTCGATGGCGCCACGCCCGAACCGGTGGGCGAGGTCGCGGTGCGCTGAGCAAGCCTGCCAACGCGTGGCGCGGGGCCTGCCCGGGACAGGGTATGGCCCTGCGTGTGCTTTCCCGATCCACCTGTTGTCATTGCAGCGACCCGCAATGCTCGGATCATGTCCACCGGACGCCTCCGGATTGTGCGGTTGCAGCATGACCAGTGACAGCTGCGCGACAGGTCCAGACAGCGCAACGCGGTATCATCCCGAGTCCCTTCTGCCCATTCATGCCGAACAGATCGATGTCCAACGAAGATTTCAAACAGGCCGCCCTCGATTACCACCGCATGTCCCCGCCGGGCAAGATCAAGGTGGTGGCGACCAAGCCGATGCTGACCCAGCGGGATCTGTCATTGGCCTACTCGCCGGGCGTGGCGCATGCCTGTGAAGCCATCGTTGCCGACCCCTCGCAGGCAAGCGAACTGACCGCACGCGGCAACCTGGTCGCGGTGATCAGCAACGGCACCGCGGTGCTGGGCCTGGGCAACATCGGCCCGCTGGCCGGCAAGCCGGTGATGGAAGGCAAGGGCGTGCTGTTCCAGAAGTTCGCCGGCATCGATGTGTTCGACATCGAAGTGGACGAGAACGACCCGGACAAGCTGGTCGACATCATCGCCTCGCTGGAGCCGACCTTCGGCGGCATCAACCTGGAAGACATCAAGGCGCCGGAGTGCTTCATCGTCGAGCGCAAGCTGCGCGAGCGCATGAACATCCCGGTGTTCCACGACGACCAGCACGGCACCGCGATCATCGTCGGCGCCGCCGTGCTCAACGCCATGTGCATCACCGGCAAGAAGATCGAGGACGTCAAGCTGGCCACCACCGGCATGGGCGCGGCCGGCATCTCCTGCGTCAACATGCTGGTACAGCTGGGCCTGAAGCCGGAGAACATCCTGGCCTACGACCGCGAAGGCGTGATCCACACCGGCCGCACCGACCTGGACCCGGAAAAGGCGCGCTACGCCCGCGACACCGACAAGCGCACGCTGGCCGAGATCGTCGACGGCGCGGACATCTTCCTGGGCCTGTCGGCCGGCGGCATCCTGAAGCCGGAAATGGTCGCCACCATGGCGCCGAACCCGGTCATCTTCGCGCTGGCCAACCCGTACCCGGAGATCCTGCCGGAGGACGCCAAGGCGGTGCGCCCGGACGTGATCATGGGCACCGGCCGTTCGGACTACCCGAACCAGGTCAACAACGCGCTGTGCTTCCCGTACCTGTTCCGCGGCGCGCTGGACGTCGGCGCCACCGGCATCAACGAGGAAATGAAGGTGGCCTGCGTGCGCGCCATCGCCGCGCTGGCCCGCAAGGAGGCGTCCGACATGGGCGCTGCCTACGGTGGTGACACCCCCAGCTTCGGCCGTGACTACGTGATCCCGCGCCCGTTCGACCGCCGCCTGCTGGTCGAGCTGTCCTCGGCGGTGGCCCAGGCAGCGATGGATTCGGGCGTGGCCACGCGCCCGATCGCCGACATGGCGGCCTACCGCGAGAAGCTGGCCCAGTTCGTCTACCGCACCAGCCTGTTCATGAAGCCGGTCTACGACCGTGCCCGTTCGGACAAGCAGCGCGTGGTCTACGCCGAGGGCGAGGAAGAAGTGGTGCTACAGGCGGTGCAGAACGTGATCGACGAAGGCGTCGCCGCGCCGATCCTGATCGGCCGCCCGGAAGTGATCGAGTCGCGCATCGAACGCCTGGGCCTGCGCATGAAGCCGGGCGTGGACGTGGAGATCACCAACATCAACGACGACCCGCGCTTCAACGAGTACTGGCAGTACTACCACGAGATGACCGGCCGCAAGGGCGTCACCGTGGCCGCCGCCAAGAACCTGATGCGTTCGCGCCCGACCCTGATCGCGGCGGTGATGGTGGCCCGTGGTGAGGCCGACGCGATGCTGTCCGGCCTGGTCGGCCGCTTCCACAAGAAGCTGGGCTACGTGCGCAGCGTGATCCCGCTGGAACAGCGGGTCAGCTCGACCTCGGCGATGACCGGCGTGATCAACTCGCAGGGCGTGTTCTTCTTCGTGGATACCCACGTGCAGGAAGACCCCAGCGTCGACCAGATCGTCGAATCCACGCTGCAGGCGGCCTACCGCATGAAGCTGTTCGGCATCGAGCCGAAGATCGCGCTGCTGTCGCACTCCAACTTCGGCAGCCATGATTCCAAGGACGCGCTGAAGATGCGCCAGGTGCGCGAGCAGCTGCTCAAGCGCAACCCGCGCCTGAACGTGGACGGCGAGATGCAGGGCGACACGGCCTGGGACGAGGCGCTGCGCGAGAAGCTGCTGCCCAACAGCACGCTCAAGGGCCGTGCCAACCTGTTCGTGCTGCCCAACCTGGAAGCGGCCAACATCGCCTACAACCTGGTGCGCGTGTTCACCAATGGCGTGGCGATCGGCCCGATCCTGATGGGCATCTCCAAGCCGGTGCACATCCTGACCAGCAGCGCCAGTTCGCGCCGCGTGCTGAACATGACCGCGATCGCGGCCGTGGACGCGCAGATCCGCAAGCAGATGGAAGCCGACCGCGCCGGTTGATGGCGGGGTCCGGATGCAACGAAGAAGGCCGGCGCAAGCCGGCTTTCTTCGTTTCCGTGGGAAGGTGGGGCCAGCCTGGCTGGCCCCGGCGGTCAGAGCGGCGAGGCGCGCTGGCCTTCCACGATCTGCAGGACCAGCTTGCGGGTGGCGGCGCGGCTGGTGCGATAGCCCACCAGCAGGCGGCGTTCGTGCGGGTCGTCGACCAGCTCCATGCCGGCCGGAGGCGGGCTCGCCGGGACGGCCTCGAGCCCGGTACGGCCGGTGGCCAGCCATTCGAAGGAAACATCGGTGACCAGGGCGATGGTGATCATGCGGGTAGTGCACGGCATGATCCCGGTGGGGCTCTCCCAGTTGCCCACCGCGCTGCGGCTGACCTTGAGCAGGGCGGCCAGCTCGGCCTGGGTCATGCCCTTTCTGCGACGGGCACGGCGAATGCGATTAGCCAGTTGGTTGGGCATCCAGGTTCTCCTCCATGAGGTTGCTGCGTGAGTGCCCGGCGACTATATCGCAAGCGGGATACAATGTGCGAACAAGTGTGAGAAATTGAGACAATGCAAGGAAAAGTGGGTTTTCGTCAGAAAGTCTGACTTTTCGGGTCAGCGCGGCTGACGCCCAGCCCGCGTCCCCGGTGCCATGGGCGATGGGCGTCTGGTGCCAGTGCGAATGACCCTGCGAAGGCCTTGAACGAAGGCCTCCGCTTCGACACATTCGCGCCTCGCTTTCCGGGGGGGCAGCCATGCCGCAATCATCATGCAGGGAGGTCACGTCGAAGGTGCCGCCGGACCGCATGCCGGCCAGCGCGGGGACGTCACCGGCGTTGCGCCTGGGCGGGCTCGCCGGCCTGGCGATGATCGCCGCCATCGCCGTGCTGGTTTTCCTGTGCTCGGCCAGCTACACCTGCCGCTCCACCGTCGAGGGCCAACTGGTCCCGGTGCAGGGCATGCTGACCGTGACCGCTCCGGCCGATGGCGTGGTGGCCTGGTTGAACGTGGCCGAAGGCGGGCGCGTCCGCGCGGGCGGTAGCCTTGCGCTGGTGAGCATGTCACGCGCGACGGTGGACGTCGGTGATGCACAGGGCGCCATCGATGCGCACCTGCGCGAGCGCGAACGCGGGCTGGAGGAGGAGCGCCTGGCCGGGCACGGGCGCATGCAGGCGCAGCGGCAGGGCTTGATCCGACGCCTGCGCCGCGCCCGTGACGAACTGCAACTGGTCCAGGCCGAGGTGCAGGTCCGCCAGCAGCAGATCCGCACCGCCGCCGACAGGCTGCAGCGCCTGCGCCGGCTTGAAGAAGGGCGATACGTGGGGCAGCTGCAACTGCAGCAGCAGGAAGCCGCGCTGCTGGACCATACCGCGCAGTGGCGATCGCTGCAGCGACAGGCCAGCGGTGCACGGCGGCTGATCGCGCGCCTGCAGCAGGAGCTGGACGAGATGCCGGCGCAGGCACGGGCCAACGACGCCGGGCATGCGCGTGCGCAGGCGCGGCTGGAGCAGGAGCGCCTGCAGGCCGATGCCGCCGATGGACGGCTGGTGAAGGCTGCGGTCGCCGGGACGGTGGGGATACATCTGGTCAAGCCCGGCCAGGCGGTGCGTGCCAACCAGCCGCTGCTGGTGCTGTTGCCCGGTGACGGGCGGCTGGAAGCGGAGCTGCGTGTTCCCAGTCGCGTGATCGGCTTCATCGCGCCCGGCGATGACGTGCTGCTGCGCTACCGTGCGTTTCCCTACCAGAAGTTCGGGCACCAGCGCGGCCGTGTGGAACGGATCAGCCTGAGCGCGTTGCCCGACGATGCGGCCGGCCGCGGCGGCGAGGTCGCCTACCGGATCACCGTCAGCCTGGCCCGGCAACACGTCGTGGCCTACGGCAAGCCCGAGCCGCTGCGCCCGGGCATGCCGCTGGAAGCGGACATCATGGGCGAACGGCGTCGTCTGTTCGAATGGCTGTTCGAGCCCCTGCTTGGCATGTCGGCACGGTGGGAAGGATGAGCGGCGTTGGCCTCTGCACGGTGTACGCATGGGGATGTTTCTGGAAACATGCCAGTGCATCCGATGCGGTATCTCCACAGAGGGATGGGCAAGGGAAGCCGCGCGACGACGGGATCGCGCAGGGAAGGTCGGGCGCGGGGAGCTTCCCCCGCCATCGGGCCTGGACAGGAATGGAAGGAATGAACCCCAGGGGAAATGGATGATCGGAGTTTCGCGTTGTGCAGTGGCGCTGGTCCTGTCGTTGGCGGGCGTGGGCGTGGGCGTTGCGATGGCCACGCCGGCGCCCCCGGCCTTGCCGGCGACGGTGGAGGCCGGGCCGTGCGTGGAGGGGATCTGCCAGTACCAGCTGCACAATGGCCTGCGCGTGTTGCTGTTCCCCGACGCAAGCAAGCCGACGGTGACGGTCAACCTGGTGTACGGCGTGGGCTCGCTGCACGAGAACTACGGCGAAACCGGGATGGCGCACCTGCTCGAACACCTGTTGTTCAAGGGCACCGCGCGCAACCCCGACATTCCCGGGCAGATGCAGAAGCGCGGCATCAGCAAGAACGCCACGACCTCGCTGGATCGCACCAACTACTTCGCCTCGTTCCCGGCCAGCGATGAAACGCTGGAGTGGGTGCTGGCGATGGAGGCTGACCGGATGGTCAACTCCAGGGTGGCCAAGGCCGACCTGGACAGCGAGATGACCGTCGTCCGCAACGAGATGGAAGCCGGCGACAACAGCCCCGTCGGCGTGCTGATGAAGCGCATGCGCTCGGTGGCCTTCGACTGGCACAACTACGGCAATATGCCGATCGGTGCACGCTCGGACGTGGAGAACGTGCCGATCGACAACCTGCAGGCGTTCTACCGCGCCTGGTACCAGCCGGACAACGCGCTGTTGATCGTTGCCGGCCGCATCGACGAGGGCCAGGTACTGCAGCGCGTGGCCGCCCACTTCGGCCCGTTGAAGCGGCCCGCCCGCGTGCTGCCGGTGCTGCATACGGTGGAGCCTGCCCAGGATGGCGAGCGCGAGGTCACCGTGCGCCGCAGTGGTGACCTGGCGCTGGTGGCGGCCAGCTACCACGTGCCGGCGCTGGCGCAGGCCGACAGCGCGCCGTTGGCGGTGCTGGCGAACGTGTTGGGCGACAACCCGAACGGGCGGCTGTACAAGGCGCTGATGGAGCCGAAGTTGGCGGCCTTCGCCACTGCCAGCGGGGAAAGCCTGCGCGATCCCGGCCTGTTCACCCTGATCGGCGTCCTGCCCAAGGCCGGTGACGCGGCCAAGGCCGAGGCCGAGTTGCTGCGCCAGGCCGAGCAGGTCGCCGCGCGTCCGGTGAGCGAGGAGGAGGTGGCCGCAGCCAGGCAACGCATCGCCAACGGGCTGGAGAAGCTGGCCAGCGACGTCAACGCAGTGGCGATGGCGCTTTCCGAGTACCAGGCGGCCGGTGACTGGCGGCTGCTGTTCGTGCAGCGCGATGCGATCGCCAAGGTCAGCGCCGCCGACGTCAACCGCGTCGCGGCGGCTTACCTCAAGCCCAGCAATCGCACCCTGGGCCGGTTCGTGCCGACGACCACGATCGATCGCGCCGGGATCCCACCGGCACCGGCGGTGGCCAGCCTGGTCGATGGCTACGTGGGGCGTGAAGCGGTCGCCGCCGGAGAGGCGTTCGAAGCCACGCCGCAGAACATCCAGGCACGCACCGAGACCTTCACCCTGGGCGAGGGGCTCAAGGTTTCGCTGCTGCCCAAGAAGAACCGCGGGCAGACAGTGACGGTGGATGCGACGTTCCGCTTCGGTGACGAGAAGGCCATGACCGGCCGCGGCATGGCGGGCAGCCTGCTGGGCTCGATGCTGATGATGGGCAGCACGCACATGGACCGGGGCCGGATCGCGGCGCGTTTCGATGCGCTGGCCACTCAGGCACAGGTGAGCGGGGGCATGCAGAGTGCGCAGATCCGCCTGTCGGGCCGACGCGACACGCTGGCAGAGGCGTTGGCCCTGGCCGCGGACGTGCTGCGCAACCCGGCGCTACCGGAAGACTCGTTCGAACAGCTTCGCCTGCAGGCCGTCACCGCGACCGAAGCACGGCGCAGGGAACCCGGTGCGGTGGCATCGCTGGCGTTGGCCCGCTACTTCGACCCGTGGCCGGAAGGCCATCCGCTGCATGTGGAAACGCTGGACACCGCGCTGGAGCGGCTCAATGCGGTGAAGCTGCAGGAACTGGCCGCCTATCACCGCGACTTCTACGGCACCAGCGTGGGCGAGATCGCCATCGTCGGCGACTTCGACGCCGAGGCGGTGAAGGCACAACTGCAGTCCCTGTTCGTGGACTGGAAGGCACCACGCGCCTATGTGCCGATCAGCACCCACTACCAGCCACGCGCGGCGATGCAGCAACGCCTGGCCACGCCGGACAAGCCCAATGCGGTATTGCTGGCACGACAGAACCTGTCGATCAATCTGGCCGATGCGGACTTCGCCGCGCTCAACATCGCCGTCAACATCCTTGGTGGCGATCCGCTGAAGGCACGGCTGGCCGACCGCATCCGCCAGAAGGAAGGCCTCAGCTACAGCGTGGGTGCCGCGCTGCATGCCGACGAAAGCCGGGAAGGACGTGACGATGCGGGCAGCATCGCCGTGCAGGCAATTGCCGCGCCGGAGAACATGGACAAGGTCGAGCGCGCGGTGCGCGAGGAACTGGCCCGGCTCGTGGCCGATGGGGTCACCGAACAGGAACTGCGTGATGCGGTCAATGCGCGGCTGGTGGTGCGCGAGCAGTCGCGTGCCAGCGATGGCGCGGTGGCCAACCTGCTCACCGACCACCTGTACTACGCGCGTGCCATGCAGTTCGAGATCGACCGGGATGCGGCCTATCGCGCGTTGACGGTCGAGCAGGTCAATGCCGCCATCCGCAAGCACCTGGATCCCGGCCAGCTGAGCGTGTTCGTTGCCGGCGATTTCAAATAACGACGAAGGAGCGGCCAGGGACGGCCACGGATGAACAGCATTGTCCAATCCGAGGCTGCCGACAGCGGCCTCGCTTCCCTTGCCATGGTGGCCAAGGCCCATGGGCGCCCGGTCGGACTGCCGGAGCTGCGGCGACGTTTCCCCGGGTGCGCGAACGGCGCGACGCTCGCTGGGCTGGTCGACGCCAGCCGGCAACTGGGCTTCCATGCACGGCCACGGCAGCCTGGCGCCGCACTGGCCAGCGTGGACCTGCCCTGCATCCTGCAGGGGGAGCGGGGTCATTTCGTGGTCCTGCAGCAGTTGCGGGGCAATCGTGCCACGGTGCTGGACCCGGTCGCGGGGACGCGCCGGATGTCGCGGTCCGAACTCTCCGGCTGCTTTGGTGGCGCGGCGCTGGTATTGGAGCCGGCGGCGATGTTGGCCTCCCCTGAAACAGGGGCCTTGATCAGCCTGCGCCGCCTGGCCGGACCGGTCCCCGGCCTGCGAACGGTGCTCGCGCAGGTGCTGGTGTTGTCGCTGGCGCTGCAGGTGTTCGTGCTGTTGGCGCCACTGCTGATGCAATGGGTGGTGGACCAGGTGCTGGTCGCGGCCGACCGCGACCTGCTCGCGGTGTTGGCGCTCGGCTTTGGCCTGGCCCTGGTGCTGCAGGTGGGCATCGACGCGGTGCGAGGCGTGGCCGTGGTTCGCCTGTGCGCGCGGCTGGGCGAGCAGTGGACCGGCAATGTGCTTGCGCACCTGTCGAGGCTGCCGCTGGCCTTCTTCGAGCGACACGGCCCGGCCGGCGTCGTCGCGCGGTTGGCCTCGCTGCGCCAGATCCAGCGGACCGCGGCCAGCGGCGCGCTCGAAGGGCTGGTCGATGGTCTGCTGGTGGTGCCGTTGCTTGGCTTGATGCTGCTGTACAGCCCCGGACTGGCAGGCGTGGCCGTGCTAGCGGTGGTGCTGTATGCGGGCGTGCGCCTGTCGGCTGCGAAGTCACAGCACATGCAGCGCGAGCGGCAGTGGGTGGTGGATGCCCGCCAGCAGGCGTACCTGCTGGAGACGCTGCAGGGCATGCAGGGCGTGAAGGTGGCAGGCGCGGAATCGCGCAGGCGCGACGGTCATGACCTGCTGCGCTGGGAGGCGGCCCAGTACGAGGCGCGGCTCGCCCATTTCGACGTGGCCTTTCGTGGCACGCGCCAGCTGCTGTTCGGTCTGGCACGCATCGCTTCGATCTGGATCGCGGCCGCGCGGGTGCTGGACGGTGCCTTGACGGCCGGCATGCTGATCGCCGTCCTGGCCTACGGGGAGTTGTTCATGGCGCGGATGAGTGCCCTGATCGACCAATGGCTGGCGCTGCGCGTGTTCCGGTTCCACCGTGAACGCCTGGCAGGGGTCGTGTCGGCCATGCCGGAGCCGGAACCGGAACTGCCCGGGCCTGCGGCGATGCCCGAGGACAGCCGGATCGAAGTGGAGGACCTGTGCTTCCGCTATGCCGATGACGCGCCGTGGGTACTGGAGGGATGCAGTTTCAGCATCGCTGCCGGGGAGTCGGTGGCGATCACCGGTGCTTCGGGCTGCGGCAAGACCACGCTGGTGAAACTGATGCTGGGTGTGTTGACGCCGACCCGCGGCAGCATCCGCATCGGGGGCCATGCGCTGCAGGCGCTGGGACGGCACGAGCTGCGCCGCATCATCGGTGCGGTGATGCAGGGGGATCAGCTGTTCAGTGGCAGCATCGCCGACAACATCAGCTTCTTCGACCCGGACGCGGACCCGGCGCGGATCGAGGTCGCTGCCAGCCTGGCCGCCGTGCATGCGGAGATCATCGCCCGGCCAACGGGCTACCACGGGCAGGTCGGCGATCGGGGCAACGCCCTGTCCGCGGGCCAGCAGCAACGGATCCTGCTCGCGCGCGCCTTGTACCGGCAGCCCCGGTTGTTGTTCCTGGACGAGGCCACCAGCCATCTGGACCCATGCGGTGAGCAGCAGGTCAACGTGGCCGTGTGCCGGCTGCGCCTGACCCGGCTGCTCGTCGCGCATCGACCCGGGGCGGTCGTCGGCGCTGATCGGGTGCTGCGCCTGGAGGCCGGCCGGCTGAGCCGGGAACCACCGCAGGTGGCCACGGCCGGTGACGGCCGCGCGGAGGAGACGCCGGCGGGCGGTCCGGCACCGGGGTGGCACTGGTAGAATTGGCCGGTCCCTGATTTCGCTGAACGACGCCATGAGCCATACCGCCACCGCACCCGCCAACTCCGAGAAGCGCTACACCGTGCACCGCGCCGACCTGCCGTTGAGCTGCCCGACGCCGGAGATGGCGCTGTGGAACTCGCACCCGCGCGTCTACCTGCCGATCGACAAGGAACCCAACGGCGAAGCCGCCTGCCCGTACTGCGGCTCGGTCTTCGTGCTGGTTGACTGAACCGGACGATGCGCCGCCTGACCGTGGTGCAGTTGCTGCCGGCGCTGCACGCCGGTGGCGTCGAGCGCTCGACCCTTGAGATCGCCCGCGCGCTGGTCGCGGCGGGCCATCGCGCCATCGTGGTATCGGCCGGCGGCCGGCTGGTGCAGCCGCTGCTGGACAGCGGTGCCGAACACCTGACACTGGATATCGGCCGCAAGTCGCTGCTGACCCTGCGGCACGTGGCCAGCCTGCGCCGCCTGTTCGTGGAAACCGGCGCGGACATCGTGCATGCGCGTTCGCGCCTGCCGGCATGGCTGGGCGGGTATGCCTTGCGCGGCATCAAGCCGCCCCAGCGGCCGCATTGGGTGACCACCATGCACGGCCTGAATTCACCGGGCCGCTACAGCGGCATCATGGCCAGCGGTGAACGCGTGATCTGCGTATCGCAGACGGTGCGTGCCTACCTGCTGCAGCATTACCCGGCCACTGACCCGGGCAAGCTGCGCGTGATACCGCGTGGCATCGACGCCAGCCAGTTCCCGCGCACGCCACGCGCCGACCGGCGTCCGCGCCTGGAGGTGGCACGCCAGCACCCGGCGCTGGCCGGCGATGCGCCCTTGCTGCTGCTGCCGGGGCGTGGCACCCGGCTGAAAGGGCATGCGCACGCCATCGGGCTGCTGGCGGCGCTGAAGCAGCAACAGGTGCAGGCGCTGCTGTGGATGCCGGGGGCACGCGCGCCTGGCCGGGAAAGCTACCTGCAGGAACTGGAACAGCTTGCGGAACGACTGGGCGTGGCCGGGCAGGTGGTCTTCAGCGAGGCCACCGACCGCATGTCACAGGCCTATGCGGCCAGTGACCTGGTCCTGCAGTTGTCCGACAAGCCGGAAGCGTTTGGTCGCACGGTGCTTGAGGCGCTGTCAGTCGGTCGACCGGTACTGGGTTGGGCCCACGGCGGCGTCGGTGAACTGCTGGCGCAACTGCAGCCCGAGGGGGCGGTGGCGCTGGGTGACGATGCAGGCCTGCTGCAACAGGCATTGCAGATGCTGCGGCAACCGCCGGCATTGCCCGGCCGGATTCCCTTTACCCTGCAGGCCATGCAGCGTGCCACCCTGGATGTCTATGCCGAACTCACGCGCTGATGGTGCAGGTGCCAGTGCCCGTTGGGCACCGGCATGGGTGATTGCCTTCGTCGCTTGCTGGCCGGCGCCCGGGATTGCCGAAGCGGTGCTGGTGCTGGGGGCCTTGTTCACCGCGGTGCGGTTGGTGCAGTTGCATCTGCGTGGCGGCATCCGGCCGTTGCTGAGCATCCCGGCATGGGCGCTGACCGGCGTGTTGTTCCTGGCCTACTGGCTGCCCCAGGCGGTGTCCGCGTTCGATGCGGCCGATCCGGGCAGGACCTGGGGCAAGGTGGCCGCCGCGCTGCGCTACCTGCCGTTCATGTGGCTGGTCGCCATTGCCGTGGCCACGCCGCAACGGCGACGGATCACCTTCACCGGCCTGGCGCTGGTGACCGCGGCGTGGACGCTGGATGCGCTGATGCAGGCCGTATTCGGCACCAGCGCATTGTTCTGGTCGATGGACCAGCTCAAGTGGCTGATCAGTGGACACAGCCTGTGCACCGCACAGGAGGTCGCCGCGGCAGATCGCCTGCCGGGCGTGTTCGGCCCGTGCAACCTGAAGTTCGGGCAGGTGTTGGCGGCGGTGTCGCCGTTCCTGCTGTTCTTCGTGGGCCAGCGCATGGGGCGCTGGGGCTGGTTGCTGGCTGCCGCATGGGTCGGCGTGGTGCTGGTGCTGGCCGGTTCGCGTGCCTCCTGGATCAGTTATGCGCTGGTCGTGCTGTTCTCCGGCGGGCGCCTGCTGGGCGCGAAGCGGATGGCACTGGTGGTGCTCGCCGGCGTGGCCGGTACGGTGGCGCTGGGCCTGGGGTCGTCGCAGGTACGCGAGCGCTTTGCCCGCACGCAGATGGCCTTGAGCGGTGATGCCGGCGGCATGGACCAGGCCTTGTCCGGGCGCAGCCAGATCTGGGGAGCGGCGCTGTGCATGGTGCGCGAGCACCCGCTCAACGGCGTGGGCGTGCGCGATTTCCGGCGGGCCTACCCGCAGTGTGATCCGTCACCGCAGAGGACCGCGGCCTGGGGCGACAGCCCGGCCCTGCATGCGCACCAGATCGTGCTGGAGATCCTGGCCGAAACCGGTGTTCTCGGCCTGCTGCTGTGGATGGCGGGCGCGGCGATGGCCATCCGTGCCTGGATCTATGCCTCCCCGCTGGCCCGCGACCAGGCCCGGCCGGCGGCGTTGGCCTTGGCGACCACGGTGTTCCCGCTCAACACGCACCTGGCGTTCTATTCCACGTTCTGGGGAGGCGTGCTGGTGGTGCTGGCGGCCCTGTATGCCGGCGCACTGCTGGCCGACGAACAGGAGTGAGGCTGGCGCGCCGCCGGAGCGGGTGGCGCACGGCCAGGTGACCGGGGATGTACCACGGCGCGGGTGCCAGGCACCGACGCGGGCTCAGTCCTTGCGCGCGTAGAAGTTGCTCAGGCCTTCGGGTTGGCGCTTGAAGCGGCGGTGGATCCACAGGTACTGCGCCGGCGCTTCGCGGACCATGTCCTCGATGGCAGCATTGACCTTGGCGGTGTCGGCCACGGCGTCATCGGTGGGGAAGTCCGGCAACGGCGGGGCGATCTTCAGCACGTAGCGGCTGCCGACGCGACGATGGAAGTAGGGCACCACCGCACAGCCGGTCATGCGCGCGAACTGATGGGTCGCGGTGATGGTCGAGGCCGGCATGCCGAAGAACGGCACGAACACCGAATCCTTGCCGCGCATGTCCTGGTCCGGCGCATACCACAGGAAGCCGCCCTTCTTGAGGTGGCGAACGGTGGCGCGGATGTCCTCGTTGGCATACATCGCGCAGGCATAGCGCAGCCGGCCGCTCTTGACCGCCCACTCCATCACCGGGTTGCGGTAGCGGCGGTACATGCCGGCCAGTGGTACGTGGTCGCACAACAGCCGGCCGCACATCTCCAGCGTCATGAAGTGGCCGGAGACCAGCAGCACACCGCGGCCCTCGGCCTGCAGGGCACGCAGGTGCTCCAGGCCCTCGATCTCCACCTGCGGGCGGATGCGGTCGATGCTGCCCCACCAGGCACGGGCGAACTCGAACACGCCCACGCCGAGTGCATCGAAGCTGTCGCGCAGCAGGCGCTGACGCCAGGCGTCGTCCTGCTCCGGGAAGCACAGCCTGAGGTTGACCTCGGCCGCGCGCCGGCGGCTGCCGGCCAGATGCAGCGCCAGCCAGCCCAGGCCACGCCCCAGTGCGCGTTGCAGGGTCCATGGCAGCCGTGCCGCGAGCATCGCGATGCCCAGCCAGGCGAACGTCGGCCAGTGCCGGGGTTGCAGCAACGAGGGCCGGGTGGCGGTGGTGGGTGAATCGGACATGGGGCAATTCTAAGTCACCGGGGGAAAGGCAGGGCGAGCGGAGGCGGCAACGCCGTCTCCGGCAATCCTCGCTGCGCCGGATGCCAGGCAGGCGTGGGTTCCGGCAGGACCGCGCCGCCGGCTGCGGCATCGGCCTGCAGCCGGATCATCGTGGCGTCCTCACTGGTTTCCATCGTTCTCCCGTATCCTTCGCCGATGCGTAGGGATCCTGTCGAACTTCTGCTGCGTGGCCTGTATTCGGCCGTGCTTTACCTGTTGCTGCCGATCACCGTCTACCACCTGGTGTGGCGCGGTTTCCGCGTGCGCGAGTACTTCAAGCGCTGGGACGAGCGGTATGCGTCGTACCCGGAAAGCGGCGGTCAACCGCGGGTATGGCTGCATGCGGTGTCGGTGGGCGAGGTCAACGCCGCTGCGCCGGTGGTCAATGCGCTGCGCGAACTGCGCCCGGACATCCGCTGGATCATCACCACCATCACCCCCACCGGGTCGCAACGCGTGCGTGCGCTGTGGGGGGACGCGGTGGACCATGTCTACCTGCCGTACGACGTGCCGGGCAGCGTGAACCGCTTCCTGGCGCACTTCCGCCCGAGCCTGGCGCTGATCCTGGAAACCGAGTTGTGGCCCAACATGCTGTTCGGGTGCCGGGACCGCGGCATTCCGGTGTACATCCTCAACGCGCGCTTGTCGGCACGTTCGTTGAAGGGCTACCGTGTGCTCAGGGCGCTGGTCTCGCGGGCCCTGCGCACGGTCACCTGCGTGGCGGCGCAGTCCGCCGATGACGCGGCACGTTTCATCGCGCTGGGCGCGCGGCCGGAACAGGTGCGCGCGCTGGGCAACCTGAAGTTCGAGATCCATCCGCCCGATCCCACCGCCGTGCTGGAAGGCTTCCACCAGCATGTGCCGGACACGCGACCGGTGTGGATCGCCGCCAGCACCCATGAAGGCGAAGAGCAGGCCGTGGTGGATATCCACAGGCGCCTGCTGGAGCGGCACCCCGATGCCCTGCTGTTGTGGGCGCCACGGCATCCGGAGCGGTTCGCGAAGGTGGAAGCGGTGGCACGCGAGCAGGGCTGGCGCGTGGCCACGCGCAAGGCACAGCAGTGGCCGGAACCCGGCACGCAGGTGTTCGTGCTCAATACGCTCGGTGAGCTGATGGCGTTCTATGCGTGCGCGCGGGTCGCCTTCGTCGGCGGCAGCCTGCAGCCCATCGGCGGGCACAACCTGCTGGAGCCGGCGGCGATGGGCGTGGCGGCGATCACCGGGCCGCATCTGCACAATTTCGCCGAGATCTCCCGACGCATGGATGAGGCCGGCGCGCTGCGCATCTGCGCCGATGCGCAGGCGGTGGGGGCGACGGTGGAGCAGTTGCTGGAGAACGACGTCGAGCGTGAGCGCATGATCGAGGCCGGGCGCGCGCTGGTCGCCAACGGGCGTGGCGCGCTGGAACGCACGCTGGAACTGATCACCCCGCAGTTGCCACCGCGCAGCTGACCGCCGGGGAGGCAGATGGCAGGCAACAAAAAAGCGGGCATGGCCCGCTTTTTCGCAAGTACTGCAGGACGGTTTACTGGGCCTGCAGCTTTGCGGTGGCATCGACCGTGAGCAGGCGGTTGATGTCCTGCACTTCGGCGATCTCCAGGTCGCCCACGGCCTGGCTCAGGGCCAAGCGTGCCTGCAGGAAGTTGTAACGCGACTGGGCGTAGTCCAGCTGCGCCTGGAACAGGGTCCGCTGGTTCTGGACCACGTCCAGCACGGTGCGGGTACCGACTTCCAGGCCAACCTGCGAGGCGTCGTAGGCGCTCTGTGCCGAGACCACCGCCAAGCGGCGGGCTTCCACTTCGCTGATGCCGGCGACCAGGTTCTGGTAGGCATTGCGGGTGTTGCGGTCCAGGGCGCGCTTCTGCTGCTCGTAGGTGTCCTGCTGGATGTCACGGGTGGCCAGGGCCTGGCGCACGCGCGACTGGGTGGCGCCACCGGCGAAGATCGGCACGTTCAGGGTCAGGCCGATCGAGTTGGTGGTCGCATCCGGGGTGTTGGAGCTGCCGCCGGTGCTGTCGCCCCAGCGGGCGCTCTTGCCCCAGCTGCCGCCCAGCGACAGGGTCGGGTAGTGGCCGGCGCGGGCCGAGGACACGCTGGATTCGGCGGCGCTGACCTGCAGTTCCTGGGCCTTCAGGTCCGGGTTGCGGGACATGGCGTCGGTGACCAGCTGGTCGATGTTGCCGCGGTTGGCCGGGATGGCCGGACGGAAGTCTTCCGGCAGGCCGCGCACGTCGCGGACCGGCTGGCCGGTCAGTTCGGTCAGGGCCTGGTAGGCGTCTTCCAGCGTGTTGCGGGCAATGATGGTGTTGGCGCGCGCCTGGTCGTACTGGGCGCGGGCTTCGTGCACGTCGGTGATCGGTGCCAGGCCCACTTCCAGGCGCTTGTCGGCGTAGTCGAACTGCTTCTTGCCGGCCGCTTCGTTGGTCTCGGCCGCGCTCAGCGATTCGATCGCCACCAGCACGTTGAAGTAGGCGGTCGCGGTGCGGATGATCAGGTTGTCGTTGGCCGATTCCAGGGTGTAGTCGGCGGCCTTGCTCAGGTCACGCTGCGCGCGCAGGTCGGCGAACTGGCCCCAGTTGAACAGGGTCTGGCTGCCGTTGACGCCGTAGGTGCGGGTCTTGCTGGTGGTGCTGCCGCTGACGCCGTCGGCCTTGGTACGGGTACGGTCCAGCGATGCCTCGCCGTTGATCTGCGGCAGCAGCGCCGCGCGTGCCTGCACCTGGCCTTCCTGGGTGTACAGGCGGTTGGATTCGGCGGCCGACAACTGCGGGTCACCATTGCGGGCCATTTCGTAGACCTGCAGCAGGTCGGCGGCGTGGGCCGTCATCGGGAGCAGGGCGACTGCCAGCGCAAGGGTGAGGGATCGGCGGATCATTGCGGCTTCCTTGGAAGGTTTCAGAGTTGGAATTGCGGTGCAGGAGCAGCGCCCTGCAGGTAGTCGATGTCGGTTTCGAACAGCGATTCCACGCTGCCGTCTGCCTTGACGAGCACAGCTTCCATCACCGGGGAGGTGCCCTTGATGACGAACAGGCGGCCACCGGTGCGCAGCAGCTTGAGCAGGTGGGTCGGGACCGTTTCTACCGCACCGGTGATGCAGATGGCGTCGAACTGGCGCTGGCTGTCCCAGTTCAGGGCGTCGGCGACCTCGATGCGGACGTTGCTGCCCAGCTTGGCGCTGTCCAGGTTCTGGCGGGCGCGTTCAGCCAGCTCCGGCTGGATCTCCAGGCTCAGCACTTCGCGGGCCAGTTCGCCCAGGCAGGCGCTGAGGAAGCCGCTGCCGGTGCCCACTTCCAGCACTTCGTCGCTGGGCTGCAGGTCCAGTGCCTGCAGGGTGCGGCCTTCGATGACCGGCTTCATCATCTTCTGCCCGTGGCCCAGCGGCAGCTCGATGTCGGCATAGGCCAGGGCGCGGTGCGACTCGGCCACGAAGGCCTCGCGCGGCAGGCGGGCCAGCACGTCCAGCACGCGGATGTCCAGCACGTCCCAGGGACGGATCTGCTGTTCAACCATCAATTCGCGGACGTGGGAGTAGTTGATCGTCATGGGAAAGCTCGTCATTCCAGCGCGGTGGGCCGGCCATTTTACCGGTTAGGGGCGCGATGCGGGCCAAGCATCGCCGTGGCCGCTCGGGCGGCCGCAGTGCCGGAAGTCATTCGGACCTACGGTCTGTTCAGCTTGGCAGGGGCGGGTGTCAGCGCGGTGCATACGCCCGCAGGAAGAAGTCGACGCTGGCGGCCACGTGGGCATCCTGGTCGAGCTGGCCGGGCGCGGCACACAGCCCGCACATCATATGGGAGTGCAGCTCGCCCTTGATGATGCAGAAGTACTGGCGCGCGGCGACGATCGGGTCGGGGATGTCCAGTTCGCCCCGGGCCACACGGGCGGCCAGGAAGTCCGACAGCGCGGTCTCGGTGCGGGCCGGGCCGGCCTCCCAGAACATCTGCCGGATCCGGTCGTCGGTGTCCGGGCTCATCATCATCCGCTGGGTGGCCAGGGCCGCGTCGCTGCTGATCAGCGTGAAGAACGCATGGCCGATGCCCAGCAGCTGGTCGCGCAACGGGCCTTCGCTGTCGGTGACGAACAGGGCGTCGGGCATCATTTCCACGCACTTGGCCTGGATGGCCTCGCGGAACAAGGTCTCCTTGTCACCGAAATGGCTGTACACGGTGAGCTTGGATACGCCGGCACTGGCGGCGATGCCGTCCATGCTGACGCCGTTGAAGCCCAGCTCCACGAACATTTCCTTGGCCGCATCGAGGATGGCGGCACGTTTTCCAAGGTCTTTCGGACGGCCCGGCCCACTGCTGCGCGCAGGCTCCCGGGAGACGTTGGTGGCAGAGGATTTGGAAGACATGAGGGAATACTAGACCAGCTGGTTCGATATTTATACTATACCGCGTCGTTCAGTAATGGCGGTGAAACCCCGGCCGCCTCCCTTCCCCCTGCGTTCGCGACCCTGATCACCATGAACAACCTCCGATGGATTGGCGGCAGCCTGTTGCTGGCCGTGCTTGCTGCGTGTGGCAAAACCGAAACCGCCGCGGTGCCGGCCTTGCCGGTAATGGTGGTCAAACCGGCCGGCGGACAGGACGTGACCGTCACGGCCTATCCCGGCGAAGTGCATGCACGCGAGGAGGCCGCGCTGTCCTTCCGTGTGGCCGGCAACCTGCTGCGGCGTGAGGTCGATGCCGGCCAGCGGGTGAAGAAGGGCCAGGTGCTGGCCGAACTGGATGTCGCCGACTACGCGCTGCAGGCCCGTGCCGCACAGGCACAGTACGCCGCGGCCGAGGCCGACCTGGTGAAGGCCCGCGACGAGCACCGCCGCTATGAGGTGCTGGCCGCCCAGCAGGTGGTCAGCCGTTCGGCGCTGGACGCACAGACCGCGGCGCTGAAGGCGGCGCAGGGCCAGGCCGACGCGGCGCGGGCCAACCTGGACGTCAACCGCAACCAGGCCAGCTATGCGCAGCTGCGGGCACCGGCCGACGGCATGATCGCCGCGCGCGAGGCCGAGGCCGGGCAGGTGGTCGCCGCCGGGCAGACGATCTTCACCCTGGCCGCCGACGGCGCCCGCGAAGTGGCCATCGCGTTGCCGGAAAGCGCCATCCGCGAGTTCAGCGTCGGCCAGCCGGTCGAGGTGGAGTTGTGGAACCAGGCAGGCAAGCGCCTGTCCGGCAGCATCCGCGAGATCGCGGCCGGCGCCGATGCGCAGACCCGCAGCTACGCCGCGCGCGTGCAGCTGGCGGCCGACGCGTTGGATTCGGTCGAGCTGGGCCAGAGCGCCCGCGTCTACATCGGGCACGGCAAGGGGGCGGCGCTGAGCGTGCCGCTGTCGGCGGTGCAGGCAGGCAAGCAGCCGCAGCAGGCCAGCGTGTGGGTGGTCAACCCGGCCACCGGCGCACTGCAGTCGCGCGCGGTGACCCTGGGGGCCTACGGCGCCGAGTCGGTGCCGGTGATGCAGGGGCTGCGCGCCGATGAGTGGGTGGTGGCCGCCGGCGGCCACCTGCTGCGCGAAGGCCAGGTGGTGCGGGCCGTGGACCGCAGCAACCGCCCGGTGCTGGCACCGGCGCCGGCTGCCGCCGCGAACAAGGGGGAATGAGGCGTGCGCCGCTTCAATCTTTCCGAGTGGGCACTGACCAACCGCCCGCTGGTGCTGTTCATGATGATCGCCCTGGCGATCATCGGCACCTGGTCCTACAAACACCTCGGGCAGTCCGAGGACCCGCCGTTCACGTTCAAGGCCATGGTGATCCAGACCTCGTGGCCGGGCGCCACCGCCGAGCAGGTGTCGCGGCAGGTGACCGAGCCGATCGAGAAGGCGCTGATGAACACCGGGCAGTTCGAGTTCATCCAGTCGTACTCGCGGCCGGGCGAATCGCAGGTGATCTTCAGCGCCCGCGACGCGATGGCCTCCAAGGACGTGCCGGAGCTGTTCTACCAGGTGCGCAAGAAGGTGGGCGACATCCGTTCGCAGCTGCCGGCCGAGGTGATCGGGCCGTTCTTCAATGACGAGTTCGGCGATACGTTCGGCAACATCTATGCGCTGACCGGCAAGGGCTTCGACTACGCGGTGATGCGCGACTACGCCGACCGCATCCAGCTGGAGCTGCAGCGCGTGGCCGATGTCGGCAAGGTCGACCTGGTCGGCCTGCAGGACGAGAAGGTGTGGATCGAGCTGTCCAACACCAAGCTGGCCACGCTGGGCGTGTCGATGCAGCAGGTCCAGCAGGCGCTGTCCGAACAGAACGCGATGGCACCGGCGAGCTGGTTCGAGACCGCCAGCGACCGCGTGCAGCTGCGCATCACCGGCCAGTTCAACTCGGTGCAGGAGATCAGCGACTTCCCGATCCGCGCCGGTGACCGCACCGTGCGCCTGGGCGACATCGCCCAGGTCAAGCGTGGCTTCGCCGACCCGGCCTCGGCCAAGATGCGCTTCATGGGCGAGGACGCCATCGGCATCGCGGTGGCGATGAAGAACGGCGGCGACATCATCAAGCTCGGCAAGGCGCTGGACGATGAGTTCGCGCGCCTGCAGAAGACCCTGCCGGTGGGCATGGAACTGCGCAAGGTGTCCGACCAGCCGCATGCGGTGAAGGATTCGGTGGGCGAGTTCGTCAAGGTGCTCACCGAGGCGGTGGTGATCGTGCTGCTGGTGAGCTTCTTCTCGCTGGGGCTGCGCACCGGCCTGGTGGTGGCGGTGTCGATCCCGCTGGTGCTGGCGATGACGTTCTTCCTGATGCACCAGTTCGACATCGGCCTGCACAAGATCTCGCTGGGCGCGTTGGTGCTGGCGCTGGGCCTGCTGGTGGACGATGCGATCATCGCGGTGGAGATGATGGCCACCAAGATGGAGCAGGGCTACGACCGCATGCGTGCGGCCAGCTTCGCCTGGGAGTCCACCGCCTTCCCGATGCTGACCGGCACCCTGATCACCGCCGCCGGCTTCCTGCCGATCGCCACGGCGGCATCGAGCACCGGTGAGTACACCCGCTCGCTGTTCCAGGTGGTGACCATCGCCCTGCTGGTGTCCTGGGTGGCCGCGGTGCTGTTCATCCCGTACCTGGGCGACAAGATGCTGCCGGACCTGCACAACCCGCAGCCGCCCAAGCCGACCAGCATCGCCGGCCGCGTGCGTGCGCTGCGCCAGCGTTGGGCCGACCGCAACCCGGCGCTGGCCAACCTGGTCGCGCCGAAGGAACTGACGCACGACCATGACCCGTATGGCACCGCGTTCTACCAGCGCTTCCGGCGTTTCCTCGACGCCTGCCTGCGTCGCCGCTGGCTGGTGATCTTCGCCACCATCGGCCTGTTCGTGTTCTCGCTGGTGATCTTCCGCTTCGTGCCGCAGCAGTTCTTCCCCGATTCGACCCGGCCGGAGCTGATGGTGGACATCGAGCTGGCCGAAGGGGCCTCGCTGACCGCCACCCAGGCCCAGGCCGAGAAGTTCGAGGCCCTGCTCAAGGGCCATGCCGGCATCGCCAACTTCGTCGGCTACGTGGGCACCGGTTCGCCGCGCTTCTACCTGCCGCTGGACCAGCAGCTGCCGGCCACCAACTTCACCCAGTACGTGGTGCTGGCCGAAGACACCCATGCCCGCGAGGAAGTGCGCGAGTGGCTGCTCAAGGAGGTGGTGCCGCAGTTCTCCGACGTGCAGATGCGCGTCACCCGCCTGGAGAACGGCCCGCCGGTGGGTTACCCGGTGCAGTTCCGGGTGTCCGGCGAGCACATCGAGCGGGTGCAGGCCATTGCCCGGCAGGTGGCGGACAAGGTGCGCGAGAACCCGCACACCACCAACGTCAACCTCAACTGGAGCGAGCCGAGCAAGGTGGTGCGGCTGGTCGTGGACCAGGACCGCGCGCGCGCGCTGGGCGTGAGCAGCGCGCAGCTGGCGCAGTTCCTGAGCAGTTCGTTGTCCGGCACCAGCGTCAGCACCTACCGTGAAGGCAACCGCCAGATCGGCATGCTGCTGCGCGGCCCGGAGGACGAGCGTGCGCACCTGGAGATGCTGGGCAGCCTGGCCATTCCCACCAGCAGCGGCAAGCCGGTGTCGCTGTCGCAGGTGGCGCGCCTGGAGCAGGTGTTCGAGGACGGCATCATCTGGCACCGCAACCGCCTGCCGACCGTCACCGTGCGCGCCGACATCGGCGACAGCATGTTGCCGGTGGGGGTGGTGCAGCAGCTGCTGCCGACGCTGGAGGGCATCCGCGCCGAGCTGCCGGACGGCTACCTGCTGGAGACCGGCGGTACCGTGGAGGACTCGGCCCGTGGCCAGAACTCGATCAATGCCGGCATGCCGCTGTTCCTGGTGGTGGTGGCCACGCTGCTGATGCTGCAGCTGCGCAGCTTCTCGCGGGCGGCGATGGTGTTCGTCACCGCACCGCTGGGCATCATCGGCGCGACCCTGTTCCTGCTGATCTTCCGCGCGCCATTCGGCTTCGTGGCGATGCTGGGCACGATCGCGCTGGCCGGCATGATCATGCGCAACTCGGTGATCCTGATCGACCAGATCCAGCAGGACATCGACGCCGGGCACGACCGCTGGCACGCGATCATCGACGCCACCGTGCGCCGCTTCCGGCCGATCGTGCTGACCGCGCTGGCCGCGGTGCTGGCGATGATCCCGCTCTCGCGCAGTGCCTTCTATGGCTCGATGGCGATCGCGATCATGGGCGGGCTGATCGTCGGCACGGTGCTGACCCTGGTGTTCCTGCCGGCGCTGTACGCGGCCTGGTTCCGGGTGCGCCCGGACGAAGCGGCCCAGTAAGCGGTGGGAGATCCGTCCCTGGAAGGGGCGGATCTCACGCCGGAATGCTAAATTGAAGCGGCCGGCCGCTGGCCGGGAGGACCTGCGGGAGGCAGGTTTGCCCAGACCGCTTCACCATTTCCCGAACCCCGTCACCCGCGCCATCGCGCGGGTCGCCGGGTGCTGCCTGTGGGTGCTGCTGGCGGTGCTGGCCGCGCCGCTGGCGCAGGCCGCGCGCCACACCGTGGCCGGTTGGGACATGGAGCAGGGGCTGCCGCACAACCTGGTGCAGGCGGTCGCGCAGGACAACGAAGGGTTCATCTGGCTGGGGACGTGGGAAGGCGTGGTCCGCTTCAACGGGCGCAGCTTCACCGTGTTCGACCGCCAGAACACCCCGGGCGTGGAGCTGTCCGGCGTGCCCACCCTGCTGGCCGACCGCGACGGCGGCATGCTGTTCGGCACCATCAACAACGGCCTGTACCGCTACCACCGCGGGCGCTGGGAAGCGCTCGGCGGGGAGCAGGCCCGCCACCTGTCGATCACCGCCTTGCTGCGCGACGCCGACGGCACCCTGTGGGTGGGCGCGAAGGAACGGTTGCTGCGGTTGTCCGCCGAGGGCGAGCTGCGCGACGTCGGCCTGTCCCCGGGCCTGCCCGAAGCCACCATCACCGCCCTGGCGCAGTCGGCCGACGGCACGATGCTGGTGGCCACCGAGCGTGGCGTGTTCCAGCTCCGGGGCAGTCAGGCAACGGCTTGGCAGGACAGCGCCGGCTGGGTGGTGCGTGACCTGGTGGGAGATGGAAAGGGCGGTTGGCTGGTCGCGGCCGATGACGGCGTGCACTGGCTGCGCGGTAATGGCACGCGCGAGCACCTGTACCCGGGTGAGCGCGTGGAGCGGCTGCGCCGCGATGCCGGCGGCGACCTGTGGTTGAGCCTCTCGGCCGGACGGCTGGAACGCTTCGGCGCAGGCCAGCGCGAGCGCATCGCCATCCCCGGCCAGGTCAGCCCGGCGCTGATGATCGACCGCGAAGGACTGGTCTGGGCCGGAAGCACCGATGGCCTGTTCCGGATCGACGAAGGCGCCGCGCAGGGGCTGACCGAGACCGAGGGGCTGGGTTCGAACTACGTCCGCGCGGTCATCCAGTCCGCCGATGGCACGTTGTGGATCGGCCACTCCGAGGGGCTGGACCGGCTCGATGGCGGGCAGCTGCGGCGGGTCCCGCTGGTTCCCGGTGCCCGTCGCGATGCCTCGGTGCTGGCGTTGGCGGTGGCCCCCGGCACGCTGTGGGCGGGTACCTACAACCATGGCGTGCTGCGGCTGGATGCCGATGGCACGGTGCGGCAGCAGGTGGTGCTGCCGGGCACGGTGCAGCCGCTGGTGCGCGCGCTGTGCGTGGATGCCGATGGCGGGCTGTGGATCGGCAGCGCCGAAGGGCTGTTCCATTACCGCGATGGTCGCCTCCGCCTGTACGGGCTGGAGGAAGGCCTGCCCGGCGCGGCGGTGCATGCGCTGTACCGTGATGCCGGCGGCGTGCTGTGGATCGGGACCAATGCCGGCATGGCCTCGCTCGGTGCCGATGGCAAGCTGCAGAGCTGGTCGGTGCAGAGCGGTTTCCCGGCCAGTTACGTGTTCGATTTCCTCGGCGATGGCAACGGCGACCTGTGGATCGCCACCGACCATGGCCTGCTGCGCAAGCGCGGGCTGGACGTGCAGGTGTTCGACCACCGCAGGGGCCTGCCGCGCGACAAGGTGTTCCGCATCATCGACGACGGCCGCGGGCACCTGTGGTTGCCCAGCAACCAGGGCGTGTTCCGGCTCGACCGCAATGACCTGGTCGGGGTGGCGGCAGGGGCGCGCAGCCAGTTGGCGGTGCATGTGATCGACCACACCGACGGCATGCCGAGCAGCCAGGCCAACGGTGCGTCCTCGCCGGCCGGTTGGCTCGCCCGTGACGGGCGCCTGATGTTTCCCACCGCCGAAGGGCTGGCGGTGATCGACCCGCTGCGCGTGGACGGCAACGCCCGTCTGCGCCGGTCGCCGGTGGTGATCGAAGGGGTGGTGATCGACGGTACACCGCAGGCCCCGCAGGAACGCTATGCGTTGCCGCCGGAAGTGGAGCGGATCGAGGTCGCCTACACGGGGCTGGGGTTCCGGGCGCCGGACAAGATGCGCTACCGCTACCGGCTGGAGGGCTTCGACGCCGACTGGGTCGAGGCCGGCGAGCGTACCGAGGCGGTGTACACCAACCTGGCCCCGGGCAACTACCAACTGCGGGTGCAGGCGATGACCCTGCCGCTGGATTGGCAGGATGCGCGCCGCGTCGGCGAAGCACGCCTGCAGCTGAGCGTGGCCACGCCGTACTGGCGACGGCCGTGGGTGATGGCGATGGGCGTGGTCGCGCTGCTCGGGCTGGTGCTGGTCCTGGTGGCCTGGCGCACGGCCAGCTACCGCCGCCGGCAACGCCTGCTCAGCACCGAGATCGCGGCGCGGACGCAGGAGCTGAGCGAGAAGAACCGCGCGCTGCAGCAGGCCGACGCCGAGCGCGACAACCTGCTGCGGCGGCTGGAACACATGGCCATGCATGACGTGCTGACCGGCCTGCCGAACCGGCGCGCCGGTGATGCCTACCTGCAGCAGTCCATGCGCGAGGCCGAGCGCGACGGTGCGCCGCTGCACGTGGCGCTGCTGGACATCGACCATTTCAAGCAGATCAACGACGGCCACGGGCATGAGGCCGGTGACCAGGTGTTGCGTGACGTCGCCAGCCTGCTGCAGCTGCAGCTGGGCGAGAACCAGTTCGTGTCACGCCATGGCGGCGAGGAGTTCCTGATCGTGCTGCGCGGCATGTCGTTGCCGGCCGCGGCCGAACAGCTGCAGGCGGTACGCATGCAGCTGGCGCGGTTGCGTCTGGAGGAACTGGGCGCGGACACGCATATCACCGTCTGCATGGGCCTGGCCAGCCTGGGCCCGGGGCAGCAGACCGTGCGGACCCTGCTGGCGGCGGCGGACCGCCAGTTGTATCGCGCCAAGCACGAAGGCCGCAACCGCGTCGCGCACTGAGTTGCGGCCAAGGCGCCGTGCGTGTCGCACGGCGCGGCGTTGGCGGCAGGCTCAGTACAGGCCCTGTGCCAGCATCGCGTCGGCGACCTTGACGAAGCCGGCGATGTTGGCGCCGTCGACGTAGTTGACGCTGCCATCGGCGCGCACGCCATGGCGCACGCAGTTGGCGTGGATCTCCTTCATGATCACGTGCAGGCGCTCGTCCACGTCGGCATGGCGCCAGGACAGGCGCAGCGCGTTCTGGCTCATCTCCAGGCCCGAGGTGGCCACGCCGCCGGCATTGCTGGCCTTGCCCGGCGCGTACAACGTGCCGGCGTGCAGGAACACGTCCACCGCTTCCAGCGTCGAAGGCATGTTGGCGCCTTCGGCCACGCACAGCACGCCGTTGCTGACCAGCGTGCGCGCATCGGTTTCGTCCAGTTCGTTCTGGGTGGCGCAGGGCAGGGCGATGTCGGCCGGGATATGCCACGGGCGGCGGTCGGCGAGGAACTCGAAGCGCGCATCGTCGGCCAGCTCGGACAGGCGGCCCCGGCGCTCGTTCTTCAGGGTCATCACCGCCTGCAGGCCGTCTTCGTCGAAGCCGTCGCGCGCGTACAGCGTGCCGCCGGAATCGGAGAAGGTCAGTACGCGCGCGCCGAGTTCGGCGGCCTTGATCGCCGCGAACTGGGCGACGTTGCCCGAGCCGGAGATCAGCACCTTGGCCCCGTGCGTTTCGCGGCGGGCGTGGTGCAGCATCTGCTCGACGAAGTAGACCGTGCCGAAACCGGTGGCCTCCGGCCGCATCAGGCTGCCGCCGTAGGCCAGGCCCTTGCCGGTGAACACGCAGGACGCATCATTGCTGAGCTTCTTCATCATGCCGGCCATGAAGCCGACCTCGCGCGCGCCCACGCCGATATCACCGGCCGGCACGTCGGTGTCCGGGCCCAGGTGGCGGTACAGCTCCAGCATCAGCGCCTGGCAGAAGCGCATCACCTCGCCGTCGCTCTTGCCCTTGGGGTCGAAGTCCGAGCCGCCCTTGCCGCCGCCCATCGGCAACGTGGTCAGTGCGTTCTTGAAGGTCTGTTCGAAGGCCAGGAACTTGAGGATGGACAGGTTCACCGACGGGTGGAAACGCATGCCGCCCTTGAACGGGCCGATCGCCGAGCTGTGCTGCACGCGCCAGGCCCGGTTGACGTGGGTCTGGCCGGCATCGTCGGCCCAGGCGACGCGGAACTGGATCACGCGCTCCGGCTCGACCAGGCGTTCCAGCAACCCGTAGCGGGTGTACTTCGGGTTCTGCTGCAGGAACGGCCACAGGCTGAGGGTCACTTCCTTCACCGCCTGCAGGAACTCGGGCTGGTGCGGGTCGCGCTTGGCCACGTGGGCCAGGAAGTCGTCGGGGCTACGGTAGTTCAAGGGCATTCCTCAAGGATGGGGGATCCGAAAACGGGGATCCAATAAGGGAAAGGCTGTCTATCCACCGGGCGACAAGAGGCCGCCAAAAAAAGACGCGGCCCAAAGGCCGCGTCCGGATGTCATTACTGCAGTTGGGCAAGCACGGCCTGGGCGGCCTGGCCGGTGCTGAGCGCCTGGCCCTGCGCGGCCAGGTCGGCGGTGAAGTGGCCGCCATCCAGTGCGGCGGTGACGGCCTGTTCGATCGCCGCCGCTTCGGCCTCCAGCCCGAGCGAATGGCGCAGCAGCATCGCCGCGCTGAGGATGGTGGCGTAGGGGTTGGCGATGCCCTTGCCGGCGATGTCCGGTGCCGAGCCGTGGATGGGTTCGTAGATGCCGACCTTGCCTTCCTGGCCCAGCGAGGCCGATGGCAGCAGGCCCAGCGAGCCGGCCAGCATCGAGGCCTCGTCGGTGAGGATGTCCCCGAACATGTTCTCGGTGACGATCACGTCGTAGGCGCGTGGCTTGGCGATCAGGTGCATGGCCATCGAGTCGACCAGCTGGTGTTCGAGTTCGACCTCCGGGAACTCCTCGCGGCCGATGCGCGCGGCGGTGTCGCGCCACAGCCGCGAGGTTTCCAGCACGTTGGCCTTGTCCACCGAGGTGAGCTTGCCGCGACGCTGCTGCGCCAGGCGGAAGGCGCTGCGCAGCACGCGCTCGATCTCGACCACGGTATAGCGGCACAGGTCGCTGGCACTGTCGGCATCGCGGGTCTTGTCGCCGAAATAGATGCCGCCGGTGAGCTCGCGCACGACGATGAAGTCCACGTCGGTGAGCAGCTCGGGCTTGATCGGCGAAGCATTCAGCGCTGCCGGATGCGTGCGCACCGGGCGCAGGTTGGCGTACAGGCCCAGCGCCTTGCGGATGGCCAGCAGGCCTTGTTCCGGGCGCACCTTGGCGTTCGGGTCGGACCACTTCGGGCCGCCCACGGCACCGAGCAGCACCGCATCGGCCTTGCTGCAGGCCTCCAGGGTGCTGGCCGGCAGCGGCTCACCGTGGTTGTCGATGGCGATGCCGCCGATGTCGTGTTCGCTGAAGGTGAAGCTGTGGCCGAAGCGCGCGGCGATGGCCTTGAGCACGTCCACGGCGGCGACGGTGATTTCAGGGCCGATGCCGTCACCCGGCAGTACGACGATGTTGGCTTGCATGTAGGGCTTCCGATTGCTGTTCTTTTGAAGCCCCTCTCCCTGAGGGAGAGGGGTTGGGGAGAGGGTAGGGAGGACCACGCGTTGTGTCTGGCCGCAGTAGTCCTCGCGCTTACCCTCATCCGCCCCTTCGGGGCACCTTCTCCCGGAGGGAGAAGGGTTTATGGCTCACGCCGCGCGGGCGGCTTCGTAGGCTTCAATTTCCGACACGCGGCCCAGCAGCCAGCCCAGCTGGTCCACGCCTTCCAGCAGGCAGGTCTGCGAGAAGCCATCCAGCGGGAACGCATAGGCCTTGCCGGATGACGTGCGCAGTTCGCGTGCGGCAACGTCCACGGTCAGTTCGTCGTCCGGGTGCTGCATCAGTTCCTGCACGTCGGCCTCGTCCAGAACGATCGGCAGCAGGCCGTTCTTCAGCGAATTGCCACGGAAGATGTCGGCGATCTCGCTGCTGACGATGGCGCGCAGGCCCAGGTCGGTCAGCGCCCACGGCGCATGCTCGCGCGAGGAACCGCAGCCGAAGTTGCGACCGGCCAGCAGGATTGAGCGCCCTGCATTCTCCGGTTGGTTGAAGGCGAACTCCGGGTTCGGCGAGCCGTCGGCCTGCCAACGCCAGTCGTTGAACGCGTTCTTGCCCAGCCCGGCACGCTCGGTGGTGGACAGGAACCGCGCCGGGATGATCTGGTCAGTGTCGATGTTGGTCTGGCGCAGCACCACGCTGCGCGAAACGATCCGGGTCAGTGCGGCCATCAGGCCACCTCCTTGGCAAACAGTTCACGCGGGTCGGCGACGTGGCCGTTGACCGCGGCCCAGGCCGCGCTCATCGGCGAGGCCAGCAGGGTGCGCGAGCCCGGGCCCTGGCGGCCTTCGAAGTTGCGGTTGCTGGTGCTCACCGCCAGTTGCCCCGGTGCGACCAGGTCGCCGTTCATGGCGATGCACATCGAACAGCCCGGCTCGCGCCACTCGGCGCCGGCCGCACGCACGATCTCGTGGATGCCTTCGGCCTCGGCGTCGCGCTTGACGATCTCCGAACCCGGCACCACCAGCATGCGCACGCCGTCGGCGACGCGGCGCCCGCGCAGGACCTGCGCCACTTCGCGCATGTCGCTCAGGCGGCCGTTGGTGCAGGAGCCGACGAACACCACGTCCACCGGCGTGCCGGCCAACGCATGGCCGGCCTCGAACTTCATGTAGTCCAGGCCCTTCTGCGCGGCCGCGTCGTTGGCGGCCGGGATCGGCGCATCCACGGCGATGGCGGTGCCCGGGTGCGTGCCCCAGGTCAGGGTCGGGCGGATGTCGGCGGCATCGATGTGCACTTCGGCATCGAAGCGTGCGCCGGCATCGCTGTTCAAGGTCTTCCAGTGGGCGACGGCGCTGTCGAAGGCGGCGCCCTTCGGGCCACGCGGGGTATTGGCAACCCAGTCGAACGTGACCTGGTCCGGCGCGACCATGCCAGCGCGCGCGCCGGCTTCGATCGACATGTTGCACAGGGTCATGCGCTGTTCCATGTCCATCGCGCGGATCGCCGAGCCGCGGAACTCCAGCACGTGGCCGGTGCCGCCGTTGACGCCAATCACACCGATGATGTGCAGCACCACGTCCTTGGCGCCGACGCCCGGGGCCAGCGCGCCATCGACGGTGATGGCCATGGTGCGGGCCTTGCGTTGCAGCAGGCACTGCGTGGCCAGCACGTGGCCGACCTCGCTGGTGCCGATGCCGAAGGCCAGCGAGCCGAACGCGCCGTGCGTGGAGGTGTGGCTGTCACCGCAGACGATGGTCATGCCCGGCTGGGTGAAACCCTGCTCCGGCGCGATGACGTGGACGATGCCGCGGTTGGCCGAGGCCAGGTCGAACAGCTCGATGCCGTACTCGGCGCAGTTCTTGGCCAGCATCTCCACCTGCGCCTCGGAGGCCTTGCTCGCGTACGGCAGTTTGCCGTCCGGGCCGGCCGGCAGGGTCGGGGTGGAGTGGTCCATCGTCGCCTTGGTGCGGTCCGGGCGGCGCGGCTTCAGGCCGCGCTCGCGCAGTTCGGTGAAGGCCTGCGGCGAGGTGACTTCGTGGATCAGGTGCAGGTCGATGTACAGCACGGCCGGCGCGCTGTCCGATTCGGGGACGACGACATGCGCGTCCCACAGCTTGTCATACAGGGTCTTGGGTGCGGAGCTCATTGCTTTCTGGTTCCGTTGCCTATGAAGGGCCATCGCGCTCAGGCGCTGACGGCTTCCTGGGTCTGAGCGCTCTCGCGCTGGCGCAGCAGGCGGTTGGTGACATCCAGCCAGGCCAGCGCGCTGGCCTCGATGATGTCACGGCTGGTGCCGGTGCCTTCCAGGATCTCGCCTTCGTGGCGGACGCTGAGGTTGGCTTCGCCGCGCGCATCGGCACCGATGCCGACGCTGTGCACGTGATAGCTGTCCAGGGTCAGCTGGATGCCGGTGGCGGCCGACAACGCCGAGAACAACGCATCCACCGGGCCATCGCCCTGCGCGGTCTCGGCCACGCGGTTGCCTTCCGGATCGGACAGCTCGACCAGTGCGTTGGCGCGGCTGCCGACGTCGCTGATGGTCATCGAGGCCAAGCGGTAGCCGTCGCTGCTGGAGGTGCCCTGCATCAGGGTCTGCAGGTCGGCGTCGGTGACCACGCGCTGCTGCTCGCACAAGGCTTTGAACTGCTCGAACACCAGCTTCAGTTCTTCCTCTTCCAGCCAGTAGCCCAGCGCCCGCAGGCGGGCTTCGACCGCGGCGCGGCCGCTGTGGCGGCCCAGCACCATCTGCGAGGACTCCCAGCCCACGTCCTCCGGGCGCATGATTTCGTAGGTGTTGCGGTTGCGCAGCATGCCGTGCTGGTGGATGCCGGACTCGTGCGCGAACGCATTGGCACCGACGATGGCCTTGTTGCGCTGGACCGGCATGCCGACCAGGCGCTGCAGCAGCTGCGAGGTGGGCACGATGCGCTGGGTGTCGAAGCCGGTGTCGAAGTTGTAGAAGGCATTGCGTACCTTGAGCACCATCGCGATCTCTTCCAGCGCGCAGTTGCCGGCGCGCTCGCCGATGCCGTTGATCGAGCCTTCGACCTGGCGTGCGCCGCCTTCGATGGCGGCCAGCGAGTTGGCCACGGCCAGGCCCAGGTCGTTGTGGCAGTGGGCGCTGAAGATCACCTTGTCGGCGCCGGCGGCATGGCCGATCACGTGCTGGAACATCGCGCGGATTTCGTCCGGCGTGGTGAAGCCGACCGTGTCGGGCAGGTTGATGGTGCGCGCGCCGGCGGCGATGGCGACCTGGGCGACTTCGGTCAGGAAGTCCAGTTCGGTGCGGGTGGCGTCCTCGGCCGAGAACTCCACGTCGTCGACATGGCCGCGGGCCATCGTCACGTGCTTGTGCACCGACTCCAGTACCTGCTCCTTGCTCATGCGCAGCTTGTGCTCGCGGTGCAGCGGGCTGGTCGACAGGAACAGGTGCAGGCGCGGACGCGCCGCCGCCTCCAGCGCCTTGACCGAGGTCTCGATGTCGGCGGCCAGGCAGCGCGACAGCACCGCCAGCACCGGGCCGCGGACGTCGCGGCCGATCAGCGCCATCGCCTCGCGGTCGGATTGGGAACTTGCCGGGAAACCGGTTTCGATCACGTCCATGCCCAGCTCGGCCAAGGCGCGCGCCATCACCAGCTTCTGCGGTGGGGTCATGCTGCAGCCCGGGGATTGTTCGCCGTCACGCAGGGTCGTGTCGAAGATGGTAATTCGCGGGGTGTTGTTGGTTGGAGTATTCACCAGAGGGTCTCCTCGACAGCGGTAACGGAAATGGGGGGGGAATCGGATTTGAGGGTGCGTGGCGGGGGCGAGGTGGCGCGGCTTCTAAGTCGCTCGCCGTTGCGCCGTCGGGGCTTGCGCGGTGGCCGCGGGCGGACTTCGGACAGCAGCGTGGACAGCACGGTGGCATCGATGTTGCCGCCGGAGACGACCGCGCACTTGCGCTTGCCGGCCACGCGGCGGCCGGCGGCCAGCGCCAGCGCACCGGCACCCTCGGCGATGACGTGTTCCTCCAGCGCCAGCCGCACCAGGGTTTCGCGCAGTTCGGCCTCGCGCACGATGACCACGTCGTCGAGCAGGCTGGCGCACAGGCGGCGGGTGAGGAAGCCGGGGATCTTGACCTTGACGCCGTCGGCCAGCGTGGACACCGGGGCGATCTCGCGCACGTCGCCCTTGATCGCGCGGGCCATCGAGTCCACGCCCTCGACCTGCGCGCCGATGATGCGCACGCCCTGTGACTTCAGCGCCAGCGCCACGCCGGAGGCCAGGCCGCCGCCGCCGATCGGCACGATCACCACGTCCGGTGCATGCGGGGCCAGCTCGATGCCCAGCGTGCCCTGGCCGGCAATCACGTCCGGGTCGTCGAAGGCGGACAGGAAGCGATAGCCATGGTGTTCGGCCAGCTCGCGGGCGAAGGCATAGGCCTCGTCGTAGCTGGTGCCGTGCTGGCGCACGGTGGCGCCCCAATGCTGGACGCCGGCGATCTTGGTGTCCGGCGCGCCGTGCGGCATCACCGTGATTGCCTGCACGCCGAGGCGGAACGACGCCCAGGCCACGCCCTGGGCGTGGTTGCCGGCCGAGGCGCAGATGACCGGGCGTTCGTCACCGCGTTCCAGCGCGGCCAGCATCGCGTTCAGCGCGCCACGGACCTTGTAGGAGCCGGTGCGCTGCAGGTTCTCGAGCTTGAGCCAGGTGCCGAAGCGTTCGGCGTAGTGCAGCGGGGTGGGCGGCAGGAAGCGGCGCAGGCGTGCCTGCGCGGCCAGCACGTCGGCGACGCTGACGTGCATCTCGCCCGTGGGTTCGGCGGTTACGGCGGGGCGGCCACGATCAGGCATCGAGGTGGCCGTGGAGCGGGGAACGGGGAAGGGGGAACCGGGGGTGAAGGTCGTGGCCGGAGCGTTGAAGAAGACGCCTCCGTTGTACCCGTGCCGCATTGGCACGCGGGGCCTGCAGCCCCTGCTCCCGATTCCCCGGTCGTACACCTACGTCGCTGTTCATGCGCTGGCACCGGCGACCGGTACCACGCGTACCGATTCGCAGTCGTAGACCTTTTCCAGCTGGTGGCGCAGGGTTTCCGGCGGCCGGGTGCCGTCGATGTCCATCTGCACGTGCCAGCGTCCGGCATCGTCGGCGTTGCGGCTGCCGGCGATGTTGCTGAAGGAAAAGCCGCGGCGTTCGACCATGCCGATCACGCGCACCAGCGCGCCCTCGGCAGGCTTCAGCACCAGGTCAAGCCGGTATTGCATTGGAACTCTCCTGCGTTGCCTTGGCGTGGGCGGGGTTGCTGTCCAGCATGGTGCTGTTGGCGTTGTTCGGCGGCACCAGCGGCCAGACGTTGGCGCGGGCATCGATGGCCACGTGCAGCAGCATCGGGCCGGGGGCGTCGAACAGTTCGGCCAGGCCGTCCTCGACGTCGTTGCGGTGGATGATGCGCCTGGCCTGGATGCCGAACACCTGCGCCAGCGCGACGAAGTCCGGGTTGTCGGACAGGTCGATCTCGCTGTAGCGCTCGGCATGGAACAGCTCCTGCCACTGGCGCACCATGCCCAGCGAGGAGTTGTCCAGCAGCACGATCTTGATCGGCAGCTTGCAGCGGGCGATGGTCACCAGCTCCTGCACGTTCATCATGAAGCTGCCATCGCCGGAGACAAGCACCACGGTGCGGTCCGGGCAGGCGAACTGCGCGCCCATCGCCGCCGGCAGGCCGAAGCCCATCGTGCCCAGCGCACCGGAGGTCAGGTGATTGCGCGGGTCGTTGAAACGGCAATGCTGGGCCACCCACATCTGGTGCTGGCCGACGTCGCAGGCGATGACGGTGTCCGGCGGGGCCACTTCGCTCAGGCGCTTGAGCAGGCGCGGGGCGTAGATCTGCTCGCCGGGTGCGTCGTAGCGGGCGGTGAACTTCTCGCGGTTGGCGGCGCAGCGGGCCCGCCAGGCGTTGCAGTGGGCGCGTTCGCCGGCCAGGGCGCGCAGGCCGTCGCGGACATTGCCCGGCACCGGGATGTCGGCACCGCGCAGCTTGGAGATCTCGTAGACATCGGCATCCAGGTGGATGACCCGTGCGAACGGGGCGAACTCGGCCAGCTTGCCGGTGGCGCGGTCGTCGAAACGTGCGCCGACCACGACCAGCAGGTCCGATTCCTGCACCGCCATGTTGGCCGCGCGGGTGCCGTGCATGCCCAGCATGCCCAGGTACTGCGGATGGTTGGCCGGCAGTGCGCCCAGGCCACGCAGGGTCAGCACGGTCGGGATGCCGCTGGCCTCGACGAACTGGCGGAAATCCTCCACCGCATCGGCCAGGGCGATACCGCCGCCGCCGTAGATCACCGGCTTCTCGGCCTGGGCGATGGCGGCCAGTGCCTCGGCCAGGCGTTCGGCGGCCGGTGCCGGCACCGGATCGACCGCCGCCGGCACGTGGTCGGGCAGATGCGAGGCATCGGCCAGCTGCACGTTCTTGGGCAGGTCGATCAGGACCGGGCCGGGACGCCCTTCGCGGGCGAGGCGGAATGCCTCGGCCACCACGTGCGGCAGCTCATCGACGCTGCGCACCAGCCAGCTGTGCTTGACGATCGGCATGGTCATGCCGAACACATCCAGTTCCTGGAACGCATCGGTGCCCAGCAGCGGCGTGCCGACCTGGCCGGTCAGGCACACCATCGGCACCGAGTCGAGCATCGCATCGGCGATGCCGGTGACCAGGTTCGAGGCCCCCGGGCCGGAGGTGGCCACGCACACGCCTACCTTGCCACTGGCGCGGGCATAGCCGTTGGCGGCCAGCGCCGCGCCCTGCTCGTGGCGTACCAGGATGTGCTTGAGGCTGGAATCCACCAGTGCGTCGTAGAACGGCATGATGGTGCCACCTGGGTAGCCGAACAGCGTTTGCACGCCTTCGGCCTCCAGGGCCTGCGTCAGCCAGCGTGCGCCGTTGCGTGGCGCATCGTGGGTGGAAGTGTTCATGCAGCGACCTTTGCGTTGAGCGGGTGGGGGACCGCCGCGTGATTACGCGGTCTGACCTTGCAACCAGACCATCTTGGCGCGCAGTTCCTTGCCGACCTTCTCGATCGGATGCTCCTTGTCGGCCTGCTGGAACTTCTTGTAGTTCGGGAGGCCGGCGTCGTACTCGGCTTCCCAGTTCCGGGTGAAGGTGCCGTTCTGGATGTCGGTCAGCACATCCTTCATGCGCGCCTTGACCGAGGCATCGATCACGCGCGGGCCGCTGACGAAGTCGCCGTACTGCGCGGTCTCGGAGATGAACTCCAGCATGCGGGTGATGCCGCCTTCGTAGAACAGGTCCACGATCAGCTTCAGTTCGTGCAGCACTTCGTAGTAGGCGATCTCCGGCTGGTAGCCGGCTTCGACCAGCGTTTCAAAACCGGCCTGCACCAGCGAGGACGCACCACCGCACAGCACGGCCTGCTCGCCGAACAGATCGGTTTCGGTCTCTTCCTTGAAGGTGGTCTTGATGATGTTGGCGCGCGCGCCGCCCAGGCCGGCGGCGTAGGCCAGCGCGAACTGCTCGGCCTTGCCGCTGGTGTCCTGGTAGACGGCGTAGATGCACGGCACGCCACGGCCGATCTCGTACTCGCGACGGACCAGCGCACCCGGGCCCTTCGGCGCGACCAGCACCACGTCCAGATCGGCGCGCGGCGCGATCATGCCGAAATGCACGTTCAGGCCATGGGCGAACAGCAGGCATGCACCCTGCTTCATGTTCGGCGCGAGCACGTCGTTGTAGAGCTTCTTCTGCACCATGTCCGGGGTCAGCACGGCGACCAGGTCGGCCTCCTTGACCGCCTCGGCCGGCGCCTTGACGGTGAAGCCGTCGGCCTGGGCCTTGGCTTCGGTCGGGCCACCGGCGCGCAGGCCCACGACCACGTCGTAACCGGATTCACGCAGGTTCAGTGCATGGGCGCGGCCCTGGCTGCCGTAACCGATGACGGCGATTTTGATCTGGGGCAGTTCGTTGGTGCTCATGGTGCTTGGGTTCCTTGCGATGAAGAGAAAACGTGCAGTGAAAAAAGAAACGGCCGTCGCGTCAGGACGCGGCGGCCGGGTCGGGGAGGGCGATCGCCATGCAGGCCGATGCGGCGCACGGGGCGTTGCAGGCGGTGTGTTTGTGCATGGTGGAATCGGTCGGATACATGGTTTCAGATGAAATAGAAGCTGGAAACGAAAAACCCCGCACCGGGGTCGGCGCGGGGTCTTTAGTCGAATCTGGCTGTTTTTCTGCTACGCGCCAGTCTGCCCCGCACCTGTTGGCTCGGTAATAAGTACGAGTACGAGCAGCGACGCCGCGGCGGAAGCCGGGGTCGAAGTCAGGTGGGCGGTGGCGTTGTGGCGTTGCAGCATGGGGTCGAGATAACCACCGTCCGCCGGCGCTGTCAATGCTTGCAGTTGTGATTGCCGGTGAACGGCGCGCAAGCCCCGCCACGGCTGCTTGGTTGCGGTTGAAACCTACCCGCGGCGCGGCTTGGCGGCGCCCGCGTTGCGCGGGAATCGGACGTTTGTCGAGCGCGCGTGAACGTTTTTCGCGCCGGGGTGATGGGATCGGGACGCTTTTGCCGGTTTAACAGGTAAGGGGCTCAATGGCTGAGGCCCATCCGGGGGAAATCATGGCATTGGTATCGGAACAGGCGGCGCACGCCGGGTGCGAAGCATCCTGCGGCGGCGCGCACGTGGCGACCGAACGTGGGCTGGTCCAGCTGATGGGCGCCAGCCAGGGGTTGCCGGCACCGTTGATCTACCGCAAGGGCTGGGCACTGCTGGGCTACCTGGCGGTGGAGTCGAACCGCAAGCATTCGCGCATCGCGCTGGCGGCCCTGCTGTGGCCGTCGCTGAGCGAAACCAGCGCGCTGACCAACCTGCGCCAGGTGCTGAGCAACCTCAACCGCTACTGCAGCAACGCGCTGGGACCGGACGCCCTGCGCATCGAGCGCGGCAGCGTGGGGCTGTTCCGCGACGACCAAGTGCGCTTCGACATCGACCTGCTGCAGCTGGCGCCCTGCCAGGCCGTGTACATGCTGGCGCGGCAGAGCTGCTTCCTCGACGGGATGGATGACATCGCCGGCATCGACTTCCACAGCTGGCTGGAAACCACCCGCCAGGAGCTGGACGGCCGCCTGATCGACGCGGCGGAGAAGTGCTGTGACGAGCTGCTGGCCAGCCAGCAGTGGGAGCGCGCGGCGATGATGGCGCGGTCGCTGAGCCTGCACGACCCGTGGAACGAGGCGCATGCACAGCGGGTGATGCGGGCCCATGCCGGGGGAGGCATGCGGGCGGCGGCGGTGAAGGCGTACCAGCGGTTCGAAGTCATGCTCCGCGCCGAACTGGGGTTGGACACCAGCGTGGAACTGCGCCAGCTGCTCGCGCAGATCTCCAACGGGGTGGGCGCGCTGGCCGGCGAGGTGACGTCCGGATTGCGGATGGAGCGCGGGCGGATCAGCGGCGTGGTGCTGGGGTAACGCCCCGATCTCCCCTCGCGGTGGCAGTGAAGGGCGTGCGCAGGCACGCCCTTCGCCTGTTGCAGCGGTGGCAGGCGGTGGCAGCCGGCAGGCTCAGCGCAGTGCGTCGGCCGCGTCATGCTGGGCCTTGCCGGGGGAGAGCCCGAGCAGGTCGGCGCGGCGCGCTTCCAGGTCCACTTGGCGGGCGATGACCGGTGCCTTCTGGTCCAGCGCGTAGACGGTCTGGTCCGCATCCGAGCCGGTGGGTTGGCCGGTGCCGAAGGCGCTCTGGGTGGTCCGCGCGATGTTGACGTTGGAGACGGCGATGCCCTTCATCGCGGCGGCGGCGACCACGCCGCCGATCGCGCTGCCCAGGCCGGCGGCGGCGAAGCCGGTGCGCCAGGTCCACACGAACTTGGTCTGGCTGACCTCCGAGGCGGTGTCGAACATGCCGGCGACCGCCGAGGCGATCTGCCCGGTGGCCAGCACGATGTCGGCGTCGGCGCTCTTGTTCCCGGCCTCGGCGAGCTCGGTCATGATGGAGAGCTGCTCCTTGTAGTCGACCATCGCCGGCACGTTGAGCGCGGCGGCGACGGCGGCATTGGCATGCGCGTGCAGGGCCGCGCCGGTGGCCTCGCCGCAGCGCAGGCGGCTCCACAGCTGTTCGAAGCCGACCGCCCGGCGCAGCTGGCCGACGTTGCTGCCGGCGCGCGGGGAGTCGATCGCCGGGTCCGATGGGGCCGCCGCGTCCAGCGAGGTGGTGGCCAGCGCGTAGGCGATGTTGCCGAGCACCGCGCTGCCGGCCCCTTCGGCGCGCCGGCTGTGCAGGAAGCTGTCCTTGCCGGTGGCGTTCATGCCGCTGCGCAGCGCGTAGCAGAAGTCCAGCCCGTTGACCTGCAGGTTCGGCACCGACGCGCAGCCCGCTTCCGGGTGCGTGGCGCAGGTGTCCTGCAGCTTGACCAGCGCGGCCACGCTGTTGCTGGTGGCGTTGTTGAGCATCTGCAGGGACGGCGCGCGATCCACCGCACGGGTGAGGTCGGCGTCGATGCTGGCGATGTCCGGGTCCACGCCGGACATCGCGTTGTCGCGGAATACGCCATAGGCGATCCGTGCGGCGCGCTGGTCCGGCAAACCCAACTCGCGGTAGGGCAGGAAGCCCTGGGCGACGCTGCAGTCGCCGACGCCGCTGTCACCGGTGGCTGGGCACGGCAGGTGATGATTGGCGGCGGCGTAGGCCAGCAGCGCATCGTCGGCGCGTTGCAGCAGGCTGCGTTGGGTGACCTGCCGGGCCTCCTGGTTGCTCTGCATCAGCCAACGGGCCAGGAACACCCCGATGATGCCCAGCACCACCAAGGCGATGGTCAGTTCGATCAGCGAAAAGCCCGCCGGCCTGCGGCGCGGCACACGGATCTGCCGGTGTGTCATTTGTCGATCCCCGCGATGTCCAGGGCCTTGGCCTGTTGCAGCGCCTGGTCGCGCGCGTGCGCGGCCAGGTCGTTGCGGGTGCTGGCACGGGCGGCGATGTCCTTGGCCGTGGCCAGGGACTCGCGCGCGCCCTTGAGGTCGTCATCGGCCATCTTCACCAGGAAGACGGCATAGCCGACGGACGCGAGCGCATTGGCGTGTTCCATCACCGCCAGCGCGATCTTGAAGCCGGTTTCGAAATTGCCGGTGGTGGTCAGGAACACCGCGATGGCTTCGTCGAAGATCGCGAATGCCAGCGACGCGGCCGCGGCGGCGACGCCGGTCTCGGCGGCCTTGAGCAGCGCTTCGTTGGTGCGCACGTCGAACTTGCGGAAGCGGTAGTTGAACTGTGCCACCTCGGCGATGCTGTAGGCCGCGGCGGCGGACTGGGCCGCGCCCTGTGCGCGGCCGAGGCGGTCGGCGCAGGCCAGCCGGCTGGACAGCTCGCCGACGCCGGCGGCCAGCGTGAGGCCGGGAAGGCTGCCGGCCACGGGCGCGGCGCCCGGCAGCGCCAGCGCGCGCGCGGCGGCCTGGGCGTCGCCGACCTGGCCGCGTTCGTTCGGCATGCCCAGCGCGTAGGCCGCCGGCATGGACAACCCGGCCAACGGGGTGCCATTGGCCTGGACCTGCTGCAGGTGCAGGCACAGGTCCAACCCGTTGGTCGGCGAGCTGACCTCCGCGCCGGCCAAGTGCGGTGCATACACGTTGCCCGGTGCCGCCAGTAGCGCGGCATGGGCGCTGTAGAGGATGCGCGCGTCACCCGGCAGGCCGAGCTCGCGCACCGGCAACCAGCCCGAGGTACTGCCCGGATCGGGGCGCCCGTCGCCATCGCTGTCGGCCGCCGGCAGGTGCAGCTTCGCGCGGGCATGGCCGAGCAGCGCTTGTTCGGCCTGCGCGAGCAGGCGTTCGTCGTGGTCGGCCTTGAGTACCTGCCCACCGATCGGGATCAGGGTGAACACCACCGCGCTGACCAGGCCGGCGATGAGCAGGGCCACGGCGATCTCGACCAGGCTGAAGCCGCGTTGCCGCCGCACGCACGGGCCGCTCATGGGCTTGCCTTGCGGGCGCCGACCGCGCCGCGCGTGTCGGCCTTGCCGAGGATGGCGCCGGCACCCACGGCGATGCTGTAGTCCTCGACGGAGCCAGGCGGGGCCATGTCCTTCAGCGCGTTGTACTGGGCTTCCAGTTCCTTGAAGCGGGTTTCGTTCTCGATGCGGTTGCGCGTGGCTTCGGCGGCGGCATCCCTTGCACGCACCCAGTCCGAGTAGGCACGCGCATAGGAATAGGTGCTCTTCTCGGTGCCGCATCTGCCGGGGTCAAGCACGCAGCGGAAATCACCGTCGTAGTTGATGTCCTCGATCAGGCGCTGGCCATTGCTGCCGTCGGTCGGCATGTCGGCATAGCGGCGGATGGTGCCGGAAATCCAGGTGAACGTGGATTGCTCGCCATCGATCTCCATCATGGCCTTGCTCCAATCGCCCGGGTACTGGAGGTAGGGCGAGCTTTGGCTGTCGTAGTTGGACTTGGCGCTGGTGCGCCGCTGCTTGGCGTCGTCCAGCGCCGCCTTGGTCAGGTCGCGGTCGCGCTCGAGCATTGGCGTGCACTGGGCGCCCTCGTTCATCTCCTGGCCGGCGGGCGGGTGCATCTCATCGACGATGGCGGTGCTGCCGTCGTCGTTGATGACCGTGTAGGTGCAGCTGCGCATGTAGGTCACCTTGTCGCGCGAGTTGCGGCAGACCTGCTGGCTTTCGGCGTTGGTGGCCTGCCGGCAGATGTCCTCGGCGTCCTTGTGCGCGCTGTCGACCAGCTTCACCCATTGCTTCACGGCGTCCACCTTCTGCTGGTAGGCGCTTTCCAGCTCTTCCACCGTGCGCTGGATGTCGGCCCACCGCTGGGCCAGGTCGCGCTTGCTGCGGGCGTCCTGGTAGGCGATCGGCTTGAAGCGGGTCACCCAGGTGTAGCCGCCCACGTGGCTCTCGGTGGGCAGCACGACGCAGCTGCCGTTGACATAATCGTAGCTGCCACCGGTGGCGGCCACGCATACGGTTTCCTTGTACTTGCCGGCGGAGTTGCCCAGGTGCATGCGATAGGAGATCCAGGTGTCGCTGAAGTGCGACATGCGCTTGTCCTGGTATACCGCGGCGGCATCGACCAGCTTGGCCTCGACCGCCTTGGCGCTGTCGATCTGCGCGGCCATGCCGGGCTGGTCCTCGGTCACCCAGTCGCATTCAAACTCCGGCGCGCCGTTGGCCTGCCACACCGGCTCGCCGTTGCTGTCCTTCTTCTGCACGGGGAGCTTGGTCTTCGGGTCCAGGCGTTGCTTGCAGTACTCGCGGGTGCCGCCGTACAGCGTCTGGCGCATGGTCTCCAGCACGTCGGCGACGGACGAGGTGGCGGGTTTGATCGATGCCGCGGCACGGTCACGCGCCTTGACGTTGGCATCCAGCGCCAGCCCGATCGGGGCCAGCGCCGCCGAGTTCAGCGCCACCGCGGCGGCGGAGTAGCTGATGGCGATGGCACTGATGATGACGGCGGCGGTGTCGAACGGCACGCCGACGCAGACCGTGCCGAGCGAGGCGATGCAGGTGATCACCGAGGTGGTCAGCGAGATGGCGTTCCAGACCGCCGAGTCGAAGATGTCGACCGCGCCGAGCACGCTCAGGGTCAACCCGGTGATGGCCATGGCCTGGGCGAACGCCGCATCACGCACCTGGGCCTCGCCGTTGCCCAGGTTGGTGTCCTGGAAGTCGGCCACCGTGGCGTGGTTGGCGACCGCGCCGGCCAGCACTTCCATCGACAGCAGCGAGACGTTGGTGGGGGCGTCGGCGGCGGCCATCGCCGCGTACTGGCGGCAGCCGACCAGCGGTGCCAGCGAGGCGAAGGTACGCAGGCGGGTGCGATCGTCGTAGTCGATGTCGCCGGGCCGGGCCGGGCTGGGCAATGCGGCCGAGGCAGCGCTGTCGAAGCGGCCCTGGGTTCCGGCGACGGGGCCGGCGGCGACCAGCCCATAGGCGATGTTGAGGGCATTGCCCTGGGCGTCGGTGCTGGTGGCGTAGGTGTCCGCGGTGGCCCCGGGCAGCGCGTTCTGGTCCAGCGCGGCGCAGAAGTCCAGGCCGTTGCCGTGTCCTTCGGCCGGGTCCACGTAGTCCTCGAAGGGCTCGCCGCTCGGGTCGAGCGGGATGAACGCATCGCCGGTCGCCGACAGCGCGGGCTGGCGGGCACTGGTGCCGCCGCCGGCGATGCCGGTGACGCCCCGCGAGACCGAGTAGCGGATCGGCGCGGCGCCGGCCCCGATCTCGCGCGCGCCGGGCAACAACGCGATGGGCAGGAAGCCGACCGCATTGCTGGTGCCGGCCTCGGCACTGCAGTCCTCGATGACCGCGGCCGGATCCTCGGTCCAACGCGTGGCCGGGCAGGGCAGGCGGGCGTGCGCGGCGGCGTAGGCGGCCAGCGCATCATCGGCCCAGCGCAGGTATTCCTGCTGCTGGACGGCCTGTTCGGCCGGGCGCCGGGCATTGAGCAGCAGCGCGCCGGCGGCGACGGCCACGCCGACCAGCATCAGCAGCAGCATCACCTGCAGCAGGCTGAAGCCCCGCTGCGGGTGGTCGCCGGGGATGCAGCCGAGGATGGGGAGATGATCGCGGGAAGGGGTATGCATGCGGGCGATATCCGGTTACTGGCTCATCTTGATGTAGGCGATGACGGTGGCACTGGCGGCATCGGCACTGGTGTTGGCGTTGCTGGTCTCATCGCGCGACCAGGCGGCATCCTCGGTCGGCGCGGCGACCTTGCCGGTGCCCGGGCGCTTCTCGCGCACCCGGCCAACGCGCGCGTCGACCTTGCCGTCGATGCGCTGGTCCAGCTGCTGCGCCAGTTCGGGGGTGAGCCCATGCAGCACCAGCACGTTGCGCGTACGAGCGGCGTAGCCGCTGGCGCTGATCGGCTCGTGCCAGTCGGTAATGGCCTGCAGGCAGACCTGCAGGCGCTGCGGCAGGCCGTTGCGGTCCTGGTAGACGTAGGTTTCCTGGCGGCCTTCCATCGCTCCCTGGGGCAGGGTGACGCCTGCCTTGAGCATCTCGTCGACCAGCGCAGTGCCGCACAGCGCGGTGGCGGCGGTGCCACCGCCGATCATGCCGGTGAGCGCGTTGTCGCCGGGGACCCGGCCGGTCTGGCTGGCGTAGCGGTCGTAGGCCAGGATCCAGCCCTGCACGAACTCGCTGCTGATGCGCTCGGCCACGGCACCACGGTAGACGTCGCGGCCCACGGTGACCGCGCCGAGGATCAACGCGATGATCACCAGCACCACCGACATCTCCATGAGGGTGAAGCCGCGGCTGTGGTTGATGGGTTTCATGGTGGCGTGGTTCCTTACAGCTGCGGCGAGGTGATCGCCTGCTGCACCAGGTCATAGACCGGCAGCAGCAGGGCGACGATCAGGAAGACGAACATGCCGCCGCCGAACAGCACGACGACCGGCTTGATGATTTCCGACAGGTTGGTGATCAGGCGCTGCAGGCGCAGGCTGTATTCCTCGGACAGGCGCGAGAACTGGCTGTCCAGCGTGCCGGTGTCCTCGCCGACGCTGATCATGCGCACCATCATCGAAGGGAAGCCACCGACCTGGCGCATCGCCGAGGACACCCGGTCGCCGCGCTCCAGGACCTGCCGGATCGCGATGATGCGGTCGCGGTAGTACTCGTCGCGCATGGCGCGCTCCATCACCTGCAGGCTGCTGACCATGTCCACGCCGGCGCGGATCAGCAGCGCCATGTACTCGGTGAAGAAGGCCAGGCCGGAGGAGAACATGATGGTCTTGGCGATCGGCAGCCGGTGCAGCGTGTAGTGGATGGCGCGGCGGAAGCGGCGGCTGTAGCGCCAGGTGACCCACAGCACGAACGCCAGCGCGGCCAGCCCGGCCAGGATCATCACGATGTGCCCGATCAGCCACTCCGAGCTGCGTATCACCCAGATGGTGAGCGGCGGCAGCTTGGCGTTCATCTGCTTGAAGAGGTCGGACAGGTTGGGAATGACGTAGTAGATCCAGAAGCCGCCGGCGGCGAAGATGGCCGAGAACACGAACGCCGGGTAGATCAGCGCCTGGCGGGTATCGGCGGTCATCCGCGAGATGCGCTCGACGTGGTCGGCGGCCTCCATCAGCATCCTGTCCATGGAGCCGGTCTCGTCGCCGATCATGACCAGGTTGCGGACGGTTTCCGGGAAGGCGTCGGGATAGCGGCCGAATGCATCGCTCAGCGAGGCGCCGGCATCCAGTTCGTCCAGCAGCCGGCGTGCCAGCCGGGCCGGATTGGACACGCGGCCGGTGCTGATCTCGTTGGCCACCGCACGCAGCGCCTCCATCACCGGGATGCCGCTGCTGGTCATCACCGCCAGGTCGCGCAGCATGCCGGCCAGTTCCACCGGCTTGATGCTGGGCTTGATCAGGTGGGTGAGCGAGCGCTGGGTCTCGGCCAGCCAGCCGGGGAAGCGATACAGCTTGAGCACCACCGCATCGAAGTTCTTCTCCAGCCACAGGCGCGCGGAGGCGTCGTGCTCGACCGCCAGCTGGGTCACGCCGGCGCGCACGCGGCCGTTGGAGAGCAGCAGCCGGTAGTAGTAGACGTTCATGGCGCCGGGCCCACGCCGACCACGCGCAGGACTTCCTCGCTGGTGGTCTGGCCGGCGATGACGCGCGCGCGCGCGACCTGTTCGATGCCCTTGAAGCCGGCGCCCATCGCCAGCCCGCGCAGGGTCTCGCGGCTGACGTCATCGGCGATGCCGTTGGCCAGCGGTTCGTCGACCACCATGATGTCGTAGACCGGCAGGCGCCCGTAGTAGCCGCTGCCGCGGCAGCGGTCGCAGCCGCCGCCACGCCGGCCGCTGCTGCCCACGGGCAGCTCCAGCCATGCGCACTCCTTGTCGGTGAACGGCACGTCCGTGGCACAGAAAGGGCAGACCTGGCGGACCAGGCGCTGGTTCACCACGGCCAGCAGGTTGTCGGCGATGACCTGCGCTTCCAGGCCGAGCGGGCGCAGGCGGGGCACCACGCCGAACACGGTGGTGACGTGCAGGGTGGACAGCACCAGGTGGCCGGTGGCCGCCGCCTCCACCGCCGCCTGCGCGGTTTCGGCGTCGCGCATTTCGCCGAGCAGGATCACGTCCGGGTCATGGCGCAGGAAGTGGCGCAGGGCCGAGCCGAACTCGTAGCCGGCGCGGCGGTTGACCTCGGTCTGGCCGGCACCGGGCACGCGGTACTCGATGGGGTCCTCGACGGTCAGCACATTGCGCTCGATCAGCGACTGCATGCGCAGCGCGGCGTGCAGCGAGGAGCTCTTGCCCGAGCCGGTGGGGCCGGTGATCAGGATCAGCCCGGCCGGCTTGGCGAACAGGCGTTCGAGCAGGGCCACGTCCTCGGCGAAGAAACCCAGTTCCTCCAGCCCGGCCAGGTCGCTGTGCTCGGGCAGCAGGCGCATCACCATGCGCTCGCCGGATTCGGTGATCAGGGTGGACACGCGCACCGTCAGCGCCGAGTCCAGCACGGTGGCGCGGAAGCTGCCGTCCTGCGGGCGGCGCTGCTCGGAGATGTCCATTTCCGAAGCGAGCTTGATGTAGCCCAGCAGGCGGCTGAGCGAGTTGGGCATGGCCCACATCGGGCGCAGCACGCCATCGACGCGGAACAGCACGTGCAGGCTGTGCTCGGACGGGGAAATGTGGATGTCGGTGGTGCGTTCGCGCACGGCCAGGTGCAGCAGGTAGTCCAGCAGCTTCTCCGGGCTGTAGGCGTGGTCGTTGTCGGTGGCGAGGCGGCGGATCTCCTTCTCCAGCAGCGCCTCGATCGGGTTCTGCGCGAAGTAGTAGGTTTGCCGGATCAGCCGCGCGACCTTGCCGTACTCGCCCTGCAGGAAGCGGCAGCGCAGGCCGCAGCGTTGCAGCACGAGCTGCGCCACCGCGGTGGGGTCGGCATCGCCGAGCAGCACCTCCAGTTGCTCGCCGTCGCGGCGCAGTGGCAGGAACTGCCGCATCTGGCACAGCTCGCGGTTGAACATGGCCAGGATCTGTGGCTCGGCCACCGGCAGGGTTTCAACCTGGGTGAACTCGATGCCGAGCATGCCGGCATGGGTGCGCACGATGTCCGATTCATTGGCCAGGCCGTGGCGGATCAGCAAGCGGCCGAAGCTGGTCTGCTCGACCAGGTTCTTCTGGCGGGCGTACAGCAGCTGGATGGGGTCCAGCAGCCCCTGCTCGTTGAGCAGCACGCCGAGCTTGGCCTGTTCGAGGCTGACCAGTCCCTGCGTGGAGCTGGCGGAGGCGGAGGGGATGCGGGAATCAACCGTGGCCATTGCGGGAAGGATCCATGTCGTTCGGGGAGTCGGCGTGCGCGGCGGGAAGGGCCAGCAGGTGCAGGGTCAGTGCATCCGGGGTCCCGGTTGCCGGCAGGGCGTTGTGCTGCTGCATGCGGCGCAGCGCCCGCTGCGTCAGCGGGCCGAAGCGGCCATCGAGCTGGCCGTCGTAGTGCCCCTGCTGCCGCAGGCGGTACTGCAACTGTTGCAGGCGGGTATTGGGTTGCTGTTGCAGCAGGTCGGCGTCGGGCAAACGCGGCACGAAGGTGACCAGTGCGCCCTGCGCGGTGGCTTGCACGCACAGGTCGTCGTGCTGGCGCAGGTAGGGGGCAGCGCCGGAAGGCACCTGGACCTGGCGCCGTGCGCCGTCACCCAGGCGTGCAAGGCAGTGCTGCGGTGGGGGCGCGGTTGCGGCGCTGGCCGCTGCGGGCGATGCCGATGTCACCGTCGATGCCGGCTCGGCATGGGTGTCGCCCGGACGCAGTGACAGGACCAGCCCCCCCACGGCCAGCAGCCCGCCCAGCGATGCCGCCAGTGCCAGGGGGTAGCGACGTGCGCGCGCGCGGCGCTGCACACCGGCTTCGGCGGCGGCGGTGCGGATCAGCGCGGCATCGATCCGGCGTGGACCGGCGGCCTGGCCATACAGGCCATACAGGCAGCGGTCCATGATCTGGTGGATATGGCGTGGGTTGCCGTTGCTGGCGCGGTGCAGGGCGGTGATCGCCGCTTCATCGAGCGCGATGGCGCCGTCGGCACCGGCGCTGTCCAGCCGGAACCGCACGTAGTCGCCGGTGCGGTCGCGGGCCAGGGCGCAGAGCTGGGCGTGTTTGCTGATGCGGCTGCTGAGCTGGCGGATCGCCGGTTGCGCCAGCACCTGCAGCAATTCCGGTTGGCCGGCCAGCACGATCTGCAACAGCTTCTCCTGCCCCGACTCCAGGCAGGTGAGCAGGCGCAGCAGTTCCAGGCTTTCGATGTCCAGGTTCTGGGCATCGTCGATCAGCAGCACGCAGGTGGTCTGGCGCTGCCAGCGCTCGAGCAGGAAGCGGTTGAGGCGATCGATGTTGTCCGCGGCACTGCCCTCGGCGGGCAGGCCGAAGTCACGCAGCACCGCCGCCAGCAGGTCATTGCCCTGCAGGTAGGTGTTGAACACCAGCGACACCACCATGTCCTCGCGTTCCAGCGTGGACATCAGGCGGCGCAGGAAAGTGGTCTTGCCGGTGCCGACCTCGCCGGTGAGCAGCACGAAACCCGAGCGCGTGCGCAGGCAATGCGTTGCCTCGACCAGCTCGCGCTCCAGCGCATCGGTCTGGAAGTAGGCGGCACTGTCGGGCGTGGGCGGGAACGGCGAGCGGTCCAGGCCCAGCTGCTGCAGGTGCTGGCGGGTGGCCGGGTTCATTGCGGCGTTCCACGGATCTGGGCCAGCGCCTGGGCGATGACGCTGGAGTCGCCGTTCTCCGCTGCCAGGCGTAGCAGCCGGCCCTGCGCGACGTCGGTCTGGCCGCGTCCGGCTTCCAGCAGCGCGAGGTTGACCCCGGCCTGGGTGTCCTCCGGGACCCGCGACAGGATCTGCCGGTAGCGGTCCTCGGCGGTGACCAGGTCGCCGCGGTTGTGTGCAACCCAGGCTTCGTTGCGCAGCAGGGTCAGGCTGTCGGCGGGAAGCAGCTGGCGCAACGCCTGCAGTTGCTGCTCGATGGCAGCGGCGTCGCCCTGCGCGACAGCGCGCTGCAGCGAGGCCAGTGCATCGGGAATCCGGGCGCTGGTGTCCGCCGCAGGGGCGGCGTCGCGGGCCGGCCGGCGGGTGCTGACGGTGATGTTCATCTGCTGCGACTGCACGTGCACCACCTCCTGCCCGGACGGCGTGGTGGCCAGGCGTGGGGCGGGCGTTGCCGGCGCGGGCACGTCGCTGCCGGCGACGGGCGCTGCCGACGTGCGGGTGGTGTCCCGCGTTGCCAGTGGCGGCAAAGGGGGGATGGGCGCGGTCGCGGCAACCGGTGCCGGCGCTGCGACCGCAACCGGTACCGTCACCGATGCTGTTGCCGGCGCTGCGGCAGGCGCGGCCAGTGGTGCCCGTGTCGCGGTGGCGGCCGCCGGCGGCGCGGCATTGCCGGAGAGCGCATGCACCAGCGCATAGCCGAGCAGCATGCTGCCGGTCGCGCCCAGCCAGAGGTAGCCGGTGCGCCGGCCGCCGCCGCGGGCCCGTGCTACCGGCGTGGCCGTGGCCTGGGGCGACGCCGTGCCGTTCTGGCGCAATGCGTCGTAGATCAGGCTCACAGCACTTTCACCCGCAGTACCAGCACCAGTTCGCGGGTGGTGTGGGTCTTGGCACGCGAGCCGAACATGCGGCCGAACACCGGCACGTCGGACAGGCCGGGGATGCCCTTGTCATCGAGCGAGGCGTTCTGGTCGATCAGGCCGCCGAGCATCACGGTGTCGCCGTCGCGCAGGTTCAAGGTGGTGGTGATGCCCTTGACGTTGACCTGCGGCAGCGTGACCGCGTTGCCGTTGGGGAACTCGCGCAGGGTCAGGCTGCTGGCATCGACCTCGGTCTGCATCGGGTGCACCAGCAGCTCGACGCTGCCGTTCTCGTGGATCATCGGTGCCACGCCGATCACCACGCCGGAGAACAGCGAGTCGGTCTGGATGTCGGTGGACTGGTTGTAGGAGCCGCCGCTGCCGCCGGTGTTGGAGAAGTTGCTGGTGGACTTGGTGACGTAGCGGATGTTGGTGCCCACGCTCAGGTAGGCCGGGCTGCCGTTGCGCACGCGCACGCTGGGGTTGGACAGCACCTTGACGTTGCCGAAGCCGCGCAGCACGTTGACCGCCGCCGAGAACGTGTCGGTGGTGTAGCTCAGGCCCATCGCCCGGCCGAGGCTGGAGCCCAGGGTCTGGTTGGGGAAGGTGATGGTGCGCGGTTGCTGGCCCAGCCGGGTCAGGCCGTCGTAGGACAGCGGCGTGTTGGCATCGGGCAGGATGGTGGCGGCGGTGTCGCCGTAGATGCCGGCGACGCGGTCGCGCAGCAGGTTCCAGTCCACGCCGTAGTTGCTGCTGTCATTGAGCGAGACGTCCAGGATCTGTGCCTCGACCAGCACCTGCCGGCGCAGCTTCTGCTTGTTGTGTTCGATCAGCTGCTCGACGGCGCGCATCTGCGAGGGGCGGGCGCGCACGAACAGGGTGCCGCTGCCGGCATCCAGGTTGTAGCTGGCGACCGCCGGCGGCTTGGGCTGGTCCGGTGCGGTGGGGGCGGGCGCCTGCTTGCTCTTGTCCGCGTCCAGGATCACGTCCAGCGCGGCGGCCAGTTGCTTGTAGGGGTCGTTGTCCTTGCCGACGCTGCCGCTCATCGACAGCGAGCCCCGCAGGGACTGGCCCGCGCCGCCCTCGCCCTGCATGCCGGCACCGAACACGTCACCACCGCTGTTGAGCTCCAGCGAGGTCACCGAGTTGAGCATGTCCACGTTGAAGATGCGCTCCTTGGTCTGGCTGACCACCAGTGCACCGCCGCGCAGTTCGCCATGCAGGTCGAACGCATCCAGGATGTGGTTGAACACCTCGCGCGCGGAGACATTGCTCAGCTGCAGGCTGGAGCGCTGCTTCTGCTCCAGTACCCTGGGGTCCACGATCAGGTTCATCTTCAGCTCGCCGGCCAGCGCCCACAGCAGCTGGCCGACGTCGGCATCGAACATGCTGATGCTGACCACGCTGTGCTCCAGCGGGTCGTAGACCGGTGCCAGTGGCGTGGTGGTGGGCGTGCGGGTGCCCTTGTGCTCGAGGCTGGCCAGGCGCTTGTCCTGGGCCTCGAGGAACTTGGCCGACTCTTCGGCCAGCGCGGTGCTGGTGCGTTCCAGTGCCTTGTGCTCCACCGGTGGCAGGTCCTGCACGCTGCGCGGCGGCATGTTGGTGCATGCCGCCAGCATCAGCGAGCCGATGCCGCCGGCCAGCAGCCGGGGAAGATGGCGCAACTGCGGCTGGTGGGGGTTTCTGCGGTGGCAGCTAGTCATTTCCAAGGCCTCGGAGGTATGCGGGATCGGTTGCTTATCGTTCAAGGGAGGTCAGCCAGCCGAGCAGCGTGGTGCTCGACTCGGCCAGGACCTGGTCGTCGTAGCGGAAGCTCGATGGCCGTTCCGGCGGCGCCATGCACAGGGCGGTCCCGCGGGCGATGGCGTTGTTCATCGTGTCGAAGCCGGGCGCGTTGCCCGAGGACTGGTCCATGTCCATTCCCGGGGCGATCAGCGCGTAGGCAGGGTTGACGGTTTCGCCCCCCCCATCGCAGGGAAGGTCCGGGCTCGACGGGGTTTCGGTCGGGTAGGCGACGTTGGCGGTGGGCAGTTTGTAGAACGGCAACGCGGTGACGGGCGTGGCCTGCGCGGCCCGCGCAAGCGCGGCCAGCAGCCCGCCCGATCCGTCCTGGTCACTGAACTCGGCGCTGGCCGCGGACGGCCTGGCCAGGTCCGCCGTGCTGCTGCGGTGGACCGCGTAGCGGATGCGCGCGTTGCGGTCGGGCAGGGCCAGGCCCAGGCTTTCGTATGGCAGCCAGCCAACCGTGAGTCCCGCGGCGCAGCCACTGGCCCCGCCGTTCTCGCGCCCGGCGTCGCCCTGCGGGCTGCTGTCCGGGCAGGGCAGGCGCTTGTTGCGGAGGGTGAAGGCGCGCAGCGCCAGGCGGGCCTGACCCAGTTGCGCGCGGCTGGCGGTATGGCTGCGGGACTGCTGGAACATCTCATACGTGCCCGTCGCCGCGCTGGTCAGCAGGGCAAGCACGCCCACCACGACCGTCAGCTCGAGCAGGTTGAATCCGCGTTGTCGGCGGAGGTTGCGCATGTCAGGGCGCTGCCTTCGCCGCGGCGGGCGTGTTGACGTCGTAGCGCAGCCCTTCGCGCAGCGCGATCAGTTCGGTGCTGATCTGGTTCATGCGCTGCTGGCGCGCCGGCGAATCGGGCTGCTGGCTGAGCGCGACCATCTCGCGGCCCAGCTGCTGCGCCTTCAACGCGATCTGGATGTTGGTGCGCGCCGCTTCGACGTTCATTCCCGGCGGCAGGCTGCCGGTGGCCTGCGCGGTGTTCAGCTGGCGCAGCATGGCGTGGGCCTGCGCCTCGTTCTGCGCCATCTGCCGCTCCATCTGCGCGATGGCGGTGCGCATCTGTGCGTCCGGGGACGTCGGCGGGGGCGGCACGCGCATCGCCGCGGTGGCGGGTGCCGCCGCCGTCGGCAGGGCCGGGCCGGTTTCCCACGGCGCGGGCGCGGCATCGGCCGGGGGCGGCGTGGGCGCTGCCGGTGCCGGTGCCGCATCGACGACGGCGGCCGGCGCGGGCGCCGGCGGAGCCGCGGGCTCACCCTTGCGCAGTGCCAGCACGAGCGCGGCGCCGATCAGGATGGCCACCCCTGCGACGAAAACGATCTTGAGGTGGGCGTTCACAGGCTGCCCTCGCTGGCGTCCGGCGCCTGGCCGATGTGGCGCACGCGCAGCGTGCTCACGTTGCCGGCGGCATCACGCACGCGCGCCCAGTTGTTGCCGATGGCAAGCACCCGGGTGCCGTCCTCCAGGCGCGAGCCCTGGCGGACCGGCGTGCCATTGATGACGGCGGTGGAGCGTCCGCCCGCGGTGACCACCAGTGACAGGGACGCCGGCGCGACCGGCAGCACCGCGGCGGCAGCGGCGGCGCCTGCGCCGCCGGGCAGGCTGCCGGGCGCGGCCTGTTCGGGAACGGCGATCAGCCCGGCGCTTTCGAAGCGCGGTTGCGGGCGCAGCGTGCTGGCCATGTCCAGCACCTGCCGGTTGCGCTGGATCGAGGCGCGCAGCCGTGCGGTTTCCGGGCTTTCCTCGGCGTTGTTGCCCATGAACAACACCGCCGGTTTGGCCACGACCATCGAGGCCAACCAGCCGGAGACCCCCAGCCAGCAGCACAGGGCCGTCATTGCGATGTATTTCTTCTTCACGTGGTGGGCTCCGTGGCGGTGTCGGTGCCGGCCGGGGTGGGGCGCTTGAGCAGGTAGGAGAAGACGCCGCCACCGGCGCGCGTGGCACCGCCGGACTGCGGATCCAGCGGCTCGGGGTCGAAGCCTTCGCGGCGCAACCGCTCGACGAAGGTGGCGATCTGCATGCCCGGCGTGCCGCGGTCGGCGTCGACCATGCCGTCCACGCGCAGGGTGCGCGGCGCGGCGGTGGCCTGCCCCGGTGCGGGTTGTTCCACGCGCACGCGCAGGACGCGGACCTCGTCCTGCGCGGCCAGGCGTATCGACTCCAGCCCGGTGACCGGATCCAATCCGTCGGTGAGGGTCTTGGCCTTGTTGACGAACTGCATGGCGGCATCGAACCCCGGCGGCATGGCGGCCTTGCCGGACAGCTGGCGGGCCTGCTCCTCGAGCGAGGCGATCTCCTGGCTGATCGTTTCGCTGCGCTCGTTGGCGTCGTGCGCGGCGAGCATCCAGCGTGTGCCAAGCGTGCCGAGCGCGATGGCGATCAGCAGCGAGGCCGCCGATGCCAGCGGCAGCGCCCATTCGGCCAGGTAGGCCGCACGGCTGGCGGTGGGGTTGACCGCATCGCGCGGCGACGCCTGTGCGGCCATCCACGCGATGCCACTGGACCACGCCTGGCCTTCCGCATCGTGGTAGACCTGCATCGGCACCTGCTTGACCTGGCAGCCGGTGTTGACCGCGAAGATCTCGGCCAGCTGCTGGTTGGCCGGGGCCTGGCCCGGTTCGGTCGCCGGCACGAACAACGAGCACCAGCGGAACTGCAGCGGTTCGCTTTCCTCGTCGTTGCGCGACAGGTCGTCGGCCACCTGCTGGGCCAGCGCGCCGGCGGTCATCGACAGGTCCGAGGCGTCCTCGCTGTAGGCCATCGAGGCGCGGTGGATGATGTCGTGCTTGCGCAGCGCCAGCACGCTCATCTGCCGTCCGCTGTGCACGACCAGGCCATCGCCGGCCTTGAGCGTGCGCCACATCAGCGAGGTGAGCGGCACCACCAGGCAATGGTCCGGCTGCGCTTCGGCCCAGGCATAGGTCTGCTGCCAGGTATCCAGCGGCACCGCCGTGAACAGGGTCTGGTAGCCCGCGCCCATCGAGCGGTTCTTGTGGATCAGGATCTTGCCTTCGCCGTCGATCAGGCCATCGGCGCGCAGGCGCTTCTCGATCAGCGCGACGGCGTGCGCCGAACTGCCTTCCAGCGACATCACGCCGCTGTTGCCTCCTTCGAATTCGGCGAACAGCCAGGCCGGCCCTTCCAGGCGCGGACGGGTGTCGCTGACGGTCACGCGGTCCTGGTCGAAGGTCAGCCAGCGCCCGGGCAACTGGACGATGTTCTGCATGCTCATGGCTGCGCGCCTCCCGGCGTGCTCTGGGGCGGCAGCGGGCCACCGGCGGTGCGGAACAGCAGGCTGCCGCGCAGGGTCAGCGACAACGGCGCCGGCGGGCGGTCGGACAACGTGGTGGGCAGGTGGAACAGTCCTTCGGTCGGGTCGGTCACCGACAGCTCGAACACGTCCGCACCGAAGATGCGGTCGGGGCTGGGAGCAATGCCGCCCAGCAGGGCGTCGGCATCCATGCGCGAGAGCTGGGTCTGGTTGAGGTTGATCAGGCGCTCGCCCCAGCCGGTGGGCTCCATCCCCAACCCTTCCAGCTGCTCCAGCAGCTGGCGGGCGGAGCCGGCGTTGTCGACCTTCAGTTGCGCCTCCTGCTGGGCCATCCGCGCCTGCGACAGCAGCTCGTTGCGGGTGCTGAGCTGGTCGTAGGCACGGGCCAGGCTGCTGCGTGCGGAGATGAACCACACGGCCGTGGCCACGAGTGCCAGCAACGTCACCGCGAAGATCATCAGGGAGAGACGTCGGGACCGGCGCAGCCGGCCCAGCAGGGAGGCGATGTCCATGGATTTACTGGTTCATCTTGTAATGGGCGACCAGCGTGATGACCTGGTCGGTGTCATCACCGCCACCGGCGACGTTGGAGTTGGCCGCGCCGGCCGAGCCGGCCTTGTTGGTGTTGTTGCCCTTCCACTCCATGCTCTCGGCGTCGGCGTTGCTGCCCACGCTGCGCTTGTTCAGGCCCACTTGGCGGAACGCGCCGGATTGCGGGTCGGGCTTGCCGTCGATCATCTGGTCCAGCGAGCGGGCCAGGTCCGGGGTCAGGCCGGAGATGACCATCACGTTGCCGGCGCCGGAGGCGGTCTCGGCCGGGTTCCACTGGAAGCAGACCTGGATTTCCTGCGGGTTGCCGTTGGTGTCCAGGTAGACGTAGCGGTCCTCGAAGCCCTCGCCGCGGCCCGGCGGCAGGCTGATGCCGGCGCCACGCATGAAGTCGCGCAGCTTGTCGCCGTCCTGCGAGGCGGCGGTCACCGGCTGGTCGCTCTTGGTCGAGGCCGAGCCATTGCAGATCGCGCCCTTGCTGGCGGTGTTGTTGGCCATGTCGATGTCGTACTCCTTGCCGGCGACCATCAGGCGCGGCGCGGCCTGGTTGTCACCCACCGGAGCACCGAAGCGCTGGTGGTAGCTGTTGTAGGCCACCACCCATTGGTCGACGAACTTCTGCTTGATGCGCGTGTATTCGGCGTTGCGCTGCACGTCGCGGCCGATCATCACCGCGCCGATGATCACGCCGATGATGACCAGGACCACGGCCATCTCGACCAGAGTGAAGCCGCCCTGATGGCGCTTGGATCGCATTTGCATTGGAAGAGCCCCTTTTGGAAGAACCGGATGCCGCCGTGGCCATGCAGGGCGACGGGTTTGTTTCGGAGGAGCTAGATACGGTGCGGGCGTAAGACGTGCGTAAGACAGCGCGGTGGGCTACTTTCGCCGGACCATCCCACCGGAGCCCGCCGATGCTGCGTCCCATCCTGTTCCTGGCGGTCTCATCCGTCTCGTTGTGCGCGGCGTCCGCCGCCGACCGTGTCACCGGTCACGCATTCGCCACGCGCTCGGAAGTCATCGCGCCGCATGCCATGGCAGCCACCTCGCAACCGTTGGCTACCCAGATCGCGCTGGACGTGATGAAGGGCGGCGGTTCGGCGGTGGACGCGGCCATCGCCGCCAATGCCGCATTGGGCCTGATGGAGCCCACCGGCAACGGTGTGGGCGGCGACCTGTTCGCCATCGTCTGGGATCCGAAGACGCAGCGCCTGTACGGCTACAACGGTTCCGGGCGCTCGCCGCGTTCGCTGACGCTGGCCGAGTTGCAGCGCCGCGGGTTGAAGGAAATCCCGGCCACCGGGCCGCTGCCGGTATCGGTGCCCGGTGCGGTCGATGGCTGGTTCGCGCTGCACGAGCGCTTTGGCCGCACGCCGATGGCCGACAACCTGGCCCCGGCCATCCGCTATGCGCGCGACGGCCATCCGGTGGCCGAGGTGATCGCCTACTACTGGGACCGCTCGGTACCACGGCTGTCGCAGTACCCCGGCTTCACCGAGCAGTTCACGGTCAATGGCCATGCGCCGCGCAAGGGCGAGATGTGGCGCAACCCCAATCTCGCCAACACCCTGCAGCAGATCGCCGACGGTGGCCGCGATGCGTTCTACAAGGGTGACATCGCCCGCACCATTGGCGATTACTTCAAGGCCAACGATGGTTTCCTCAGCTACGAGGACATGGCCGCGCACCACGGTGAATGGGTCGAGCCGGTGAGCAGCAACTACCGGGGTTATGACGTGTGGGAGCTGCCGCCCAACAGCCAGGGCATCGCCGCGCTGCAGATCCTCAACATCCTGGAAGGCTACGACTTCTCGAAGATCCCGTTCGGATCACCCGAGCATATCCACCTGTTCGTCGAGGCCAAGAAACTGGCCTTCGCCGACCGTGCGCGCTTCTACGCCGATCCGGCGTTCGCGCCGGCACCGGTGGCACGCCTGGTGTCCAAGGACTATGCGGCGCAGCGGCGTGCGCTGATCTCGATGGACAAGGCGTTGAAGGAAGTCCAGCCGGGCACGCCGAAGCAACTGGAGCAGGGCGACACCATCTACATGACCGTGGCCGATGCCGACGGCATGATGGTGTCGTTGATCCAGTCCAACTACCGCGGCATGGGCAGCGGCATGGCCCCGCCGGGGCTGGGTTTCATCCTGCAGGATCGCGGCGAGATGTTCGTGCTGCAGAAGGACCATCCCAACGGCTACGCGCCGGGCAAGCGGCCGTTCCAGACCATCATCCCGGCGTTCATCACCAAGGACGGCAAGCCGTTTGCCAGCTTCGGCGTGATGGGCGGGGCGATGCAGCCGCAGGGGCATGCGCAGATCGTGATGAACCTGGTGGACTTCGGCATGAACCTGCAGGAAGCCGGCGATGCGCCGCGCATCCAGCACGAAGGCTCCAGCGAACCGACCGGGCAGGGCACGGCGATGAGCGACGGTGGGGAAGTGAACCTGGAGACCGGCTTCAGTTGGGAAACCGTGCGCAGCCTGATGCGCAGGGGACACCGGGTGACGTTCGCCGATGGTCCGTATGGCGGCTACCAGGCGATCATGCGGGATCCGGAGAGCGGCGTGTACTACGGCGCTTCCGAGAGCCGCAAGGACGGGCAGGCGGCCGGGTACTGAGCTGGGCTGTTCGGGGAAGCAGAAGCAGCCCTCCCCGGTCCTCCCCTTCGCCTGCGGCGAAAAGGAGGGGGAAGAGCCAAGAGCCAGGAGCTGAAAGCTCCCTGTGTCGCCTGCGCTCCGCTTCTGCTCCTGCTTCGCCCCCTCCCTTTCGCCACAGGCGAAGGGGAGGGTCGGGGAGGGGTAAGGCCCTTGCCTCAATCCCCGCCCACGTTCCGCGCGGCTTCCGCGCGTGCATCCTCCTGCGCGGCCTGCTCGCGTTCGATCCAGGCCTCGATCAGGTGCCGTCCGCGCTGCGCCAGCCGCCGCTGGCGGTTGGACTCGGCGTCCAGCACGCGGTACAGCGACACCATCACCAGCACCATCAGCAGCGCGAACGGCAACGCGGCGATGGTGATCATGCCCTGCAGTGCGTCCAGCCCGCCGGCCAGCAGCAGCACCGCGGCGATCAGCGCCACCGCCACGCCCCACACCAGCTTGCGTGACAGCGGCGGGTCGCCGGCCTCGTCGGTGGACATGCTGGCCAACACCAGCACCGCCGAGTCGGCCGAGGTGACGAAGAAGATCATCAGCAGCACCAGTGCCAGGCACGACAGCAGCAGCGAACCGGGCAGGCTGTCGAACAGGGTGAACAGCACCGTCTCGTAGCCGTTGCCCAGCGCCTGCACCAGGTCGGCGTGGCCGAACAGCTGCGACCACAGCGCGGTGCCACCGAACACCGAGAACCACAGGAAGCCGAGCACGGTCGGTGCCAGCACCACCCCGACCACGAACTCGCGCACGCTGCGGCCGCGTGACACCCGCGCGATGAAGGCGCCGACGAACGGCGCCCAGGCAATCCACCAGGCCCAGTAGAAGATGGTCCAGTCGGCCACCCAGGTGCTGCCGGAGAATGGCGACATGCGCAGGCTCATCGTCACCAGCTGGTTGAGGTAGGAGCCCAGCGTGGTGGTGAAGGTGTCGAAGATGAAGCCGGTGGGGCCCAGCACCAGCACCGCGGCCAACAGCAGCGCGGCCAGAGCCAGGTTGAAGTTGGACAGCCACTTGATGCCGCGCTCCACGCCGCTGGTGGTGGAGATCATGTACAGCACGAAGGCGACCGCGATCACCGTCATCTGCAGCGGGACATCGGCGGTGATGCCGAACACGCGCTGCAGGCCGGCCGAGATCTGGATGGTGCCAAAGCCCAGCGTGGTGGCGACGCCGATCGCGGTGGCCACCACCGCGGCGATGTTCACCAGCTTGCCGAACGCGCCGCGGTGATGGCGGCCGATCACCGGTTGCAGCATGTCGCTGATCAGCCCCCGGCCATTGCGGTTGTACTGGAACCAGGCCATCGCCAGCCCGATCAGCGCGTAGATCGCCCACGGGTGCAGGCCCCAGTGGAAGAACGCGTAGCGCATCGAGGCACGCGCCGCGTCCATGCCTTGTGGCGGCAGCCCTTCCGGCGGGGTGACGAAGTGCGAGATCGGCTCGGCCGCGCCCCAGAACACCAGGCCGATGCCCATGCCGGCGGCGAACAGCATCGACAGCCAGCTGGCGCGCGAGAAGTCCGGCTCGGCGTCCTCGCCGCCGATGCGCAGGTTGCCGAAGCGGCCGAACGCCAGGTACAGCAGGAAGGTCAGGGTGAGGAACACGATCAACAGGTACATCCAGCCCGCGCCGCGCACGACGTGCGTCAGCGTGGCCTGGACCACGTCGTTGAAGGGGCCGGGCGCAATGCCGGCCAGGAGCACCAGTACGGCGACCAGTGCGATGGAAACACGAAACACCATGAAGGAGCGTCTCCGATCAAGAGCGATTGAGGGGAGCGAGCCGGGGCTTGCAGCGAGGGCCGGCGCCAGGGCCGGGCAGGGAAAGGTGGACGAGCACCGTGGCGCGGCCAGCAGGGCATCGCACCGGGCGGGATGTTACTGAACGGCACGTCACGATTCCGTTAGCAGGCGATGACGCGGCGCACCGGGCCAGGTGGCACCGCTTTGTGGTCTAATGCCGCCCGAAGCGGGGGTACCGCGGCCATCGGGCCACGGTTGAGACATACCCTTCGAACCTGATCCGGCTCATACCGGCGTAGGGAAGCTTCGTGTGCCACGGCATGCGTTCCGTTCACAGGGGACAACCGCCATCGGCGTGCGCCTTCGCTTCGTTCCGTCATGCGAATCCCTCGCATGGCCCGCACCTCCCGGTGCGGCTTGACCAGGACGAATGCCGATGAACGCCCAGCCCAGCCTGCAGCAGCAGGCCCAGCAACTCTCCGAATCCGTGACCCAGCCGATCCCCGGCTCGCGCAAGATCTTCGTGCCCGGTTCGCGGGCCGACCTGCAGGTGCCGATGCGCGAGATCGCACAGACGCGCACGCCCACGTTGTTCGGCGGCGAGGAGAACCCGCCGATCACGGTGTACGACACCTCCGGCCCGTACACCGATCCGCAGGCGCGCATCGACCTGGCCGCCGGGCTGGCGCCACTGCGCGCACGCTGGATCCAGGAGCGTGGCGATACCGGGCAGCTGCCGGGCCTGAGCTCGGCGTTCGGGCGTTCGCGCGAAGGCAATGCCAGGCTCGATGCCGTGCGTTTCCCGGCACGCGTGCTGCCGCGTCGTGCCATTGGCGGTGCCAACGTCACCCAGATGCATTACGCGCGCCGCGGCATCATCACCCCGGAGATGGAGTTCGTCGCCATCCGCGAGAACCAGCAGTTGGAGGCGGTACGTGATGCCGGCCTGCTCGCGCAGCACCCGGGGCAGAGCTTCGGCGCCGACATCCAGAAGGTCATCACCCCGGAATTCGTGCGTGACGAGATCGCGCGTGGGCGCGCCGTGCTGCCCAACAACATCAACCACCCGGAAAGCGAGCCGATGATCATCGGCCGCAACTTCCTGACCAAGATCAACGCCAACATCGGCAACAGCGCGGTGTCCTCGGGTATCGCCGAGGAAGTGGAGAAGCTGGTGTGGGCGATCCGCTGGGGCGGCGACACGGTGATGGACCTGTCCACCGGCAAGCACATCCACGAAACCCGCGAGTGGATCATCCGCAATTCCCCGGTGCCGATCGGTACCGTGCCGATCTACCAGGCATTGGAAAAGGTGGATGGCCGTGCCGAAGAACTCAACTGGGAAATCTTCCGCGACACCCTGATCGAACAGGCCGAGCAGGGCGTGGATTACTTCACCATCCATGCCGGCGTGTTGCTGCGTCATGTGCCGCTCACTGCCAAGCGCGTCACCGGCATCGTCTCGCGTGGTGGTTCGATCATGGCCAAGTGGTGCCTGGCGCACCACAAGGAGAACTTCCTCTACACGCACTTCGAGGACATCTGCGAGATCATGAAGGCCTATGACGTGTCCTTCAGCCTCGGTGATGGCCTGCGCCCGGGCTGCATCGCCGATGCCAACGACGCGGCGCAGTTCGGCGAGCTGGAAGCGTTGGGCGAATTGACCAAAATCGCCTGGAAGCATGACGTGCAGACCATCATCGAAGGTCCGGGCCACGTGCCGATGCACCTGATCAAGCAGAACATGGACAAGCAGCTGCACGAGTGCGGCGAAGCGCCGTTCTACACGCTCGGCCCGCTGACCACCGACATCGCGCCGGGCTACGACCACATCACCAGCGCCATCGGCGCGGCGATGATCGGTTGGTACGGCACGGCGATGCTGTGCTACGTGACGCCCAAGGAACACCTGGGCCTGCCCAACCGCCAGGACGTGCGCGACGGCATCATGGCCTACAAGATCGCCGCGCACGCGGCCGACCTGGCCAAGGGTCACCCGGGCGCGCAGGTGCGCGACAACGCGCTGTCCAAGGCGCGCTTCGAGTTCCGTTGGGAGGACCAGTTCCACCTCGGCCTGGATCCGGAGAAAGCCAGGGAATTCCACGACGAAACCCTGCCCAAGGACGTCCACAAGCTGGCCCACTTCTGTTCGATGTGCGGCCCGCATTTCTGCTCGATGAAGATCACCCAGGACGTGCGTGATTACGCCGCCGAACAGGGCGTGGACGAGGCGCGCGCGCTGGAAGCGGGCATGGCCGAGAAGTCGGCGCAGTTCCGCGAACAGGGCGCGCAGGTGTACCGGCCGGATTGACCGCCGGTTCCGCTCCCGGGGAGCCCGCCGGCTTCCCGGGGCAGGGTTGACGCGGATGGGGCGGCGGTCGTGGTAGCGTGCAGCCGTCCATCGCAGGGGAGGTCGCCATGAAGCTTCGCAATGCGTTCCGGCTCATCACGGTGCTGTTGCTGTCCTCGTTGCTGGCGGCCTGTGCCAGCACGCCCCGGGTCAGCAGCCAGGCCGATCCCAGCGGCGACTTCGGCCGCTACCGCAGCTTTGCGTTCTACTCGCCGCTGGCGTTGGAACAGAACGGCTACACCACCATCACCAGCAATCGCATCCGTGCGGCGGTGCAGGCACAGATGCAGGCGCGTGGCTATGTGCTCGACGAAGCCAAGCCCGACCTGTGGGTCAACCTCAATGCCTACCTGCAGGACAAGACGCGGGTGACCACGATGCCGCAGGTGGACTACGACTACTACTACAGCTACCGCGCACGCGGCTACGTGGCCGTGCCGTACTGGCGCGACCGCACCGACGTGCACCAGTACACCGAGGGCACGCTCAACGTGGACGTGGTCGACGTGCAGCGCAACCGCCTGGTCTGGGAAGGCGTGGCGGTGGGTACGGTGGGCCGCAGCACTCCGGACAAGCGTGGCGCGCAGATCGATGCGGCGGTCGCGGCAATCTTCGCGCAATACCCGTACCGCGCCGCGCGCTGAGGATCGCCCTCGATGAGCGTCGGTCCGGAGGGAGCGCGGCCGGAAGGCCTGCGCGTACGCGCGCACCTGCGCTGGCTGGCGTTGGCCCGCCGGCATCCGTCGGCGTGGCTGCTGGCGGTGCAGCTGCTGGGCGTGCTGCTGTACCCGGCGATGGAGCACATGACCGCCGGCCGCGTGCTGTTCAACGCGTTTGGCATGGCGGTGCTCGGCCTGTCGGTGTGGGTGGTGCGACGCAGCCCGCTGGGCATCTGGATGGCGTTGACGCTGGCGATCCCGGCGGTGGTGTTCTCGGTGGCCGGTGCGGTGCTGCAGCGGCACGCGTTCACCACCACCTCGCAGGTGCTCGAATGCCTGCTGTACTTCTATACGACCTGCAGCCTCATCGCCTACATGTTGCAGGACCATGAAGTCACGCGGGACGAACTGTTCGCCGCGGGTGCGACATTCACGCTGTTGGCATGGGCGTTTGCGTTCGCCTATTCAGTTTGCCAGCAGTGGTATCCGGGCAGTTTCATCGCCAGCAGCGAGGGGGAAATACGCAGCTGGGTGGAGCTGCTTTATCTGAGCTTCAGTTTGTTGTCCGGGGTCGGGCTCAGCGACGTCACGCCGGTGCATCCGCAGGCACGCGCGTTGGTGATGCTGGAGCAGTTTTCAGGCGTGATGTACGTGGCTCTGGTGGTTTCGCGACTGGTCGGGCTGACCATCAGCAAGGCGCGAAAAGGCTGAACGCCAGCTAAAAAAATCGCGCCTTGCGGCGCGAATTCTGTAACGGATTATGTGGATTCGTCGGCGAGAGAGAGCCTGATGTCGTCGATGTGGGGGCACACCGTTAACTTGCTTAGAGTAGTATTCGCACCCGTTTGAACTTTTGCGCTTTCCGTTGCAGCCATTTGCGGAATCTGGCGGTTGGTCGACTCTCCCCCGGGTCGTTCAACCGGACACAGGAATGGTGTCCAAGACGGCTTTGACCCTGATCCCGATGCAAACAATCGACAACGAGAAGCCTGCCGGTGATCGGCTTCGCATTGGCGAGTGTCTGGTGGTGTTGTCCTCACGCGAGGTGCATCCGCCGGATGCACGCAAGGTGCAGCGACTTACCCCCAAGAGCATCGGCGTATTGCTGGCGCTGGCACGTCGTGCCGGCCAGGTGGTCACACGCGATGAGCTGTTCGCCGAAGTGTGGCCGGACACCATGCCGACCAACGACGTGCTGACCCAGGCGATCACCCAGCTGCGCAAGGCGTTTGCATCGGCCGCGGTCGATGGCGAAGGCGCGGCCTACATCGAGACGATTTCCAAGACCGGTTACCGCTTGCTGGTGCCGGTTGCCTGGGAGGATGCCGACGCTGACGCGGCGGTGGTGGACGCGGAGGCGTCGGATGATGCGTCGCAGCCTGCGGTCGTCGAACCCGTCGCCGCGGTACAGGACGAGGCTGCCGCCAGGCCGGCTCCGGCGCGGTCGCCACAACGACGGGTGGTGCGGCGCTACGTGTTGGGTGGCGTGGGCGTACTGCTGTTGGCCAGCACGCTGGTGATGGCCTGGCTGCTGTGGAAGCAGCCGGAGCCGCCGGCACCGCAGGAAACCGTCAGTGGTACGCGGGTGCTGGGCAGTCCCGAGCGCCCGTACCGCTTGATCACCTCGACGTCGGCGTTCGAAACCCATCCGGACCTGTCGCCGGACGGCGCGCTGGTGGTGTTCGCCAAGGAAAGCGATGGGCTTTCGAGCCTGTGGGTGCAGAGCACCGGCACCGCGACGCCGGTGCAGCTGGTCACGCCGCCGGAAGGCGGTTCGGACCGTTTCCCGGCGTGGTCGCCGGATGGACGGGAAATCGCCTTCGCGCGCTTTCTCGCCGATGGTGGCTGCGAAGTACTGGTGATGCCCGCCACCGGCGGAACCGCGCGCCGCGTGACCCGTTGCGACGGCACCGAGATGCTCAGCTTCGACTGGGCACCGGACGGGCGCAGCCTGATCTTCGGATCGATGACCGGCAGCCAGGCCAGCCGCGGTATCCGCACGCTGGAGCTGGCATCCGGGCGTTGGACGTCGTTCTCCTATGCGATGTCCGGTGACGACTTTGATTACGCACCGCGCTACTCGCCCGACGGCAAGCGCATCGGTTTCGTGCGCAATCCGCAGGTGGGCGATCTGTGGGTGATGGACGCCGACGGCAGCAACGCCGAGCGCCTCACCGAGGAAGCCGCCGAGATCCGCGGCTGGGCGTGGCTGACTTCCAGCGAGATGGTATTCGGCCGGCGCGTGGACAGCGAGTCGCGCCTGTTCGGGCTGGACCTGGGCACCCGCCTGCTGCGCGACCTGGGCATCGGCGATGCGCAGAGTCCCTCGGTCTCGCGCCAGGGCAGCAACCTGGCCTTCATGCGCGACCAGCCGCAGTACGGGTTGTTCCGTTTCCCGCTGGGCGTGGCTGGCGGCGAGCCGCAGCGGCTGTTCGCTTCCTCCGGTCGCGATGGCCAGCCGATGGTGTCGCCCGATGGCCGCCAGCTGGCTTTCACCTCGGACCGTTCCGGTGCGTTCGCATTGTGGTGGGCGCGGTTGGAGGCACCTGATTCGCTGGAAATGATCGATGGTTTCCGGCCCGAGGCGCGCCAGCCGATGGATTGGTCCGCCGATGCCCGCCACCTGCTGGTCACCGGGCGTGACGCGCAGGGCCTGCCCGGCATCTACGAGGTGATCCCGGAGGAAGGGCAGTGGAGCAAGTTGCCCGTGCCGGTGAGCGAGCCGTTGCAGGCCGTCTATGGACGGCAGCCCGGCACGGTGTTGGTGGTCGAGCGTGCCGCCAATGACCGCATGGTGCTGGCCCTGTTCGATCGCACGCAGACGCCCTGGAAGCGCTTGGCGGCGCTGGAGGGCGTGTCCCAGGTGCGGGTCGATAAGACCGGTGGGCAGGTGTTGTTCACCCGCTTGGGCAGTCCCGGCCTGTGGCAGGTGGATTCAAGCCTGGCCTTGAGCAGTGCCCGGCCGGTGAATCGCGAGGTGCCGACGCGCTGGCGTTACCGGACCTGGGCGGTGGCCGACAACGGCACGGTGCAGTACCTGAACATCGGGCCGCGATGCGCCACCCGGCTGGATGCGATCAACCCCGGTGCCAACGGGCTCAGCCAGTGCCTGGACGCCGTGCGCTACAGCTCCGGCAACGGCTTGAGCCTGGCGCCCGATGGCAGTGCCGCCTTCGTCGCGCTGGCAGTCGCCGACGGCGCCGATATCGGCGTGATGCCGGTCCCCAGGCGCCCGCCGCGGCGGCTGATGGGCGTGGCCAAGTGGTTGCCGTGGTTGGGAAAACATCCTTCGTGATTCTTTCGGAAGTCGCTTCCGGATAATTTCGGAGCAATCTCGCAGGATCTTCCTGACCTTCGCCGCCAGAGTTGGCAAAACCATCGCCCATTGAAGGCAAACAGATGGTGAGCAGCATGCGGCAGGTGACCTGGGTGGATCGCGGGCAATCGGTGACGTTCGACAGGCATGTCGATGACGGGCCGCGCCCGAACTGCGTGGGCGTCGCGCGGCTGGGCAGCCTGCAGACCTCCGGCACCGTGTTCACCGTATGGATGCAGCTGCGTGGCACCGCATGGGTGGAGTCCAAGGAAGGCAAGTTCCGTCTGCACCAACGTGAATGGATTGCCTTCGAGAAGGAGTCCCGTCCGCTGATCCAGGCCGGCCGTGACGGCGTGTGCATCGGTGTGAGCCTGGATGCCGATGCCCTGCGCATGCTGGGTACGCTGGCCGACTGCAGCGTCTACACCGGCCGTGGCCGCATGAGCCATGCCGAGGCGCGGCTGGCATTGCGCCTGTGGCGCGAGGCCCAGGGCGCCGGTGCCACCATCCACCAGCTGCGGCCGCTGCTGTTGCACCTGGCCTCGCTGCAGCGCGAGCTGTCGGTGACGGTGCAGCGTTGCCCCGGCCGTTCACGCATGCGCAAGCGCCAGGTGTTCGGCCGCATGCAGCGTGCGCGCATGTACCTGGAGGGCAACAGCCACCGCGTGGTACGCATCGGCGAGCTGGCCGAACTGACCAACTTCTCCAGCTGGTACCTGTCCAAGACCTTCCAGAGCCTGTACGAGGAAAGCCCGCAGTCGCTGTCGGCGCGGTTGCGACTGGAGCGTGCCGCGATGCTGTTGCGCGATACCGACATGATGGTCGGCGAAGTTGCATCAGCCAGTGGCTTTGACAACTGTTGCAGTTTCGCGCGCGCATTCCGCGCCCGCTTCGGCACCTCGGCCACGCACTACCGCGACATGCGCGAAGCGTTGAGGCCAGATTCGGCAAAGTTTAAGGGCGGCTCGCGCAAATCAATCGGGGCGATGCAATCGTAACGTTCAGGGGTGTTTAACACACCACTAACGTTGTTGTTATTTGCTTCCTTGGAGAGATTGATGAAGCTTCGTAATTCCGCAGTGCGGCTGGGTTTGCTCCCGGCCGGCATCGCCATTGCCCTGACGCCTGCCTTCGCTTCCGCTCAGGATGCCGCCGGTGCCACCACCCTGGACCGCCTGGAAGTCACCGGTTCGCGCATCCGCCAGGCCAGCATGGAGACCGCCCAGCCGGTCATCGCGCTGCAGCGCGCCGACATCGAGAAGCAGGGCTTCACCAGCGTCGCCGACATCGTGCAGAACCTGGCTGCCACCGGTTCGCCGGCCATCAGCCGCGCTGACGCCCTGACCTCTGGCGAGGAAGTGGGTGGCCAGTACGTTGACCTGCGCAACCTCGGCCCGGAGCGCACCCTGGTGCTGCTCGACGGCAAGCGTATGGGCACCAGCACCGGCGGTTACTCCGACTTGGCTTCGATCCCGACCTCGGTGGTCGAGCGCATTGAAGTGCTGACCGACGGCGCATCGGCCATCTACGGCTCCGACGCCATCGCCGGCGTGATCAACATCATCACCCGCAAGAACTTCGACGGCCTGGAAGCCAGCGTCTACCGCGGCCAGTACGGCCAGGGCGACGGCGACAAGGAAACCTACAACTTCGTCTACGGCCAGACCGGTGAACGCGGTTCGCTGACCTTCGGCGCCGAGTACAGCTCGGAGAAGCCGGTTGCCGCCAAGGACCGTCGCTACAGCCGCTACGGCAATGGCCAGTGGCACCCGTTCCCGAACGAGGCAGAAGGCGCCAACGGCTGGTCGGCCGCGACCAACAAGGGCGTGCTGATCGACCCGAACGACGACGACCTCTGGTACGTCAAGAACCCGGGTGCGGCTGGCGACACGCTGGCTGATTTCCACGACTTCGGCCTGGCTGACTACAGCAACCCGAGCTCGGAGATGTGGCTGCAGAACAAGCTGAAGCGTCGTTCGGTCTTTGCCAACGGCAACTTCGATGTGACCGAGAACATCCGCGCCACCGCCAGCGCCCTGTACACCAAGCGCACGGCCACCTCGCAGATCGCCGGTTATCCGTACCAGTCCGAGCGTTTCGACACCCCGATGTCGGCTGACAGCGCCTTCAACCCGCTGGGCGAAGAAGCACACTTCATCCGTCGTACCTCGGAAATGCCGCGCCAGACCGAGTCCGAGCAGGAGACCTTCCGCTTCAGCGCAGGCCTGGAAGGCTCGTTCGAGTTCGCCGACAAGTACTTCGACTGGGACGTCGGCTACGTCTACAACCAGAACAAGGGCGTCAAGACCGGTACCGGTGACCTGTTCACGCCGAACGTCGCCAACGCTGTCGGCCCGTCGTTCATCAAGGACGGCGTCGCCTACTGCGGTACCGAAGCCAAGGTGATCGCTGGTTGCACCCCGTGGAACCCGCTGCTGGGCTACGGCGAAGCCGGCATCGGCAGCCTGGCAGGCAACAAGGCGCTGCAGGACTACCTGTTCCTGCCGAGCCACGACACCTACACCAACACCACCAAGGTGCTGAGCGCCAACCTGTCCGGCTCGCTGTTCACCCTGCCGGCCGGTGACCTGGCCTTCGCGGCAGGTTACGAGCACCGCGAGGAAAGCGGCGAGTACAACCCGGACGCGATGCTGCAGTCGGGCCTGAGCACCAGCCTGGCCGGCGCCCCGACCAAGGGCGACTACGAGCTGGACGAGTTCTACCTCGAAATGAACGTGCCGATCCTGGCCGACATGGCGTTCGCCAAGGAACTGTCCCTGGACCTGGCGGGTCGCTACTCGGACTACAACACCTTCGGTGACACCATCAACTCGAAGTTCGGCCTGAAGTGGAAGCCGATCGACGACCTGCTGGTCTGCGCCACCTACGCCACGGGCTTCCGTGCGCCGAACATCTCCAACATGTACGGCGGCGTCTCGCAGACCTTCGACAGCTACACCGATCCGTGCGACAGCAGCTTCGGCGCAGCCGTGCGCAACCCGTCCGTGGCAGCTGCCTGCCAGGCCGCTGGCCTGGGTGCTGACTTCCGTCAGATCACCTCCGGCGGCGCCCTGTCGACCGGCCCGGGCACCCAGTCCTACAGCGCCTTCGAGTCCGGTTCCAATGCTGAGCTGAAGCCGGAAACCTCCAAGACCTGGACTGCCGGCTTCGTGTACAGCCCGAACTTCGTGCAGGGCCTGGACGTCAGCCTGGACTGGTGGAAGATCCGCATCGACGACGTGATCGCCGCCGAGTCGGTGACCTCGATCCTGAACCAGTGCTACGTGCTGGGCATCGATTCGGCCTGTGACCGCTTCAGCCGTGGCACCTCGGGCCGTACCAATGGCCAGGTGGTGGACGTGACCCGTACGCTGATCAACGGCGGCTACCAGGAAACCGCAGGTTACGACCTGGGCGTCAAGTACCGCCTGCCGGAACTGGCGATCGGTAACTTCGTCATCGACTGGAAGACCACCTACGTCGATTACCTCGAGTACAAGCGCGACAACGAAGCCGAAACCCCGATCGAGCAGTCCACCGGTTGGGCGGGCAACTTCCGCGTGCGTTCGAACCTGAACGTCGATTGGAGCTACGGCAACTTCGGCGTGAACTGGGGCGTGCGTTACTACTCGGGCATGAAGGAAGCCTGCTCGTACGACATGGACGGTGGCCCGGAGTGCAACATGCCGGACTTCAGCTCGTCGTACACGCTGGCACAGCCGACCCGTCAGCTGGGCTCGAACACCTTCCACGACGTGCAGGTGCGTTACAATGCTCCGTGGGATGCCACCATCTCGCTGGGCGCGAACAACGTGTTCAACCACGAAGGTCCGGTCATGTACAGCCAGCCGAACTCGAGCTTCTCGTACTACGGTGGCTTCGACATCGGTCGCTTCGTCTACATGAAGTACACCCAGCGCTTCTGATCCATCGAAGCCCTGTGAAACAAGGAAAGGGTGGGCCGCAAGGCCCACCCTTTTTCTTTGCCTGCGATGGCGCGGCGCGGGGCACGCACCCGGCGCGGGCTGTCGTGGACGCCGGCATGTGGGTGGCCTGCCGGCGGACGCCCAAGAAAAACGGCCGCACGAGGCGGCCGTCGTTCACCACACCAACGGGGAAGCTCACGCCTCCAGCGTCAGCCCCATCATGCCGTCGGCCATCTCGCGCCATTGCTCCAGCTTGGGCAGCACGCCCACGCGCGCCAGGTACTGTTCGTCGACCTCGCGGCCGGCGGCCAGCGCGGTGGCCACGTGCACGGCACCGGCGACCCAGAAGCTGCGTACGTTCGAGCGCAGCGGCTGCAGCTGGAAGGCCACGGCCTCGATGATCGGCATCGGCAGGCCCCACAGGCCCAGCAGGTAGGCGCCGGCCTCGGCGTGGCCGGGGCGGTCATCGCCGGATTCGAGCGGCAGGTGTTCGTCACGCACGCCCGGCAGCAACTGGCCGATGTCGGCCAGCAGCGCGGCGGTGGCGCCCAGCTCGGCGCTGGACTGGGGCAGCATCCTGGCCGCCAGCCGCGAGGCGAGCAGGGCGCGCGTCTGCAGCGCGTTGCGCTCGGCGCTGGACGCGCCGGGCAGGGCGAAGACCTCGCTGGCCAGCACCAGGTCACGTAGGGTGGACAGGCCCAGCCGCGTCACCGCGCCACGCAGGTCGGAGATCGCGCGGCCGTTGTTGAAGAACGCCGAGTTGGACAGCTGCAGCACCTTGGCGGCGATGGCCGGGTCGGCCGAGACCAGCTTGGCGATGTCGGCTGCGTTGCTCTCGTCGTCGTCCTCCAGCGCATGCATCAGGCTCAGGTACAGGTGCGGGGGCGAGGGCAGCTTCTCGATGCGGCCGATCGCCGCACGCAGGCGCGGGCTGTCCAGCAGCTCGCGCAGCTCTTCCAGGCTGGTAAGCGCCTCGAGCAGCATTTCTGGGGCCAGCGGCAGCGGCAGGAAGCGGTGGGCCAGGCCGATGATGCGGGCCGACGGCACGCGCTGGTTCTCGCCGCCCTCGATCAGGGCGATGCGGATGGTTTCCGGACGCAGGGTGCGGATCTGGCCGAGCAGGGTCGCCGGGGACAGGTCGTTCAGGGTCGGGGCGACGATGATCGCGTCGATGGTCGCCGAGGAAACCGCCACTATCGCGGCACTGCCATCGGGGACCGACTGCACCTCCCACTCGTCGCCCAGATCGCCGATGTACTCGAGCAACTCGGCCGACAGCGTGGCTTCGCCACCGACTAACAGGATTCGCAAGACACTTCCCCTTGGCAAAACACGCGATTACGACGAACGGGCAGAACGGAAACAGGCCGGATCAACCGGCCTGTAAATGTAGCGAATCGCTGGCGACGGGTCATGCGCGACGCCGGAGAAACGTGATCGCAGTCGCTGCGGGCGGGCCGGAACGTGGCCCCGCCCGCGGCGTGGATCAGCCTTCCTGTTCCTGCTTGGCCAGGAAGGTCTGGTGGGCGTCGACCAGGATCTTCTTGGCTTCGGCGGCGTCGCCCCAGCCTTCGATCTTGACCCACTTGCCCTTTTCCAGGTCCTTGTAGTGCTCGAAGAAGTGGCCGATGCGCTCCAGCCAGTGGCTGGACACCTGGTTGATGTCTTCCACGTGGGCGTAGCCATTGAAGATCTTGGCCACCGGCACGGCGAGGATCTTCTCGTCGCTGCCGGCCTCGTCGGTCATCTTCAGCACGCCGACCGGGCGGCAGCGGACCACCGAACCCGGCACCAGCGGCAGCGGCAGGACCACCAGCACGTCGGCCGGGTCGCCGTCGCCGCACAGGGTCTGCGGCACGAAGCCGTAGTTGCACGGGTAGCGCATCGGGGTGGAGAGGATGCGGTCGACGAAGATCGCGCCGCTTTCCTTGTCCATCTCGTACTTCACCGGCTCCGAATCCTTCGGGATCTCGACGATGACGTTGATTTCTTCCGGCGGGTTCTTGCCCGGGGAGACCAGTTTCAGGCCCATTGCGCTGACTCCGAATCGTGTTTGGTTGAAAAAGAGGGCCATTCTACGCGCACGGCTATTGCGGCGCACCAAAGGCAAGGATTATTTGCGCATGGGAAGCATTATCGTTTGCGATATGCTTGCCAGCCTGCCGGCAGGAGGATCGCCCGGCGCCTGGAATGCCGGACAACGGCGGCTACCGGCCGTGCGCGGCCGATCTTCCGGCCCTGGCTTTTCCCCCGCGAGGCCGCGCCTGTGCCGCAGGCGAAGGCGAACCCCACCGCTACCCCTCCGCGCGCCATGAACACGACCGAAACCCCTGCCTTCCCGACCCGCAGCCAACGCCTGAAGGCCGCGACCCACGGCACGCATGATTCGCTGGACAAGCGGATCATGGCCGAGGACATCTTCGCCAGCCGTGCGCGGTTTGCCCGCTTCGTGCGCGTGCAGTACCGCTTCCACCGTGACATCCAGGCGCTGTACGCGGTGCCGGCGCTGGTAGCGCTGCTGCCCGGGTTGGCCGAGCGTTGCCGGCTGGAGCAGATCGCCCAGGACCTGGGCGATCTGGAGCAGGGCCTGCCGGCGGCCGCACCCACGGCGCTGCCCGCCGCTGTCGACCTGCCGCACGCACTGGGGTGGCTGTATGTCGCCGAAGGCTCCAACCTGGGCGGTACCATTCTGTTCAAGATGGCCGCCAAGCTGGGGCTGGGCGCGCGGTTCGGTGCCAGCCACCTGGCGGCGCACCCGGACGGTGCGGCCCGTCACTGGCGGCAGTTCACCGCGGCACTGGATGCGGTGCCGCTGACTGCCGGGCAGGAAGCGGAGGCCATCGAAGGTGCAAATGCCGCGTTCCGTACGGTGCGCGGGTATGTCGAGGAGGAGTTCGTGTGACCAACCCCCGGGCCAGGCCCGCCGTGCCGGAGAGCCAGCGATGATCCGCTGGTTCTGGTTCTGCGTGGGTTGGTTGATGGTCGCGCTGGGCATCATCGGGGCCTTGCTGCCGGTGATGCCGACCACGATCTTCCTGATCCTGGCGGTGTGGTGTTTCTCGCGTTCCTCGCCGCGCTTGGAGGCCTGGCTGCTCAACCACCCGCGCTACGGGGGTCCGCTGCGGCAGTGGAAGGAGCACGGCGCGATCAGCCGCAAGGGCAAGTGCTTTGCCGGCGGGGGCATGGCACTGGGCTATGTGCTGTTCTTCATCGGCGCCCACCCGGACTGGAAGCTGGCGTTGGGCGTGGGCCTGTTCTTCGTTGCCAGTGCCGCCTACGTGCTGTCGCGGCCGCGACCGCAGGAAGACGCGCACCTGGCCGAACCGCGCCGCGATCACCCGGGATGAGCGGGCCGCACACCGTGTGACCGAAGATTCCGCGCTGGAATGAAGCCAGGCGGACTCCCTGCGTGCAAGGCCAGCCACCCTTCCCCCGGGCGGGGGAAGGGTGACGCCGCCGGTCACGCGATGTGCATCAAAGCAACGGCACCAGCAACAGCGCCACGATGTTGATGATCTTGATCTGCGCCTTCGGCGCCCCCCATCCCGTTCCCTTCCCCCGTGAACGGGGGAAGGGCGAAGGTGCCATGCGCAGTCGGCTTCGACTACAGCAATGGCACCAACAGCAGCGCGACAATATTGATGATTTTTATGAGGGGGTTGATGGCCGGCCCGGCGGTGTCCTTGTACGGATCACCGACGGTGTCGCCGGTCACCGCCGCCTTGTGTGCCTCGCTGCCCTTGCCGCCGAAGTGTCCATCCTCGATGTACTTCTTGGCGTTGTCCCAGGCGCCGCCGCCGGTGGTCATCGAGATGGCGACGAACAGGCCGGTGACGATGGTGCCGATCAGCAGGCCACCCAGCGCCTTCGGGCCGAGCAGCAGGCCCACCACCACCGGCACCGCGACCGGCAGCAGCGAGGGCACGATCATCTCCTTGATCGCCGAGCGGGTCAGCATGTCCACCGCCTTGTCGTACTGCGGTTTGCCGGTGCCCTGCATGATCCCGGGGATGTCACGGAACTGGCGGCGCACTTCCTCCACCACCGCACCGGCCGCACGGCCCACCGCCTCCATCGCCATCGCGCCGAACAGGTAGGGGATCAGGCCGCCGATCAGCAGGCCGATGATCACCGTGTGGTCGGACAGGTCGAAGGTGAACACCTCGGTTGGATGCGCGGCCTGCAGGTTGTGCGTGTAGTCGGCGAACAGCACCAGCGCGGCCAGTGCCGCCGAACCGATCGCATAGCCCTTGGTCACCGCCTTGGTGGTGTTGCCCACCGCGTCCAGCGGGTCGGTGATGTCGCGGATGTCGGCGGGAAGCTCGGCCATCTCGGCGATGCCGCCGGCGTTGTCGGTGATCGGCCCGTAGGCATCGAGCGCGACGATCATGCCGGCCATCGACAGCATCGCGGTGGCGGCGATGGCGATGCCGTACAGACCGCCGAAGTGGAAGGCGCCCCAGATCGCCGCGCACACGGCGATCACCGGCAGCGCGGTCGACTTCATCGATACGCCGAGGCCGGCGATGATGTTGGTGCCATGGCCAGTGGTCGAGGCCTGCGCCACGTGCCGCACCGGTTTGTACTGGGTGCCGGTGTAGTACTCGGTGATCCACACGATCAAACCGGTCAGCACCAGCCCGATCAGCGCGCACAGGTACAGGTTGGTGGCGCCATGGCGGGAATCGGCCATCAGCTGCGTGGTCACCGGCCAGAAGGCGATGGCGGCCAGCACGCCGGAGACGATCACGCCCTTGTACAGCGCGCCCATGATCGAGCCGCCGGATTTCACCTTGACGAAGAACGCACCGATGATCGAGGCGATGATCGACACCCCGCCCAGCACCAGCGGGTACAGCACCGCATTGCGCCCGACCTCGGCCACCATCAGCCCACCGAGCAGCATCGTGGCGATCACCGTCACCGCATAGGTCTCGAACAGGTCGGCGGCCATGCCGGCGCAGTCGCCGACGTTGTCGCCGACGTTGTCGGCGATCACCGCCGGGTTGCGCGGGTCGTCCTCGGGGATGCCGGCCTCGACCTTGCCGACCAGGTCCGCGCCCACGTCGGCGCCCTTGGTGAAGATGCCACCGCCCAGTCGCGCGAAGATCGAGATCAGCGAACTGCCGAACGCCAGCCCGACCAGCGCATGCAGGTTGTCGGCCTGGCTCAGGCCCAGCCGCTGCAGGATCAGGTAGTAGCCGGCCACGCCGAGCAGGCCCAGCCCGACCACCAGCATGCCGGTGATCGCGCCGCCGCGGAACGCCACGTCCATCGCCGCGCTCATGCCGTTGCGTGCGGCCTCGGCGGTACGCACGTTGGCGCGCACCGACACGTTCATGCCGATGTAGCCGGCCGCGCCGGACAACACCGCGCCCACCGCGAAGCCAATGGCGGTGTACCAGCTGAGGAAGAAGCCGACCAGCACGAACAGCACCACGCCGGCGATGGCGATGGTCAGGTACTGGCGGTTGAGGTAGGCCCGCGCGCCTTCCTGGATGGCAGCGGCGATTTCCTGCATGCGGGCATTGCCGGCAGGCTGCCGCAGTACCCATTGGGCCGAGATGATGCCGTAGATGATGGCGACGGCGGCGCAGACCAGCGAGAGCACAAGACCGTACTGTTCGAGCATGACCCCTCCAGCGTTGGTGGATGCCATCCAGCTGTGGATGAAGCGGGGACACGCCGGGTAGATCGAAGCACTGGAACAGACCCGGGCCGCGCTGCGGCTGTGGTACGTGTCGCTGTGTTCAAACACTCCTGAGGCCGGCCGAGTATGACTGCCAGCTGTCTCCGCCGCTAGCCATGGCCGCGTTTGCCTGCCCGTTCAGCGCGACAGTGGCAACGTGCGGCGTCCGTCTTGTGGAGTTGCCCGATGAAAGCCATCGCCCCCGTGTTGCTGGCCCTGCTGCCCCTGACCGCGTTGGCGGCGTTGCCCACGCCGGAGATCGAGCGGCCGGCGGCCGCGGCGCAGGCGGTGGGTGCGGTGCATACCGTGCGCCAGATTCCCGAAGCCTGTACCCGCATCGAAGGCCGCTTCACCGGCACCGCGGCGCAGCCCTATGACATGCAGTTGGTGCGTACCAACCCGCAGTGCCAGGCCCGCGCGGTGTTCCTGGATGCGGGCAAGGTCACGCCGAGCGAGGCGGCCGGCTGGAAGCTCAACGAAGTGGTGCGCGTGCCCTCGGCGGCCTGCAGCACACAGCAGGCGTTGATCGAGGTCTGGCGCAAGCCGGCCGGGCAGCGCGTGGCGCTGGATGGCCAGGGCCAGAACCGCGTCTACCTGGAGGATGCCAAGGCCCAGGCCGCAGCGGGCCGTTTGGCGGCGCTGCCGGCGTACTCGGCCAGGTTGTCGATGGAAGGCGCCGCCTGCACGCGCTGAACGCGTTGAAGGGCGCCCATCGGTTTCAACCGGCGGGACGCCCGGGCCTCAGCGCTGGTCCACGGTGACCAGCAGGGGCGAGGCGAAGATGGCCGCCGGCGAAATCACCGGTTCGCCCCGTGGGATGTTCGCGCCATAGCGTTCGCGCAGCTTGGCCTGCACGGCCGGTGCCTGCAGGTCGAAGCTGTCCAGCCGCGCCAGCGGTGCCAGGCCGATGCCGGCGGCATCGCGGTACAGCTTCCACACCAGCTCCGAGCAGTAGATGCGCTGGTCGGACCACTCGAAAGTGAGGTCGTAAGGCTTGCCGAGATAGGGCGTGGCCGCGGCATGCAGGCGAGCCTTGGCGTTGGCGTCCAGAGGCGTGGCGGGCCGCTTGATCACATAGTGGCCGTGCCTGCCACGGTCCAGCCAGGCCTGCAGTGGCGTGTAGCGCACCGGCTGCACGGCTTCCAGCACGTATGGGGCACCGCCGCGCAACAGCACGATGCCCATGTGGCTGTACGGCGAATGCGTGGCGGCCTGCACCGCCACGCTTTGGCGCGAGGTCGAGGTATGGAACACGATGTCGCCGTCCTGCGGCGTGTAGGCCGATGCCGGCTGCGCCCACCACGCCGGCAGCACCAGCAACGCCCACAGGCCCAGGCGCGGATACATCGTGATCAGCCTTCCCAGCCCGGCAGCTTCTTCGCGACGGCCACGTTCTTCAGCGTCACGTACTTGGGCAGTCCATCGCGGCCGTAAGGCAGCGGTGCTTCGCCACGGATCAGCGGCTGCAGGTAGCGGCGTGCCTTCTCGGTGATGCCGAAGCCGTCCTTGCGGATGAAGCCGGCCGGCATCTTCTTCTCGTGGTTGGCCACCTTGGACAGCGGCGCGGCCTCGATCTTCCAGCGGTACGGCGCGTCGGCGGTGCGCACGATCACCGGCATCACCGAGTTCTGTCCCTTCAGCGCGAACTGCACCGCGGCCTTGCCGACCGCCTGTGCCTGCTCCCAGTCGGTCCTGGAGGCGATGTGGCGGGCCGAACGCTGCAGGTAGTCGGGCAGGGTCCAGTGCACCTTGTAGCCGAGCTCGGCCTTGACCCGCCCCGCTAGGTACGAGGCGACGCCGCCCAACTGGGTGTGCCCGAACGAATCCTTGGCACCGCCGGCATCGGCGACGAACTGGCCATCGGCGGTGTGGATGCCTTCGCTGGCCACCACCACGCAGTAACCCACCTTGGCCACCACCTGCTTCACCTTGGCCAGGAAGGTGGCTTCCTCGTAGGCGCGCTCGGGCAGCAGGATGATGTGCGGCGCGTCGTCGGCGCTCTCGCCGGCCAGCCCGGCGGCAGCGGCCAGCCAGCCGGCGTGGCGGCCCATGGCTTCGTAGATGAACACGCGGGTGGAGGTCTCGGCCATCGCCGCCACGTCCAGCGCCGCCTCGCGCACCGATACCGCGGTGTACTTGGCCGCCGAGCCGAAGCCCGGGCAGGTGTCGGTCACGGCCAGGTCGTTGTCGATGGTCTTGGGTACGCCCACGCAGGTGAGCGGGTAGCCGTACTCCTTGGCCAGCTGCGACACCTTCAGCGCGGTATCGGCCGAATCATTGCCGCCGTTGTAGAGGAACCAGCGCACGTCATGCGCCTTGAACACCTCCAGCAGGCGCTCGTACCTGGCGCGGTCGGCCTCCAGCGATTTGAGCTTGTAGCGGCACGATCCAAATGCACCGCCCGGCGTATGGGCGAGCGCGGCGATGCTGGCCGCCGACTCCTTCGAGGTGTCGATCAGCTCTTCGCGCAACGCGCCCAGGATGCCGTTGCGCGCTGCCAACACCTTGATTTTCCTTGCCCTTGCTTCGCTGATGACGGCAGAGGCGGTGGCGTTGATGACGGCGGTGACGCCGCCGGACTGGGCGTACAGCAGGGTGCCTTGGGACATGGTGGATACTCTCTGGACGGGGGACATTCCGGGACATTGGCCGGATGCGGTAAGCTGCACATATTGCGGTGCAGCGTGAATCGGCCCATGGAGTCTAACGCCGCTGTCCGTCCCGTTTCCTCAAACATATGGGAGTCAGGAATGCGATTGGTTCTGTTGGGACCGCCCGGTTCGGGCAAGGGCACGCAGGCGACGAGCCTGAAGGAACAACTGCAGGTTCCGCACATTTCCACCGGTGACCTGCTGCGCGCCGAAGTGGCCGCCGGCACGGAGCTGGGCAAGCAGGCCAAGGCCGTGATGGACGCTGGCAACCTGGTGTCCGACGACATCCTGCTGGGCATGCTGGAATCGCGCCTGTCCCAGGCCGACACCGCCAAGGGTTTCATCCTCGATGGCTACCCGCGCAACGTGGCCCAGGCCAATGCGCTGGGTGAACTGCTGGCCAGGCTGAACCAGCCGCTGGACGCGATCGTGCAGCTGGACGTGCCGACCGAGCTGCTGGTCGAGCGCATCGCTGGCCGCGCCAAGGAGCAGGGCCGCGCCGACGACAACCCGGAATCGGTGCGCCAGCGCCTGCAGGTCTACAACGATTCCACCGCGCCGGTGATCGACTTCTACGCTGCCAAGGGCACCCTGGCCCGCGTCGACGGCGTGGGTGCGCTGGACGAAGTGCTGGCCCGCATCCTGGCCGCGATCAAGCGCTGACCCAGGTGGCTGCGGCGCCTGCCGCCGCAGCCGCAGGGCCCCGCCGCCGCGGTGCGCCCCTACAGAAACGCCCGGATCCGTGAGGATCCGGGCGTTTCCGTTTGCAGGGGCCAGCAGATGAGCTTGCTCAGAGCCCCGCAGCATGAGCTCCCTGGGGATGGCCTCTTGGGGAGTAGGACCTGAGGGATACTGCGGCTGGCGTCATGTATTGTGCGGATGAAGCCGATGTGACGGTATCGGGGATTCCCTTACATACGCTTCGGTATCTCCTACGCAGATACCCGTTCGCAAGCGCATCGGCGACAATCGGCGGATGAGCAAGATCCATATCCTCGGCATTGCCGGCACTTTCATGGGCGGCGTGGCCGCCTTGGCACGCGAACTCGGTCATCAGGTGGAAGGCAGCGACCAGGCGGTCTACCCGCCGATGTCCACCCAGCTGGAAACGCTGGGCATCACGCTGTCGCAGGGCTATCTGCCCGGCAATATCGCAGGGGATTGCGACGAGGTCGTGGTCGGCAATGCGCTCTCGCGCGGCAACCCGGCGGTCGAAGCGGTACTGGATGCGGGCCGGCGCTACACCTCCGGGGCGCAGTGGCTGGCCGAGAACGTGCTGCCTGGCCGCGACACGCTGGCGGTGGCCGGCACCCACGGCAAGACCACCACCACCACCATCCTGTCGTTCCTGCTGCAGGCCGCCGGGCGCGCGCCGGGCTTCCTGATTGGCGGCGTAGCGGAGGATTTCGGGGTGTCGGCGCGGTTGGGGCGCGAGCTTCCCCGGGCGGGGAGTGATGCCGTACCCCCATCCGGCGCTGCGCACCCCCTTCCCCCGGAGGGGGAAGGGAGCAACGCGTCGGCGCTTTCGGATCGACCGCTGTTCGTGGTGGAGGCCGACGAGTACGACACCGCCTTCTTCGACAAGCGCAGCAAGTTCGTCCACTACCGTCCGCGGGTGGCGATCCTCAACAACCTGGAGTTCGACCACGCCGACATCTTCCCGGACGTGGCGGCGATCCAGCGCCAGTTCCACCACCTGGTGCGCACCGTGCCCGGCAATGGGCGGTTGATCGTCAACGGCGAGGATGCCCGCCTGGCCGAGGTGCTGGCGATGGGCTGCTGGACGCCGGTGGAACGGTTCGGCTTCGATCCCGCGCTGGAATGGAGCGCGCGTCTGGTCAACCAGGATGGCAGCGCATTCACGGTGCTGCACCGTGGCGTGGCGGTGGCGACGGTGGAATGGCCGCTGCTGGGCCGCCACAACGTACTCAACGGGCTGGCCGCACTGGCCGCCGCGCATGCGGTGGGCGTGGATGTGGCCGCTGTCGCGCCGGCGTTGGCGCGCTTCCACAGCGTCAAGCGACGCATGGAAGTGATCGGACAGGCGCACGGGGTCACCATCTACGATGATTTCGCCCATCACCCCACCGCGATCCACACCACGCTGGAAGGCCTGCGCGCCAAGGTTGGCGCTGCGCGCATCGTGGTGGCGATGGAACCGCGCAGCAATTCGATGCGGCTGGGCGCGCACGCGGACGCCCTGGCGCCGTCGCTGGATATCGCCGATGCGGTGGTGTTCCTGGCGCGCCCCGAGCTGCCTTGGGATGCAGCCAGGGTGATCGCCGCGGTACGCGGTGAGGCGCAGGCGGTGGCCGATACCGATGCATTGCTGGCGCAGTTGGGGCGCGTGGCAGGCGACGGCGACCACGTGGTGTTCATGTCCAACGGTGGCTTCGACGGCGCGCCGCGCCGGTTCCTGGCGCAACTGCAGAACGGCTGATATCGCGCGGTTCAATGCAGGAGCGGCGTACGCCGCGAAGCCGGTACCGGTGGATGCGGCATGAGGTTGGCAATCCTGGGATTGCGGTTGGTGCCATTGTCTGGGTATCACCAGCTTCGCGGCCAAGGCCGCTCCTACGAGGGAGCGGCTTCTTTTGTAGAAGCGGTTTCAGCTGCGATGTCGGGGCGGCATCGGTCACGCACGTGCCCAGCAATTGCAGATTTCTGTGCAGCGTTGGCCATTGTCAGCTTCGCGGCGTACGCCGCTCCTGCAACCGCCGCGCGCCTTGAAAAACAGTGGTGGCGGCTTCAGCGTGCCGGTTTGCCGTTGTAGCCCATCGCTGCCGAAATCTGCGCGGCTGCTTCCAGCAGCGCCTGCACGTGCGCCGGGTCCGGCGTGCTGGGCAGGTAGTGGATGGAGCCGACGATGGCCAGCGTGCCGAACAATTCGCCATTGGCCTGCATCAGTGGTGCGGCCAGCGCATTGATGCCGATGTACAGCTCTTCCGGCGCATCGGCCCAGCCGCGCCTGCGCACCAGCTCGATCTCGGCGGCGAGCCGGTCGGGGTCGACGATGGTGTGCCGGGTGCTGGCCGGCAGCGCCTGCGCCAGATAGGCGCGGCGCAGCTTCTCCGCACCGTAGGCCAGGGCGATCTTGCCCTGCGCCACACTGTTGTGATGGAAGCGGGTACCGGGGCGCAGGCTGATTTCCACCGGCGCGGTGCCGCGCAGCAGGTCGATCACCACCACTTCGTTGTCGGAGAACGTGGAGATCACCACGGTCTGGCCGACCTGGTCACGCAGGTGTTCCAGGATCGGCTTGGCCAGGCTCATCACGTCGAAGCGGCTGGTGCAGGCACGACCCAGCAGGAACATCTGCCAGCCGACGCGGTACTGGTTGGTATCCGGATCCTGGTCGACGTAGCCATGCTCGCGCAGCACGCTCAGGTGCCGGTGCACGCGCGCCTTGGGCATGCCGAGCAGTTGCGCCAGGCGGGTGACGCCCAGCCCGTTCGGGGCCGAGGCCAGGGCCTCGATCACCTTCAGCGAAACAATGGCGGTAGGCAGGCCCTGCTCGGCGGTGTCGTCCTGGGCGTCCACGCCGGGGGCGGCATGGGGCAAATCCTTGTTGTCGGGCGCGGTGTTGCGGGGCATCGGCTACCTGTTCGGCGGTGGCGGGGTGGACGCGGCCTCGGGACGCCGCGCCCATGTGCCGATTATGGCAGGTCGATGTATCGCTCTGCGAAAACCTTGTACCGCTGGGTCTTCTGCGCGGCGGCGTCCTCCGGGCGCACGTAGCGGATCGAACTGCGCCCCTTGAGCTGGCGCGGCAGCAGGAAACAGCGGATGAAGCGGGTTTCCTCGTCCTCGGTGGTCGGCGCCAGCACCGGTGCATGGCCCAGCTCGAACCAGGCGTGGCCGGCCGGGTGATCGTGGCGCTGGCCCAGCGTCTCGATGCTGATCCTGCCGTAGTCGCAGATGCGGATGCCCGGGCCCTGGTGGACGTGGGTGAGGGCAACGCCGCCCTTCGGGAAATCAACGCGATCGCAACGCATCAGCCACTCAAAGCGCGCATCCAGCGTGATCGGCGCTTCCAGCTTGAGCTCGCTGCGGGTGGCCGGGGCCGAGGGCAGGGCGCCCGCTGGCTGGCGCGCATCGGTCAGATCCCAGCGCCACAGCACGGTGTCCTGCTCGCCGCTGAGCAGGGTCAGCGGCTCCTGGCCTACCCGCGCCTGGGCCGGGTCAAGGGACTGTGCGTCCTGTGGGGACTCAACCATCAGGCCACCTTCGCGCACGTACAGCGCACGGGGGCCGGCGGGCAGATAGACCGGCGGGCAGCCGGCCGGCAGGTGGTCTTCGTGGAGGCGGAGGATCAGCTCGGACATCGGAATCTCGCGTTTGTTACGACGCAGGTATCGTATATCGAGACGAAAACGTTTGTCATGTTCCATTTTCGAGAAAAGTGAGTTACTTTGTGCTCGCAGTATCGTTCACCGATACTTTCGTATCAGCCAAGATTCCGGAGGGGAAGCCAATGGCGCAGCGTGGTTCAACGATCCAAGAGGTACCGGCCGCCAGCAGCGGCCGCTGGTGGCAGGGGGCCAGCAAGCAGCAGTGGGGCACGTTCCGTTCGGCCTACCTGGGCTGGATGCTGGATGTGATGGACCTGATGCTGTTCGCGATGGTGCTCAAGCACGTCAGTGCGGACCTGGGTTTCGACAAGTCGCAGGCCGGCATGGTGATGTCGGCCACGTTGCTGGCCACCGCGTTCGGCGGGCTGGTGTTCGGCTACCTGGCCGACCGCATGGGCCGCGCCAAGTCGATGATGCTGAGCATCATCTGCTACTCGATCGGCACCGCGCTGTGCGGCCTGTCCGATACGCTCGGCCAGCTGATGCTGTTCCGGATCATCGTCGGCCTGGGCGTCGGTGGTGAGTGGTCCGCCGGTTCGGCGCTGGTGAGCGAAAGCTGGCCGGCACAGCACCGCGGCAAGATCCTGGCCTGGATCCAGAGCGCGTTCGCCTCCGGCTACGCCGCCGCGGCGATCGTCGCCGCGCTGGTGGTGCCGACGCTGGGTTGGCGCTGGGTGTTCGTGGTCGGCCTGCTGCCGGCGCTGCTGGCGTTCTACGTGCGCCGCCACGTCAAGGAGCCGGAGATCTGGGTCAACCAGGCCCAGCGGTTGAGCTTCGGCCAGACCATGGGCCAGCTGTTCGGCGCGCATGCGCGCAGCACCCTGGTCGGCCTGGCCTTCGTCACCGCGGCGATGTGCGGCTACTGGGGCTTGTTCACCTGGATCCCGACCTACCTGGCCACGCCGGTCGCCGACGGCGGCCCGGGCCTGGACATGGTCAAGTCGACGATCTGGATCGTGATCATGCAGGTGGGTGCGGCATTCGGCTTCGTCACCTTCGGCTACATCGCCGACGCGATCGGCCGCAAGAAGGCCTTCATGCTGTTCTTCGTGTGCTCGGCGCTGACCGTGCCGGTGTTCGTGATGATCAAGTCGCCGATGGCGCTGATGGCATTCGGCATCGTCGTGGCCTACTTCGGCACCGGCTTCTACAGCGGCTTCGCGCCGACCTTCGCCGAGATGTTCCCGACCACCGTGCGCGCCACCGCGCAGGGCTTCGTCTACAACGGCGGCCGCGCCATCGCCGCCATCGCACCGGCGCTGATCGGGTTCCTGGCCAACAGCTACGGCGTGGCCAGCGGACTGATGGCCACTGCCGGGTTCTTCGGGCTGGCCGCGGTGATCGTGCTGCTGTTCCTGCCCGAGACCAAGGGCGCCGAGCTGACCTGATTGCAACCGCAGGAGTAACCCCATGCCGATCATCCAGGTGACCCTGGTACAGGGTCGTGACGAAGAGAAAGTGCAGCGTTTCATCCGCGCCGTGGCGCAGGTGGCGCATGCCGAGCTGGAGGCGCCGATGAGTGCGATCCGGGTGATGGTCAACGAAGTGCCGCCGCAGCGTTTCGCGGTCGGCGACGTGCTCAAGAGCGATGCGAAGGAAGTGAAGGCATGAGTGCTGTGTCCCTGGGTGCCGACGCCATCGCGCGGCACGGTGCCGAACTGCACGCCGCGCTGCGCAGCGGCGTGGCGGTGGAGCCGCTGAGCGAGCGCATCGCCGGGTTGTCGCTGGGCGATGCCTATGCGATCTCCAACGACCTGCTGGCGCGCCGTCTTGCCGATGGCGAGCGCGTGGTCGGCAAGAAGATCGGCGCCACCTCGGTGGCGGTGCAGCGCATGCTGAAGGTAGACCAGCCGGACTTCGGCTTCCTCACCGATCGCATGCAGGTCGCCAACGGTGGCGTGCTGTCCACCGCCGGCATGATCGCGCCACGTGCCGAGGGCGAGATCGCCTTCCACCTCAAGCGTGACCTGGTTGGGCCGGGCATCACCCACCACGACGTGCTCGCCGCCACCGACGCATTGTCGGTGTGCTTCGAGATCGTCGATTCGCGCATCCGCGACTGGCGCATCGGCATCACCGACACCGTGGCCGACAACGCCTCGGCCGCGGCCTACGTGCTCGGCGAACTGCGGGTGCCGCCGAAGAACCTGGACCTGGGCACGCTGGGCATGGTGGTGGAGAAGAACGGCGAGCTGGTGGCCACCGGCGCCGGTGCCGCCGCGCTGGGCTCGCCGGTCAACTGCGTGGCGTGGCTGGCCAACACGCTCGGCCGTCTCGGCACGCCGCTGAAGGCGGGCGAGGTGATCCTGTCCGGCGCGCTGGTGCCGCTGATCCCGGTGAACGCCGGTGACCACATGCGCGTGCGCGTCGGCGCGCTGGGCAGCGCCGAGATCCGCTTTGCATGACGCCTGCTTCCTCCCCCACCTTGAACGACAGGAGTTCTGCATGACCCTGAAAGCGGCCATCATCGGTCCCGGCAACATCGGCACCGACTTGATGATCAAGATCCTGCGCCACGGCAAGCAATTGCAGATGGCGGCACTGGTCGGCATCGACCCGGCGTCCGACGGCCTGGCGCGTGCGGCGCGCATGGGCGTGGCGACCATTTCCAGCGGCGTGGCCGGGTTGATCGAATCGGACCTGTTCGCCGACATCGACATCGTGTTCGATGCGACCTCGGCTTCGGCGCACGTGGCCAACGACGCGCTGCTGCGCGCGGCCAAGCCGGGCATCCGCGTGGTTGACCTGACGCCGGCGGCGATCGGCCCGTACTGCGTGCCGACCGTGAACCTGGAGGACAACATCGAGGCGGCCAACGTCAACATGGTCACCTGCGGTGGCCAGGCCACCATCCCGATGGTGGCGGCGGTCGCGTCGGTGGCCAAGGTCGCCTACGCCGAGATCGTGGCCAGCATCTCCAGCAGGAGTGCCGGCCCGGGCACGCGCGCCAACATCGACGAGTTCACCGAGACCACCTCGCGCGCGATCGAGAGCGTGGGCGGTGCGCAGGTCGGCAAGGCCATCATCGTGCTCAACCCGGCCGAGCCGCCGCTGCTGATGCGCGATACCGTGTACGTGCTCAGCGAGGTGGTCGACACCGCCCTCATTGAAGCGGCCGTCACCGGGATGGCCGCACGCGTGGCCGCCTACGTGCCGGGCTACCGGCTCAAGCAGCAGGTGCAGTTCGAGCTCATCGACGAGCCGGTCAACGTGCCGGGCGTGGGCCCGAGCACCGGCCTGAAGACCTCGATCTTCCTGGAAGTGGAAGGCGCCGCGCACTACCTGCCGGCCTATGCCGGCAACCTGGACATCATGACGTCGGCCGCGCTGGCCACCGGGGAGCGCATGGCCGCCTCGGTGCTGGCCGCGCGTGCAGCGGCGTGAGGACATGAACATGACCGCCAACAAGCTCTACATCTCCGACGTCACCCTGCGTGACGGCTCGCACGCCGTGGGCCATCGCTACAGCCTGGAACAGGTGCGCGCGATCGCCACCGCGCTGGACCAGGCCCGGGTCGATTCGATCGAGGTCGCCCATGGGGACGGCCTGCAGGGTTCCTCGTTCAACTACGGCTTCGGCGCGCACAGCGACATCGAGTGGATCGAGGCCGCGGCCGATTCGGTCTCGCACGCGAAGATCGCCACGCTGCTGCTGCCCGGCATCGGCACCGTGCATGACCTGAAGAACGCCCATGCCGCCGGCGCGCGCATCGTGCGGGTGGCCACGCATTGCACCGAGGCCGACATCTCGCGCCAGCACATCGAAGCGGCCAATGCACTGGGCATGGATGCGGTCGGCTTCCTGATGATGAGCCACATGACCACGCCGCAGGCGCTGGCGGTGGAGGCGAAGAAGATGGAAAGCTACGGCGCGTCCTGCGTGTACGTGGTCGATTCCGGTGGCGCATTGAACATGAATGATGTGCGTGACCGGGTCGGCGCGCTGCGCGAGGCGCTGCAGCCGGATACCCAGATCGGCATTCATGCACACCACAACCTGTCGCTGGGCGTGGCCAACTCCATCGCTGCGGTCGAAGCGGGCGCGATCCGCATTGATGCCAGCCTCGCCGGTATGGGCGCCGGCGCCGGCAACGCGCCGCTGGAAGTGTTCATCGCCGCCGCCGAGCGCATGGGCTGGAACCACGGCTGCAAGCTGTACACGCTGATGGATGCGGCTGACGACATCGTGCGTCCGCTGCAGGACCGCCCGGTGCGGGTGGACCGCGAAACCCTGGCGCTGGGCTATGCCGGCGTCTATTCGAGCTTCCTGCGCCACGCCGAGATCGCGTCCGCGCGTTTTGGCCTGAAAACCGCTGACATCCTGGTCGAGCTGGGCAAGCGCCGCATGGTCGGTGGCCAGGAAGACATGATCGTGGACGTCGCGCTGGACATGCTGCGTGCGCGCGGCGAGCAACCGCAGGAGGCACAGGCATGACGCTGGATCGCTCCATCATCGAAAACTGCGCCCTGCAGTTGCTGGCCGCCGAGCAGGAAGTGCGCGAGGTGACCCGAATCACCGATGCGCATCCGCAGATCGACGTCAACGCGGCGTACGACATCCAGGAATGCCTGCGCGGCATCAAGCAGGCAGCTGGCATACGCATCGTCGGCATGAAGATGGGCCTGACCTCGAAGCCGAAGATGCAGCAGATGGGCGTGGACACGCCGATCTACGGCTTCCTCGGCGCTGACAATGCCGTGGACGACGGCGCGGTGGTCGACACCGCGCGCCTGATCCACCCGAAGGTAGAGGCCGAGATCGCCTTCGTCATGCGCGAGGACCTGACCGGGCCCGGGTGCGACGTCGCCCAGGTACTGGCGGCCACCGATTACGTGGTGCCGGCGATCGAGCTGATCGACTCGCGCTACGAGAATTTCCGTTTCGACCTGCCCAGCGTGATCGCCGACAACACCTCGGCCGCGCGTTACGTGCTGGGCTCGCGCCCGACGGCGGTGCAGGGCCTGGACCTGGAGACGCTCGGCGTGGTGATGGAGAAGAACGGCCAGGTGGTCGAGGTCGGCGCCGGCGCCGCGGTGCTCGGCAATCCGGCCGAGGCGGTGGCGATGCTGGTCAACATGCTGGCCGAGCGCGGCCAGGCGCTGCCGGCCGGCAGCGTGGTGCTGTCCGGCGCGATCACCGCAGCGGTTGCGGTGGCTGCTGGTGACAACGTGCTGGTACGCGCCGATGGCATGGGTACGACGGCGATGCGGTTTGTGTGAGGGCCCGAAGGCCGGGCAGCCGTTGAGGCGTCAGCCACGCCTGCCTGCCCGTATCACGTCACTCCCGCGCAGGCGGGAATGACGCGCTGAACGCCGTTCGGTCTGCCCGGACGGCCATGGCAAGAAAACGACGTTCTTCATGACCGGCGGCCCACCGGGCGCCGGAACGGTGTCCTGTTGCCCTGGGAGGGGAAAACGATGATCGGTAACAAGAAACTGGCCGCCCTGGCCACCACGGCGGTACTGGCGGCGATGCCGCTGAGCGCGCTGGCGCAGGCCATGGATGCGCAGGCCATGGAGGCACGCATGGCGCAGTTGGAGCAGGAGATGCAGCAGATGCGCGACATGCTGCAGGCCTACCAGCAGCGTGATGCTGCCAATGCCAATGCCGCTACGGCGCCGACGGCGACAACGCTCGACGCCACCCGCGTTGCCGCACCGGCGGCGCCGGCCGTCGTGATGCCCAACGCGATGCCAGGCACGAAGTTCTCCTTCGGCGGTTTCATCAAGCTCGATTCGATGTACACCCGTACCAGTGACGGCGAGATCGCCGACGGCTCGGCCGGGCGCCTGTTCTACTTCCCCGGTGCCACGCCGGTGGCGGTCGATGGCAAGGGGCGCAGCGCCAGCTATACCGACGTGCATGCACAGTTCTCGCGCTTCTGGCTCGGTGCCGATACCACCACCGAGCGCGGCGACAAGCTCAAGGCCTACATCGAGGCGGACATGTACGGCGGTGGCAGCAACGCCTTCGCCGGCAACGAGGTCATCACCAACACCTACGCGCTCACCCTGCGCCAGGCCTACGTGAGCTGGAACAACTGGCTGGCCGGCCAGACCTGGTCCAACTTCCAGGACGTGGCGGCGCTGCCGGACACGGTGGACTTCACCGGTCCGTCGGAAGGCACCATCTTCTCGCGCCAGGCACAGCTGCGTTACACCCGCGGCGCGTGGTCGTTCTCGGCGGAGAACCCGCAGACCACGATCACCCCGTTCGGCGGCAAGGGCGCGCGCATCAACAGCAGCACCGACGTGATGCCCGACCTGACCGCGCGCTGGCTCACCCGCGGTGATTGGGGCCACTTCACCGTTGCCGCGCTGCTGCGCAACTTCCGCTACGACGGGCACAACGAAAGCGGCGGTGCCCTGAGCGTGTCGGGCAAGTTCAACATGGGGGCCAATGACGACCTGCGTTACATGGTCAGTGGCGGTGCCGGTGTGGGCCGTTACCTCGGCTTCGCGCTGGGCAGCGACACCGTGCTGGATGAGGAAGGACGCCTGCACGCGATGGACGGCTACGGTGGCTTCGCCGCGTGGCGCCACGCGTTCTCGCCCAAGCTGCGCGGCAACCTGGTCTATTCGGTCGCCGTGCTCGACAACGACACGGCCTGGACCGGCTATGAAGTCACCGACAAGGCGCAGTCGGTGCGCGCCAACCTGATCTATTCGCCATTCCCCAAGCTGGACCTGGGCGTGGAGCTGAGCCATGCGCAGCGTCGCCTGGAGAATGGCGAGAAGGGCGACATGAACCGCGTGCACACGCACGTGAAGTACAACTTCTGACGGCGTCCTGCCGGCGCCTGCGACGATGGCCCACGGCGGGCTGGGGTACCATCAGCCCCGGTCCGCCGTTTCTGTTGCCGATGACTGCCACGCAAAGCCTGCCGCTGTTTCCCTTGCATTCGACGCTGTTGCCGGGTGCCTCGCTGGGGTTGCGCGTGTTCGAGGCGCGTTACCTGGACCTGGTACGCGAATGCGGGCGCAAGGGCGGCACGTTCGGCGTCTGCCTGATCCTGGAGGGCGAGGAGGTCGGCACGCCGGCAACGCCCGCCGCGTGGGGCGTGGAAGCCCTGGTCGAGGATTTCGACGTGGGTGCCGATGGCGTCCTGGTGCTGCGCCTGCGTGGCGGTCGTCGCTTCCACGTGCGGCAGACGCGCGTGCGTGACAACGGCCTGGTCGTGGCCGAGGTGGAATGGCGCGAGCGTGACAGCGACGATGAACTGCAGCCGGAGCATGCGCTGCTCGGCATCCTGCTCGAACGCATTCTTGAACAGGCGGGCGGTGAGTATGCCTCGGCCGGCCCGGCACAGTTCGACCAGGCGGCCTGGGTGGGCTGGCGATTGGCGGAACTGTTGCCGTTGCAGGAGCAGCAGCGGGTGATGCTGCTGCACGAAGACGATCCGCACCGGCGCCTGGAGCGCCTGCTCGAATGGATCCCCGGCTTCGACATCCCGCAGGAACAGGATCTCTGACCTCCGCCAGGAGCTCCATCCACGTTGCCGGATCCGGCGCCGCGGGCATCACCGCTGTTACGGCGCCGGTGTTTCCTGGCTGCGGATCATCAGCAACGGCAGGCCGGTTTCCGGCTGCACCTGCTGCTGGTTGGGCATGCCGTCGAGCGACTGCTTGAGCGTATCCAGCGCGGGATCCACGCCGCGCAGCGGGCGCCACATGCCGAACAGCTTCAGGTGGCGCTGGAAGCGCAGCGTCTGCGCGCTGCCCAGCCAGACCTGGGCTTGCCCCGGCTCCAGGCGTACGGCCGAAGGCCACAGCCGCAGCGCATAGACCTCGTCCGGTCGCGTGCCCGGGTGCAGCAACAGCAGTGCCTCGACGTTGCTGTCCAGGGTGGCCGGCAGCACCGGCACGTCCTGCGGCGAGGCTTTCTGCTCCAGCATCGCCAGCGCCTGCTGCCAGCCGGCCTGCGGCTGCACGGTCCAGCCCTTGCGCTCCAGCTGTTGCTGCAGGGGTGCCAACGGGCCGGCGACCTGCACGTCCAGCGGCCAGCGCTGGTCGTCATCGAACTCGTTGCGACGGGCCGGCAGCTCGCGCCAGCCGTCCTGCCACCAATGCGTTGACACCATCGATTGCGGCGCGGCGGCCACCGGCTCGAACTTGGCCAGTTTGGCCGGCACGTTGCGCGGTGCATACCAGAAGCCGGCCAGCACGAACACGCCGTAGAACAGCCAGGCCACCGGCTTGACCCAGAACGAACGGTTGAAGCGGCGGCGGTAGGCCACGCCCAGCAACAACAGCCAGAAGATGCCGAACAACATGCCGCCGATGACGTCGCTGAGCCAGTGTGCGCCCAGGTAGATGCGGGCAAAGCCAATCGCGGTGACCACCACGCCGGAGAGCAGGTACGGCCAGACGCGGGTGCGGCCGGGTAGCTCACGGCCGATCAGCACGGCGAAGAAGCCGAAGGTGATCGTGGCCATGGTCACCGCCACCGACGGGAAGCCGAAGCCACTGCTGGCCGAGGGCGGGCGGACCACGTCCACCGTGGCGCCCAGCAGCTTGGTCAGGGCCAGGCCGAAGGCCAGCGCCGCCAGCCAATGCACCACCGCCATCCAGCGCCGGCGCCAGGCCAGGTAGCCCATGGCCGCGCCGATGGCCGGCAGCAGTACCTGCCAGTCGCCCAGCGAGGCCAGCGCGGCCATCGGATAGTCGGCCAGCGGGTTGCGCAGGGCCAGCATCAGCTTGTGCACGGCCAGGTCCAGCGCCAGCGGTTCGCCATGCGCGACCACCACCATCAGCAGCACGAACCAGCCCCAGCCGAGCAGTAGCAGCATCAGGGCGAGCATCGCCAGCGGCACCGATTCACGCCGCTTGGGGTCGAACAGGTCGGTCAGCGAACGGCCCAGCAACTGCGGGTGGCGCTGCGACCAGGCCAGCACGCGCGCCAGCCAACCGTCCATGCGCGCGGCCGACCAGCGGTAGCTGTACAGCACGATGGCCCAGACCAGGCCCAGCATCGCGCCGAGCAGGGCCAGCACCAGGAACAGGCTGCCGGCGACCGCCGCCACCGCGTCGTAGGCCTGGCCCAGCGCCCAGCCGGGCAGCAGGAACAGCACCGCCCAGGACAGGCAGGCGATGCCGCTGGCCTTGAGGTAGTTGCGGAAGGGCATGTTCGCCATGCCGGCGATGGCTGGCACGAACGGGCGGATCGCGCCCACGTAGCGCGCCACCAGGATGCTCTTGAAGGCGTTGCGGCGGAACATCAGCTCGCCGCGGTCAAGCAGCTGCGGGTAGCGGCTGACCGGCCAGACGCCGCGCAGCCGGTCGCCCCAGCGACGGCCGACCCAGTAGCTCAGGCCATCGGCGGCGAACGCGCCCAGCGTGGCGCAGGCGATCGCGTAGGGACCGGACAGCTCGCCCATGCCGATGAGCACGCCCACCGCGATCATCAGCGGCAACGCCGGCACGATGGTGCCGAGGATGATTACCGAGTCACAGAAGGCGATGGCGAAAATCGCGGCACCGGCCAAAACCGGATGAGCGGCGATCCACGCAAGCGTGGCGTCGATCCAGGAAGAATTCATCGGGCGATTATAGTGGCAGGGCCCGTTCAGACCGCTGCTTCCGTTGCAGGTTCCATTGGCGTGGCGGCGGGTCGTTCACCTGCCGTGTCGGTGAATGAAAGCCCGGCAGGCCACTAGAATGGGGGCATGCTGGACTCTTCGCCTGACACCTTCACTACGCTGAAAGCCGACAGTTTCGGCCGTATCCTGCTGGTCGACGGGGAGCACGGCCGCTTTGTCCGCCGTGACCTCGGGGCCACGCCGCCGTGGCTGCGCCTGCCGGCCTGGTGGCTGGCCCGGCGCGAGGCGCGGGCGTTGGCCAGGCTGGATGGCATGGAGGCCACGCCGCGCCTGCTCGGCTGGGACGGCCGCTGGCTGGACCGCAGCTACATGGAGGGGGCGGCCATGTACCAGCGCCCGCCCCGAGGTGACCTGGCCTATTTCCGCGCCGCGCGGCGCCTGCTGCAGCGCGTGCACCGCCAGGGCATCGCCCACAACGACCTGGCCAAGGAGGCCAACTGGCTGGTGCGCGAGGATGGCTCGCCGGCGTTGATCGACTTCCAGCTGGCGGTCTGCGGCAACCCGCGCTCGCGCTGGATGCGGCTGCTGGCCCGCGAGGACCTGCGCCACCTGCTCAAGCACAAGCGCATGTACTGCGGCGCGGCGTTGACGCCGGTGGAGCGGCGGCTGCTCAAGCGCCATTCCTGGGTGCGCGAACTGTGGTTCGCCACCGGCAAGCCGGTGTACCGCTTCGTCACCCGGCGCATCCTGCACTGGGAAGACAACGAAGGGCAGGGGCCGAAGCCTTGAACCGCAGCGAGGGACGGGGCACCGGCCGGCGTGGCCGGCACCGGTGCCCGGAAGGGACTCAGCGCAGCTCGACCAACTGCCTGCCCCTGAAATTCCGCTTGGCGTCGAAGTCGTAGCCGATGGTCAGCATGCCCTCGTCGGCACAGGCGTGGCAGCTGCGCAGCGGCGTGCGGTAACGCAGGCGCACGCCGCCGTCGGGCAGTGCATCGCTGCCGCTGGCGATGGCCGGCGCGAACGGGACCGCGTCCGGGTGCCCGGTGATGAACGCCTTGTATTCAGGCAGGCTGCGGGTGTTGTCGTCCAGCACGTCCCGGTCCACGTCGACGGTCCGGCCGCTGGCGTCAACCAGCCAGGTGCCTTCGTTGGTGTTGGCGCGGAACGGGAACTCCAGCGTCGCCACGCCCACGCCTTCCACGCTCTGCCAGGCGCTGACATATCCCGGATTGTCCTGCGCGGCCAGATTGCGCGCGGCGATGAGTGCGGCGGCCGAGGCGCCGCCCTTGCGAAGGGTGTCGATCAGGCAGGTATCGCTGGCGGTTGCAGCGTTGCGGCAGGCATCAAGCGACCCATCCCACACCGCGCTGGCGTCCAGCTTGCCGCCGGTGCTGCCCAGCCCGGTGGTGTGTGCGGTGACATCGTGCACCACCGGCGGGACTTCGCCGGCCGATTGCCGGTTCTGGCAGGCGGCAAGGGCGAGCACGAGCAGCAGCGGGGTGGTGCGGTACAGCGTTTTCATCATTGGATCTCAGGGGGAGAATGCCGCACCAGTATCGGCATGATGCATGAACGCAAAGTGTCGAACCGCAGGCATGATGCACCGGCATAATGCGGGAGGTTTCCTACCCGTTGGAGTGCGCATGAGCAGCCTGCAAGGCAAGACCCTTTTCATCACCGGCGCCTCGCGGGGCATCGGCCTGGCCATTGCACTGCGTGCTGCGCGCGACGGTGCCAACGTGGCCATCGCCGCCAAGTCGGCGGTGCCCAACCCCAAGCTGCCGGGCACCATCCACAGCGCCGCCGAGGCGGTGACTGCCGCCGGTGGCCAGGGGCTGGCGCTGAAGTGCGACATCCGCGAGGAGGACCAGGTCAACGCGGCGGTGGCCGCCACCGTGGATGCCTTTGGTGGCATCGACATCCTCGTCAACAACGCCTCGGCGATCTGGCTGCGCGGTGCGCTGGACACGCCGATGAAGCGCTTCGATCTGATGCAGCAGGTCAACGCACGCGGCAGTTTCCTGTGCGCGCAGGCCTGCTTGCCGCACCTGCTCAAGGCCCCGAACCCGCATATCCTGACGCTTGCGCCGCCGCCGAGCCTGGACCCGAAGTGGTGGGCGCCGCATACCGCCTACACGCTGGCCAAGATGGGCATGAGCTTCGTCACCCTGGGCCTGGCCGGTGAGTTCGGCCCGCAGGGCGTGGCGGTCAACGCGCTGTGGCCGCGCACCATCATCGCCACCGACGCGATCAACATGATTCCCGGCGTGGACCCGGCCGGCTGCCGCCGCCCGGAGATCCTGGCCGATGCCGCGCACGCGGTGCTGACCCGTCCGGCGGCCGGCTTGACCGGGAAGTTCCTGATCGACGATGAAGTGCTGGCCGAGGCCGGTGTCACCGACCTGTCCGGCTATGCGGTGGACCCGTCCAGGCCGCTGTTGCCGGACCTGTTCCTCGACTGAGCAACCCCGCAGGCGCGGCCTCGGCCGTGAAGCACGGTAGGTGCTCAGGGCTCCAGCGGCTCGGGCAGCTCATGCCCGCAGCGGTTGCAGTAGTGGGCCTTGGCCTCGTGGCCCTCATGGCCGCAGACCACGCAGCCGCGGGTGTCCTGGCGACGCTCGCGCAGCATGGTGCCGGCCAGTTCGGCGGTGTAGATGCCGGTCGGTACAGCCAGGATGCTGTAACCGACCAGGATCAACGCCGAGGTGATGAAGCGGCCGAGCGTGGTGTGCGGGACGATGTCGCCGAAACCCACCGTCGCCATCGTCACCACCGCCCAGTACATGCTGGTCGGGATGTTGCTGAAGCCGTAGGCCGGCCCCTCGATCACGTACATCAGGGCGCCGGCGATGATCGCGATGGTGACCACCATCGACAGGAACAGCAGGATCTTGCGCCGGCTGCGCCACAACGCCAGCATCAGCACGCCGCTTTCCTCGATGTAGCGGGTCAGCTTGAGGATGCGGAACACCCGCAGCAGGCGCAGCACGCGCACCACCAGCAGGCTCTGCGCGCCGGGCACGAAGAAGGAGATGTACGAGGGCAGGATCGCCAGCAGGTCGATGATCCCCCAGATGCTGAACGCATAGCGCAGCGGCCGCCGCACCACCAGCAGGCGCAGCACGTACTCGGCGGTGAACAGCAGGGTGAACCCCCACTCGACCACGTAGAACCAGCTGGCCCAGGCCACGTGGATGCGTTGCACGCTGTCGACCATCACCACCAGCACGCTGGCCAGGATGGCCCAGACCAGCAGCAGGTCGAACCGGCGCGAAGGCGGGGTGTCGGTGCGGTGGATGATGTCGAACCAGCGGCGGCGCCAGCCGGACTCGCTGGCGGGGTTCAGTTGGGGGGCAGAAAACAGGCGCATCCGTACATTGTGCCGCAGCCCGTGGAATGGGGGACAATGCGGCTTTCACACCCACCCCTCCGGAACGCCATGACTGCCGCCGCTGAACCGCTGTTGTCCCTGTCCAACTACTACCTTCCGGTCTACCGTCCGCGCCAGCTGGTGCTGGAGCGTGGCCAGGGCGCGCGGGTCTGGGATACGCAGAGGCGGGAGTTCATCGACCTGGCGGCCGGCATCGCGGTGTGCAGCCTGGGCCACAACGACGCCGACCTGAAGGCGGCCCTGTTCGCGCAGGCCGACAAGCTCTGGCACACCAGCAACATGTTCTACAGCGAGCCGCCGCTGCACCTGGCGCAGGAGCTGGTGGAGGCCTCGCGTTTTGCCAAGCGCGTATTCCTGTGCAATTCCGGCGCCGAGGCCAACGAAGTGGCGATCAAGCTGGTGCGCAAGTGGGCCACCGCGCAGGGCCGTGCGCCGGACAAACGCTTCATCGTCACTTTCCGTGGCAGCTTCCATGGCCGCACCCTGGCCACGGTGACCGCCACCGCCCAGCCCAAGTACCAGGAAGGCTATGAGCCGCTGCCCGGCGGCTTCCGTTACGTGGACTTCAACGACGTGGCCGCGCTGGAAGCGGCGATGGCCGGCGGCGACGTGGCCGCGGTGATGTTCGAGCCGGTGCAGGGGGAAGGCGGCGTGATGCCGGCCAGCGCCGAGTTCATGCGCCGTGCCCGCGAGCTGTGCGACCAGCACGACGCACTGCTGGTGCTGGACGAGATCCAGGTCGGCATGGGCCGCACCGGTGAACTGTTCGCGCATTGGAACTGGGGCGTCACCCCGGACATCGTCACCCTGGCCAAGGCGCTGGGCTGTGGCTTCCCGGTCGGCGCGATGCTGGCCGGCCCGAAGGTGGCCGAGGTGATGGGCGTGGGCGCGCACGGCAGCACCTTCGGCGGCAACCCGCTGGCTGCGGCGGTCGCCCGCGTGGCGCTGCGCAAGCTGTCCTCCGACGAGATCAAGGCCAACGTGGTGCGCCAGTCGGCCGCGCTGAAGGCCGGGCTGGAGGCCATCGGCGAAGAATTCGGCGTGTTCGAGCAGGTGCGCGGCATGGGCCTGATGATCGGCGCGGTGCTCAAGCCCGAGTACGTGGCCGACATCGGCGCGCTGCTGGACCTGGCCGCCGAGAAGCAGGTGCTGATCCTGCAGGCCGGCACCAGCGTGCTGCGCTTCGTGCCGGCGTTGAACATCACCGACGAGGAGGTCGCCGAAGGCCTCAAGCGCGTGCGTGAGGCGATTGCGGCCTACATGGCGGGGCGCTGAGGGCGCCCGGGCGACCGGGTGCAGCCACGTTGAGTGAGGGCAGGGTGCGATGCACCCTGCCTTTTTCTTGCCCACTTACGAGCGGGGGCGCTCGGTTGGGCAGGCAATGGCGAGAACCCGGATGCACTACAGTGCGGCCGGGTCAGGCCGATGTATTGGCTGGCTTGGCGGATTCGAGCCGATGGGGCATGCCGCTGGCAGCTTCCGCTCCCCCGGGAGGAGCGTGATTGGATTTCCCCGGTTTCTACGGTTGATTGGATAAGAGCGTTCTCATGGTCGGGCACCCGCTGGGTGGGCCGTCTTCGGGTGTGGTTGTCAACAGGGGGAAATTGTATGCATCAGGCGAGTCGGCTCTTGGCAGGGAGCGGAACGGTTGCGCGTTGGTTGGCGGCATGGCAGCCGGAATCGGCTCGCCATGCATATGGCCGCGCGCATGGGCTGACGGGAGGGTGCGTCGCGCTGGTATTGGCGCTGCTGCTGTGCGTCCCGCAGCTGGCCCATGCCGTGCCCACCGACATCCAGCTCAGCAACCAGTCCGTGGGCGTCGGAGGCGGCTTCAATGCGACGGTGGGAACGTTCTCCACCAGTGATGCGGGGGTGGGCGAGACCTTCACGTACACGCTGGTGACGGGGGCGGGCGACACCGACAACCCGGCCTTCCAGATCTCCGGCAACAGCCTGCTGGCCAACAATCCATCGACGTTCACCCCAGGGACGCAGAAGAGCGTCCGCGTCCGCAGCACCAATTCGCAGAACGCCACTTACGAGAAGGCGTTCACCATTTCGGTGATGTCGCTGCCGGTGATCCAGTCGGTGGCGCCCAATGCGGGGCCGACGGGGGGCGGCATGACGGTGAGCATCGTGGGCAGCGGCTTCGCTGCTGCCAACCTGACCGGGGCGGTGAAATTCGGCGCCAGCACGGCCGGCTATGTCATCAACAGCGACACGTCGATCAACGCCACCTCCCCGGCGAACGCAGCGGGCACCTACGACATCACCGTCACCACGCCCAACGGAACCAGCACGACCCACTTCGGGGACCAGTACACGTATGTGCCCGCGCCGACCGTGACCGCGGTGTCCTCCACCGCCGGTCCGACCGTTGGCGGTGACACGGTGATCCTCACCGGTACCGGTTTCTCTGCCGCGCCGGCAACGGGCGCGGTGCAGTTTGGTGGTGCCACTGCCATCTACATCATCAACAGCAACACGCAGATCACCGCCATCGCGCCAGCCAATGCGCCCGGTACCTACAACATCAGGGTGAGCACGCCGGGTGGCGCCAGCGCGCCCGCTACCGCGAACATGTACACGTATGTCGCCGCGCCCACGGTGACCACGGTGTCGCCCGCCTCCGGGCCAAGCGTCGGCGGCACCACGGTGACCATCATCGGCAGCGGTTTCGCTGCCGCTCCGGGAACCGGTGCGGTGTGGTTTGGTGGGGCCGCTGCCAGCTACACCATCAACAGCAACACACAGATCACCGCCACCGCGCCGGCCAACCTGGTCGGCAACTATCACGTCACGGTGACCACACCGGGCGGTACCAGTGCGACCAGTGGCGCGAACCAGTACAGCTACCTGGACGTACCGGTCGCAAGTTCGTTCACGTCCGCGGCGGTGACCTACAACGCCAGCGGCGTGCCGCTCAGCCTGGCCGGCCATGCCACCCACGCGCCGACAAACTATGCCGTCGGCTCCACCACCACCGCGCAGGGGGGCTCGGTGGCGGTCGATCCGGCGGGGCTGGTGATGTACTTCGCGCCGATCGGCTTCCGCGGCAATGACAGCTTCACCTTCACCGCGACCAACTCGAGTGGTACCTCCGCTCCGGCCACGGTCACCGTGCCGGTCAGCAACCCGGTGCTGTCCTCGACGTTGATCGGCAACGGGACACGGGGCGTCGCGCTGTCGGGCGTGCAGATCAGCACGTCCGGTGGCAGGGCGCCCTACAACTGCTCGAACCTGTTGGCCACGGGCGCGCTGCCCGCGGGCACCCAGCTCAACACCGACTGCACGATCAGTGGCACGCCGGCGGCCAGCGGTACCTTCAACTTCACCGCCACGGTGACCGACAGCACGCTCGGCATCGGGCCCTTCTCGCAGACCACCGGCGCGCTGTCGCTGACGATCGCCGCGCCGGTGCTGAGCCTGTCGCCGGCGTCCGGCGCGTTGCCGGGTGGCGCTGCCGGTGTCGCCTATTCGCAGACCTTCACCGCCAACGGCGGCACCACGCCCTACGTGTATGCGCGAACGTCCGGCGCGGTTCCGCCGGGCCTGACCCTGGCGGACGGCACGCTGTCGGGTACGCCGACCGTCGCCGGAACCTACAACTTCGACATCACCGTCACCGACGCTTCCAGCGCCGGCAGTGGCGGCCCCTACAGCCGGGTGCAGTCCTACAGTGTCAGCGTGGCCCAGGGCAGCCAGACGATCACGTTCAATGCGCTGCCCAATGTCTCGCTCAGCGCCTCGCCGCTGGCGCTGTCGGCCACCGCATCCTCGGGTCTCACGGTCGGTTTCACCTCGATCACGATGGGGGTCTGCTCGGTCGTCGGTACCTCGGTGACCCTGCTGCAGCCGGGTACCTGCTCGATCATCGCCAGCCAGGACGGCGATGCCGGCTGGGCCCCTGCGGCTGACGTCGTGCGGAGTTTCACGGTGACGCCGGCGAACCTGGTGCTCAACGCCGGCGCGGCGTCCGCTCCGCGCGTGGGGGACAACTACAGCCAGAGCAATGTGGCAACCGGCGGTGCCGCGCCCTATACCTATGCGCTGAACGCCGGCGCGTTGGTGCCGGGCACCTCGCTCAACATGTCGACCGGACTGGTGTCGGGCACGCCGACCGTCGCCGGCAGCTTCGCCTATCAGCTCCGGGTCACCGACAGCCAGGCTCCATCCGCCATCGCGGTCGGCGCGATCGTCAGCGTGACGATCGCCAAGGGCAACCAGACGGTCGGCTTCATGCCATCGCTGCCCAGCCTGGTGCAGGTGGGCGGGGCGCCCTACAGCGTGACCGCGGTGGCAAGTTCGGGATTGACGCCGACGGTGTCGCTGGCTGCAGGCAGCAGTGGCTGCGTGCTTGCGGGCGGCACGCTGACCTTCACTGCTGTCGGCACCTGCATGATCAACGCCAACCAGGCGGGCGACAGCAACTGGAACGCGGCCGCGCAGGCCCAGCACAGCATCAACATCGGTGCGGCCGGCGGCATCGCCGCAGCGGTCGATTTCTCACCCGGTCAGATCGGTGTCGGCGCGGCCGGACAGGTCACGATCACCTTCACCAATCCGAATGCATCGAGCAGCCCCGCCTTCAGCGTGCTGCTTACTTCGCCGGTGCTCGTCTCGCGGATTCCCGCGGTACCGGGGGGGAGCTGCCTGGTCGGCTCCGCATCGGTGCCGAGCATGAACACCGTGCAGCTCACCAATGTGGTGGTGCCGGCGGGCAGCTGCACCGTCACCTTCGGCTACAACGGGACCACGGCGGGTTCCGCCATGGGGTTCGTGCTGGGCGCGTTCACGCCCAGCGGCTATCCGACCACGCAGTCGACGATCGGCAACAGCTTCGCCGTCGTGCCGACGGTCAGCACCATCTCGCCCAATGCCGGTCCGGCCAGCCAGGTGGTCACGATCAGTGGCACCGGTTTCAGCACGACGCCGGGCAACAACCTGGTCAGTTTCGGCGGCGCCGGCAACGGCACCGTCACGGCAGCGTCGGCCACCTCGCTGACGGTCACCACACCGGCGGCCGGCAGCGGCCCGGTTGCGGTGACCGTCGCGGTGAACGGCCAGGCCAGTACCAGCAACGCCACCTACACCTTCATCGACAAGCCGGTGGCCGCGGACACGACCGGCGTCACGGTGCCGTACAACAGCACCGGCACGGCGATCGACCTCTCCGGCGCGATCACCGGCACGCACCACAGCATCGCGATCGGCAGCGCGGCGGCACATGGCACCACCAGCGTCGCTGGCGATGTGGTGACCTACACGCCCACGGCCGGCTACTTCGGCACGGACAGCTTCACCTTTACGGCCACCGGGACCGGTGGCACGTCCAACATCGCCACGGTAAGCCTGACCGTCGCCACCCCCGCCGCGCCGGTTGCTGCGGACAGGGCGGTGATGGTGCCGTATCAGAGCCCGGGTACACCGATCGATCTGGCGTCCTCGATCACCGGCGTGCACGCCGCGATCGCCATCTCCACCGCACCGCAGCACGGCACCGCCAGCATCGCCGGCGATGTAGTCAGCTACGTGCCCGCACCCGGTTATTCGGGCCCGGACACCTTCACCTATGTCGCCACCGGCCCCGGCGGAACCTCCGCGCCGGCGCGGGTCAGCCTGACCGTGAGCGTGCCGCCCCTGGAACTGGGCCCGACCAGCCTGGCAGCGGCCACCGCGTCCAACGCCTACACGCAGCGCGTGACCGCCAGTGGCGGTACGGCGCCGTACACCTATGCGGCCAGCACATTGCCTACCGGTCTGGTCCTGTCGGCCGATGGTGAGTTGTCCGGCGTGCCCACCGGCGCGGGCAGCTTTGGCTTTGACATCACCGTCACCGACAGCAGCACCGGCGCCGGTCCGTTCTCCGTGACCCGCCACTACACGCTGGTGGTGGCAGCGCCCAGCCTGCAGCTGGACCCGGCACTGCCGCCGGCCACCGCCGACGTGGGCTACCAGCAGCAGCTCGGTGCCAGCGGGGGGACCCGCCCGTACCGCTTCAGTCTGTCCAGCGGCGCGTTGCCGCCGGGCCTGACGCTGCTCGAGTCCGGCCGCATCGAAGGTGAGCCCAGCGCGGCCGGAAACTACGACTTCAGCGTGCAGGTCACCGACGCGAACGGCTTCACCGGTGTGCAGGCCTATCATTTCCAGGTGCAGGCCGGCGCGCAGGTGATCTCCGCCTTCGTCGCCACGCCGGCCGAACCGGTCTACGTGCAGGGCGGCAGCTTCACCCTGGGCGCCAACGGGGGCGGTTCGGGCAACCCGGTCAGCTTCGCCTCCAGCACGCCGGCGGTGTGCACGGTCAGCGGGACGACGGTGACGATGCTCGCTGCCGGCACCTGCGGGCTGACCGCCGACCAGGCCGGCAACGCGATGTACCAGGCGGCCACGCAGGTCCGGCTGGACGTGAACATCGCGGTGGGGACGCCGCAGCTGTCCTGGCTGGGCGACCTGACCCGGACCCAGGGCGAGGATGCCTTCGAACTGCCGGCACCGCATAGCAGCAGTCCCGGTGCCTTCAGCTATGCCAGCAGCAACCCGGCGGTGGCCACGATCAGCGGGCGTACCGTCACCCTGGTCGGTGAGGGCACCACCGTGCTGGTGGCGACCCAGGCGGCGACCAACAACTTCGCCGCGGCCACGGTGCAGCTGCAGCTGACCGTCAATGCTCGCCCCGATCCGACCCATGACGGGCAGGTCAGTGGTGGCTTGCAGGCGCAGGTCGATGCCAGCGTGCGCTTTGCCCAGGTGCAGGGAGACAACATCCGCGCGCGCCTGCGCCAGGTACGCAGCGGTACCAACGCCAGCAACTTCAACTTCGCGCTGGCCTATGCGGGCAGCCAGCAGTCCTCGGGCCTGACCCTGCCGGTCGGCCAGGCGGCGGAGGCGGCGCTGCCGGCCTTGCCGCAGGGCTGGGGGCTGTGGCTGGCCGGTACCGCCACCTTCGGCAAGGTTGGCCGCAACGGGCGCGCGGGCGGTGGCTTCGATTTCGACACCGGCGGCATCACTCTCGGCGCCGACCGCGCGGTGGGCGAGAACCTGTTGTTCGGCATGGCCGGCAGTTGGGGCCGGCAGGGCACCGACTTCGATGGCAGCCCTTCCAAGGCCGATGCCGACCAGCTTTCGCTGGCGGCCTATGGGCTGTGGCGGCTGGGCGAGCACCTGTTCGTGGACGGCCTGCTGGCCAACGGCCGGCTGGACTTCGACCTGACCCGCTGGAGCGAGCCGGCCAATGCCAGCGCACAGGCCTCGCGCAAGGGAGACCAGTGGTTCGGGTCACTGACGGTCGGCTATGAGCATCGCCATGCCAACGGCATGAGCGTGACCGGGTATGGCCGCTACGACGGCCACCGCGCGACCCTGGATGGCTACCGCGAGCATGGGCTGGGCATCTACGACCTGGACTATGGCCGCCAGCGCGTGGACAACAGTGCCTTGGCGGTGGGCCTGGAAGGCAGCCTGAGCTTCAAGCGCGAGCGGCTGAACTGGCGTCCGTACTGGAGCATCGAGTACCGCAGCGCATTGGAGAACCGCGGTGATGTCGCGATGAACTACGTGCAGCGGCCGCAGGGCTCCGATTACGTGCTGGCGATGCGCAGCTACAACGACGACATGCTGGCGCTGGGGGCGGGGATGGACCTGCAGCTGGACAGCGGCTGGATGTTCTCGCTGCTGCTCGGGCACGAGCAGGGCCGCAATGCGATGCGCAGCAATAGCATTGGCCTGCAGGTGCGGTTCGGCCAGCAGGGTGCCAGCGTGCCGATGTTCGGCGAAGGCGATGAGCTCGGCGTCGGCGATGGCGCACGTCGTCGCTGCCATGGCGACGCGGCGACGTGTACGGCGTCCGGTAGCGGGAGCGGGACGCCCTTGCCGTGATGCGTAGGATCGCGCCGGCGGTGGCCGGCGCGATCAGCCAGCGATGCCGTTCAGAGCAGGCGGTGGCGCTGCAACAGCCGCCGCAACGACTGCGCGTGATAGGCGGTATCGGCCAGCAGGCCTGCCGCACGCGCGCCCTGCACGTTGCGGAACAAGTGATCCACGAGCAACGTGCGCGACGGCGGGCAGCCGAGCATGTCGCAGGCGGCTTGATAGGTGGCGGGATCAGGCTTGCGCATACCTAGTTGGGCGCTGCCCAGCACCCGGATGTCCGGCAGCAGTTGCGCGATGAGCGGCAACGTCAGCGCGCCATTGTTGGTCAGGACCGCAACGCGCACGTGGGCTGGAATGCGACCGAGCAGGGCAATGCAGTCACGCCGCGGCGTGCTCGCCGCTCGGCGTGCGGCCAGCCAGTCCTTGGCCTGCAGCGTGCTGCCCAGTGCATCGTTCAGCGCCTCCAGCAATGCCCCGCCGGCCAATGCACCGCGGGCATGGGCAAGTTCCAACGATTGTCCGCGCAGCACGGCATCCAGTTGCGGTGATTCGACGCCCGCGGCGGTTGCCAGCACCTGCAGGAACCGACGGTGGTCGTAGTCGGCCAGCAGGCCATCGAAGTCGAGCAGCAGTGCATGGGGAGCAGGCATCAAGGCGGGGGCAGGTGGGATGGAGGGGAAGTATCGACGCGCGCGCCGGTTCCTGCATCCCTGCGACATCCCGTCGCAGGTGCCATCCGCGCAGCTTGCCTAGAATCACCGCAACCCACGTATTCACGGAGTTGTGCTTGAAGCGTTATTCCCTGCTGTTGGCCCTTGCGGTCCTGTTGCCCGCCGCACCCGCCATGGCCCGCACCTGTGCGGTGACCATCGAGGGCAATGACCGCATGCAGTTCTCGTTGCCGGAAATCCGTGTTGCCGCCGATTGCACCCAGGTCGACCTGACGCTGCGCCACACCGGCAAGCTGGGCGCCACGGCGATGGGCCACAACTGGGTGCTGACCCGTACGCCGGACTTCCAGCCGGTGGCCACGGCCGGCATGCGCGCGACGTTGGCCGACAGTTATCTGCCGAAGAACGATGCGCGGGTGATCGCGTTCACGCCGGTGATCGGTGGTGGCCAGACCACCCGGGTGCGCTTCCCGACCAGCAAATTGGCGCGCGGGGGGGACTACACCTTCTTCTGCTCGTTCCCGGGGCATTGGGGACTGATGAAGGGCAAGCTCGTTTTCGGCTGAGCGGGCTGTGGTAGCAGCACACGTGGAGCGGCCCTCATCCGCCCTGCGGGCACCTTCTCCCGTAGACGGGAGAAGGGATGGGGGCAGCGTGAGCGCCAGGGATGCTGCACGATTTCAGTTCGCGATAGACCAAGCCCTTCTCCCGCACGCGGGAGAAGGTGCCCGCAGGGCGGATGAGGGAGGGCTTTCGCCTTTCTATCTGCAGATCGTGCCGCAGGCTCAGCCCGCTGCCACCACCTTGAACGCCTCGCGCGCTGCAACCAGCGTGGCCTCGATCACCGCATCATCGTGCGCGCTGGACAGGAAGCCGGCTTCGTACGCCGACGGTGCCAGGAACACACCACGCTCCAGCATCGCGTGGAAGAAGCGGTTGAACGCCGGGATGTCGCAGGCAGTGGCCTGCGCATACGTTTCCACCTTCTCATCGGTGAAGAACAGGCCGAACATCGCGCCGACGCGATTGGTGGTGACCGAAACACCGGCATCGCGCGCAGCCGCTTCCAGCCCATCGCACAGCTTGGCGGTGGCCGCAGTGAGGCGGTCATGGAAGCCGGGTTCCTGGATCAGCTGCAACATCGCCAAACCAGCCGCCATCGCCACCGGATTGCCGCTGAGCGTGCCGGCCTGGTAGATCGGGCCGGCCGGGGCGATCTGCGACAACAATTCGCGACGGCCGCCATACGCGCCCACCGGCATGCCGCCGCCGATGATCTTGCCGAAGGTGGTCAGGTCCGGGGTGATGCCGTAATGCGCCTGCGCACCGCCCAGGGCGACGCGGAAGCCGGTCATCACTTCGTCGAAGATCAGCAGCGCGCCGTACTGCGTACACAGTGCGCGCAGGTGCTGCAGGTAGCCATCGCGCGGTGGGATGCAGTTGGCGTTGCCGACCACCGGTTCGATGATCAGGCCGGCGATGTCCGTGCCCTGCTGTTCGAACAGCGTGGTGGCCGCCTCGAAATCGTTGTAGGGCAGGGTGAGGGTGAGTTCGCTCAGCCCGGCCGGCACGCCCGGTGAGGTCGGCACGCCCAGGGTCAGCATGCCGCTGCCGGCCTTGACCAGGAACGAATCGCCATGGCCGTGGTAGCAGCCCTCGAACTTCACGATCTTGTTGCGGCCGGTGGCGCCACGTGCCAGTCGAATGGCCGACAAGGTGGCTTCGGTACCGGAGTTGACCATGCGCACCATCTCGCACGACGGCACCAGCGCGGTGATGGTCTCGGCCATGGTCACTTCGGCGGGGCACGGCGCACCGAACGACAAGCCATTGCCGATGGCCTGCTGCACGGCGTCGCGCACGGCCGGATGGTTGTGGCCGACGATCATCGGGCCCCATGAGCCGACGTAATCGATGTAGCGGTTGCCATCGACGTCATGCAGGTAGGCGCCGTCGGCGCGTTCCACGAAGAACGGTTCACCGCCGACCGACTTGAACGCGCGCACCGGTGAATTGACACCACCTGGCAGCAGCGTCTGGGCGCGCGCGAACAGGGCGTGGGATTGGGCGTGGTTCATGGGTAACTCCTCTGTAAGGTTCCAACAGCGTTGAAGCGCGCGGATTCAAAGCCCCTCTCCCGCTTGCGGGAGAGGGGGGGGAGGGGGCTTCCAGGCGCAAAAAGCTCCCCTCATCCGCCCCTTCGGGGCACCTTCTCCCGCCGACGGGAGAAGGGAAAAGCCGTGCCTTTCAGCTGTCAGGTGAATTCAATCAGTGTGGAAACAGCGCCGGTACGCCTGCAACGCAGCCACCGGATCATCCTCGGCGAACACGCCGCTGATGATCGCGAGCAGGTCCGCACCGGCTTCGACAACGGGCCTTGCATTGTCCGGGGTCAGCCCACCGATCGCCACCCGCGGCACGCCCAGTGCGGCGCTTTGTCGCAGCAGGTCGGTGCTTGCGCGGCGGGGAGTGACCTTGCTGCGGCTGGGGAAGAATGCGCCGAAGGCGACGTAGCTGGCCCCGGCCTGCACGGCACGTTCGGCCAGGGCCAGTTCGTCGTAGCAGGAGGCGCCGATGATGGCCTGCGGCCCGAGCAGGGCGCGGGCCGCGGCGATGTCGCCATCGTCCTCGCCCAGGTGCACGCCGGCGGCACCGACCTGCTGCGCCAGCGCCGCATCGTCGTTGATGATCAGCGGCACCCCGGCCGCGCTGCACAGCGCCTGCAATGCCGTGGCCTGGGCCAGCCGGGTCGGGCCATCCACCGCCTTGTTGCGGTACTGCAGCCAGGTGGTGCCGGCCAGCAGTGGCTGCACGCGCGCGAGCAGGCGCGCGCTGTCGGTTTCGTCGGGGGTGATCAGGTACACGCCGCGGGCGGCGGGAGAAGCTGGGGACATGATGGCTACCGGTACGGCGGCGGGAGTGTGACAATCAACGCCGTTTCTCATTGCGGCGATTATCCCCGATGTCTGATGCCACGGCCTCCACCTTCCGCAACTGGATGTGCGTCGTCTGCGGTTTCATCTACCGTGAGGCCGATGGGCTGCCGGAAGAGGGCATCGCCCCGGGCACGCGCTGGGAGGACGTGCCCGACACCTGGACCTGCCCGGACTGCGGCGTGACCAAGGACGACTTCGAGATGGTCGAGCTGGACTGAGCCCCGGCAGGGGCGACCTTGGCCGCGGAGCCGGCGGTGGCTCCGGTGACGGCAGGCGCGGGCCTGCGGGTCGCAGGTAACCTCCTCGGGAGGGTTGGCGTTGCTTGCAGCTCCGGGGCGGTACCGGCTTCGCGGCCGAGGCCGCTCCTGCGGGATCAGTGCAGTTTGGGGCGCTCGCCGCCCAGCTCGACCAGGCGGTCGCGGATGCTGGCCGCGTCACTGGCCTCCGGTTCCATCTTCAGGTAGCGCGCCAGGTCGGCGCGGGCGCCGGCCAGGTGTTCCAACTGCAGGTAGGCCAGGCCACGGTCGCGTACCGCATCGGCCTGTTCGGGGGCCAGCTTGAGGACGCGGTCGGCACTGCGCGCGGCGCGGTCCCATTCCCCGCGCTCGGCGTACACGCCATACAGGTTGCGCAGCATGCGCATCAGGATCGCGCGGTGCGGGGCCGGGTCCAGGATCTGCGCCAGCACGCTGTCGTCCGGTGCCTGCCCGCCCAGGTTGGTGCGCGCCCGCTCGCGCAGTTCATCCACGCCGAGCGGGCGACCGCCGTTGAACGGGTCCATGATCAGCACGCCGTCATCCACCGGCAGCCGCACCAGGAAATGGCCGGGGAAGGAAATGCCTTCCAGCGGCAGGCCCAGCCGGCGCGCGACCTCGATTTGTACCATCGCCAAGGAGATCGGGTTGCCCAGGCGCCGCTCGAACACCTCGTTGAGGTAGCTGTTGCGCGGGTCGTAGTACTCGTCGTTGTTGCCGCTGTAGCCCACCTCGTTGAACAGGTGGTGGTTGATGGCGGCGATCTTCAGCGGCCACTCGCGAGTGGCGTCCACCTCCACGCGCAGGTGGTCGGCATGGGCCTGCAGCAGGCGCTCGTAGGCGGCCGGATCCAGCTCGGGATACTCGTCACGGGCAATCAGCAGCGCGGTCGGCAGCAGTGGCAGGGCGTCATCGGCCAAGGTGGCCAGCTCGTCCCAGTGCGGAAGGGTGATGCGTGTATCAGACATGCCCCAAGACTGTGGGCAAAGCCCGGCCGGTTCAAGGCCGGGCGCCGGGACGGTTCAATCCGCCTTGGGGATGCCCGGGCCGAAGGTCAGCTCGGCGCCATCCTCCAGCTTCAACCGGGCAGCCTGGCCTGCATTCAGCTCCAGCACGTAGCGGGCCGGCTTGAAGCTGGGGTAGGGCGGGCACATGTCGCCGGCCGAGCACGGCGGCACGTCGCGCTGCTGGCTGACCAGGCGGCGCTGGCTGTCGAAGTACAGGATGTCCAGCGGGATGCGGGTGTTCTTCATCCAGTACGCCTGTGGTTCCTCGAAGTCATGGATGAACAGCATGCCGCTGCCGGTATCCATCTGGTCGCGGAACATCAGGCCGCGGGCGCGGGTTTCATCGTTCTGGGCCAGTTCCACCTGGTAACGGGTACCGGCCAGTTCCACCCAATGCTTGCCATCGGCGCTGGCGCAGCCGGCGAGGGTCAGCAGGGAGAGCAGCAACAGGGAGCGCAGTAGGGACATGGAAGGCTCTGTCGGGAAGGAGTGGGTGGCAGTGCGGGGCGAGGGACGGCCGTGGCCTGTCCCCGGGCCCCGCATAAGGTCAAAGCACCTGCGGCGGTTCGCCGCCGACGATCACCACGTCGGCCGGCCGGCGCGCGAACAGGCCCACGGTGACCACGCCCGGGATCTGGTTGAGCTGCTGTTCCAGCTTGACCGGATCGGTGATGGACAGGTTGTGGATGTCCAGGATCAGGTTGCCGTTGTCGGTGACCACGCCGTCGCGCCACACCGGCTGGCCGCCGGTCAGGGCCATGATCTCGCGGGCGACCAGGCTGCGTGCCATCGGGATCACTTCCACCGGCAGCGGGAACTTGCCCAGCACCTTGACCTGCTTGCTCGGGTCGACGATGCAGACGAACTGCTTGCTGGCCTCGGCGATGATCTTCTCGCGGGTCAGCGCGGCACCACCGCCCTTGATCAGGTTCTTGTTGCCGTCGCACTCGTCGGCGCCGTCCACGTACAGCGACAGGCCGCCGGTGTGGTTCAGGTCCAGCACCTCGATGCCGTGGCCCTTGAGCAGGGCGGTGCTCTGGTCCGAACTGGATACCGCGCCTTCGATCTGGTCCTTGATGCGGGCCAGTGCCTCGATGAAGTAGGCGACGGTGGAGCCGGTACCGACACCGACGATCATTCCCTTCTGGACGTACTCGATGGCTTTTTCGGCGGCCAGGCGCTTGGCTTCGGACATGGTGGGACTCGATGGAGTTGGAGGAATGCGTGGAGCGGGTAGGAGCGGGCTTGCCCGCGAAGCCGGTGTCGCCAACGCTTGCATGCATACCCGCAGCGGGAACAGCGCATGCTTCGCGGCCGAGGCCGCTCCTACGGGGTCAGCTTGATTTCTTTTCCAGCGACAGCAGGCGCTTCCACTGCGCGGCGGTGACCGGGAACACCGACAGCCGGTTGCCCTTGGCGGTCAGCGGAAAGCCTTCGCCCAGTTCGTCGGCATGCAGCTTGATCTCGTCCAGCGCGATCACCTGCGCCAGCTTGCGCTCGAAGGCCACGTCCACCAGCATCCAGCGCGGTTCCTCGCGCGTGCTCTTGGGGTCGTGGTAATCGGATTTGGGGTCGAACTGGGTGTCGTCCGGGTAGGCCTCGCTGGCCACCGTGGCCAGGCCGACGATGCCCGGCACCTTGGTATTGGAGTGGTAGAACAGGATGCCGTCGCCGACCTTCATCCCATCGCGCATGAAATTGCGCGCTTGGTAGTTGCGCACGCCATTCCACGGTTCGGTGCCCACGCGCTGCAGGTCATCGATGGAAAAGGCGTCCGGTTCGGACTTCATCAGCCAGTAGCGCTTGCGGGCGGTCATGCGTTCAACGGTTCCGGGTAGAGAGTGGCCTGCTCGGTACAGATCGCATCGACCGCCACGTCCCAGTCCTCGACCGGCAGCGACGGCACCTGCTGGGCGGAAAAACCAACCCCGACCAACCACGGCGGCGCGGCCTGGCGCTGCCGGAATGCGAAGCTGCGATCATACCAGCCGCCCCCCATCCCCAGCCGCCGGCCGTGCGGATCAAAGCCCACCAGCGGCGCAACGACCAGCGCCATTTCTTCCGGGTGCAGCGCCGTGGAAGGGTCCACGGCGGGCTCGGGAATGCCATAGCGGTTGCTGACCAGTGGCTGCCCGGGCCGCCACGGCGCAAAGCGCAGCCGTTTGCCGTGCAGTACCGGCAGGCAGTAGGTCTGCTGCGGCGGCAACTGCATCTGCCAGCGGTGCAGCGCGATTTCCCCATCCATCGCCCAGTAGCCTGCGACATGGCCGCTGGCGTGGGCAAAGGGCAGGGCAAGCAGGTGCGCGGCCAGTGCTTCGGCGGCGGCGATGCGGTCGGCGGCGGGAATATCACGGCGGCGCTGGCGCAGCTGTTGGCGCAGCCGTTGGCGAGGATCGTCAGTCATCGACACAGGGTATCGGAATCAGGACCTGAAGCCCCTCTCCCGCAGGCGGGAGAGGGGTTGGGGAGAGGGCAATGGCGCAGCCTCATGCAGCTGGTCTCACCGGGTTCTTCCCGCACCCTCATCCGCCCTCCGGGCACCTTCTCCCGGTGGGAGAAGGACAAAAAAGAACGGCGCCCATTGGGCGCCGTTCTGGAATATTGCATTCTCCGCGGTGACGATGCGTGCGAAACGACCTTGAACCCGGGGTTCAAGTGGGAGCGTTGGGGGGCCATCGGGCTTCCCGCTACAAGGCGGACTTGCACACCCGGCTCCGTCGCGCCCCCGTGGTCGTCATTAAGGGACAAGGCGAATGTTTGCACACGCCGTCGTTCACAGCAGAGAACGCGGGGCCAGTATAGCGGGGTTGCGTGCGCGGGGGCAGTCTTTTTGCCCGTCCGGCGAGTTCATCTGGCTTAGCCGCTCAGACTGTTCAACGGGCGTTGTCGATGGCGATGTCCAGGCGCCGGTTCAGATCGTTCAGCGCGCTCTGGAAACGCTGCTGCTGGGCAGCCTGCTCGTCGCGCACCTGCTGCAGTTCATGGGCCAGGTTGAGCGCGGCCAGCACCGCCACGCGGTCGACCGCCGCCATGCGGTTGCTGCCGCGGATCTCGCGCATCTTCTGGTCGAGCATGCGCGCGGCGGCGGCAAGGCTGTCGCGTTCGTCCGGCTCCACGCCGACGGTGTACTCACGGTCAAGGAGGCGGACGCTGACCGGCTCGTTCTGGCTCACGTGTGCTGCTCCAGCGACTTGAGGCGGGTGATCATGGCTTCCACCCGCGAGCGGGCCTGTTCGTTCTTGGTCAGCAACTGCGAGCGCTCGGCGATCAGCTGCTCCTGCTGTTGGCGCAGGCTGCGGTTCTCGTCGGCCAGCCGCTGGTTGCGCTCGAGCAGCAGCTCGAGGCGGGCGGCGAGGGCGACCAGTTGGCCGGCGGGATCGAAGGCATCCATGGTCGGCACGATAGGCATGCAGGCAGGGGCCGGTCAAGGAGGGCAACACCGCGTGGTTGCTACACTGTGCAGCCGCTGCCGCGCACGGCGTGGTGGCGATCCTTTTCCCGCTTTACAGACCCGTGACATGACCGATCTTCCTGTCGTCAACGACATCCTCCAGGCCAGCCAGTCGCTGGGCCTGGGTGCTTCCCCGGCCGAACTCCACGGCGCGCTGGCCGGCTGGCTTGCCGCCGGCGGTGATGACCTGCCGGACTGGCCGGCCAAGGTGCTGGCCGACGACAACCTGCCGGCACTGGAGCCGGGCAGCGTGCTGGACCGGTTGCGACAGGCCACCGTGGCGCAGCTGGAAGACCGCGACTTCGCCTTCGAGCTGGTCCTGGCCGACGCCTCGGCCCCGCTGCAGGTGCGCACCGATGCCCTGTTCGAATGGTGCCGCGCGTTCCTGGGCGGTTTTGGCCTGGCCTCGGGCAAGCGCCCGGCGCTGAGCGAGGAGGGTGAAGAGGCCCTGCAGGACTTGGCACGCCTGGCGCAGTCCTCCAGTGACCAGTTCGACAGCGCCGACGAGGACGAGGACGCGCTGGCCGAGATCGAGGAGTTCGTGCGCGTGGCGGCGCTGCTGCTGCACGGCGACTGCGTGATGGGCTCGCGGCACCGCCAGCGCCTGAACTGAGGAGCGGCATGAAGCGCCTGTCCGGGATCACCCCCGCCGAGTACGCCCGCCGCCGTCGCCAGCTGATGGAAGCGGCCGGCGATGACGCCATCCTGGTGCTGCCCGCCGCCCCCGAGCGCGTGCGCAGCCACGATACGTTCTATCCGTACCGGCAGGATTCGGACTTCTGGTACCTGAGCGGGTTCCAGGAGCCGGAGGCGGTGCTGGTGCTGATCCCGGGGCGTCGCCACGGCGAGAGCATCCTGTTCTGCCGCGAGCGCGACCCGGACCGCGAAGCGTGGGACGGCCCGCGTGCCGGCCAGGACGGCGCGGTATCGCGCTACGGGATGGACGACGCCTATCCCATCGAGGACCTGGACGAAATCCTGCCGGGCCTGCTGGAAGGCCGCTCGCGGGTGTACTACCACTTTGGCCGCGACGCGGACTTCGACCTGAAGCTGATCGGCTGGGTGAACCGGGTGCGCTCGCAGGTGCGGCACGGCGCGCAGCCGCCGCACGAATTCCTGGAGCTGGGCCACCTGCTGCACGAGCAACGCCTGTACAAGTCCGACGACGAGATCGCGCTGATGCAGACCGCGGCGGACATCAGCGTGCGGGCCCACCGTGCCGCGATGCGCGTCGCCCGCCCGGGCATCCACGAGTACGAACTGCAGGCCGAGCTGGAACGCGAGTTCCGCGCCAGTGATGCGTGGCCGGCGTACAACAGCATCGTCGGTGCCGGTGCCAACGGCTGCGTGCTGCACTACCGCGACAACAACGGCGGCAGCCGCGAGGGCGACCTGGTGCTGATCGACGCCGGCGCCGAGTTCCGCGGTTACGCCAGCGACATCACCCGCACGTTCCCGGTCAACGGCCGCTTCAGCACGGAGCAGCGCCTGCTGCACGAGCTGGTGCTGTCCGCGCAGGCGGCGGCGCTGGAGCAGGCGCGGCCGGGCATCGCCTACGAGGAAGGCCACCTGGCCGCGGTGGAGGTGCTGACCGAGGGGCTGCTGCGGCTGGGGCTGCTCAAGGGCGACCTGGAAGAGAACATCATCGAGCGCCATTACCAGCGCTTCTACCGGCACAAGACCGGGCACTGGCTGGGGCTGGACGTGCACGACGTGGGCGACTACCGGGTGGCCGGCGAGTCGCGCCTGCTGGAACCGGGCATGGTGTTCACGATCGAGCCGGGCCTGTACATCTCGCCGGACGATCGCGACGTGGAGCCGCGCTGGCGCGGCATCGGCATCCGCATCGAGGACGATGTGCTGATCACCGCAGCGGGGCACCACGTGCTGACCGGTGCGCTGGAGCGCAGCGCCGAGGAGATCGAAGCGTTCATGGCGCGACGTTGAGGCCGCGCCAGGGCCATGGGGAGCATGGCCCTGCGAAGTTGCGGAAGCCGTCGCTGCCGCCTGCGTGGCCGAACGCTTAGACTCCCCGGTTCGATCCACGGGGGACAACCGATGAGTGCCACCACACACCTGCGCCGGCTGCTGGCCGCGGCATTGATCCTTGCACTTTCCGGGCCAGCCGTTGCGGCACCGCCGGTGGCCGATGCCGCCGTCGATGTGCTGGACATGCATGGCACGCCGGCCAGTGCGGCCGATCGCGGCTTCAACATCTTCTTCGATGCCGGCGCCTGGCATGGCTACAGCCTGCCGCTTGCCAGCGACGCCGGCAGTGGTTTCTCCGGGCCCTTCGTGCACAGCATCGGCGCCGGGCGCTGGGCGGGACGGCGGCTCGCGCAGGTGACGCTGGCCCCGCCCGGAGGCGGCGCGGTGATCACGCTGCGCGAAGTCGGCAGCCAAGCCGGGCCGGGCTACCTGCAGCGCCATTTCCAGGGCCAGGGCCTGCAACTGCGGCAGACCCTGTTCTTCGCCGATGCGCAGCGCGCGCTGGTGCGCATCGAGCTGGAATCGTCGACCTCGCGCGCGTTGGACGTGGCGGTGGAGAACGAAGCGATGCTGGCGCCGGGGGATCGGCTCGTGCTGCATTCCGGTGCGGTGACGCAGACGTTCGCCGGCAGCGCCGAGACCGTGCTGACCCGCCTGCACCAGGACGTTGTGCAGCTGCTGCCACGGCAGGCGCGCAACCAGGTCGTCTTCGCGTCGAGCCAGCCGGTGCAGCTGGAGGCGGCGAAGCCACTGGTGCTGGTGCTGGAACAGCAGTTGTCGGCAGGGCCGGGACCGGCCGTCGAGGTCGACGCCGACGCCGCCTGGTCACGCAACCGCGCGCGCTGGAACGGCTACCTGCAGGCGATCAAACCCAGCCACGTGCCGGGCGTGCCGGATGCGACCGCGCAGCGCATCGCGCTGAAGGCCGTGCAGACCCTGATCGGCAACTGGCGCGCGGCGCGCGGCGACCTGCGCCACGACGGGGTGATTCCCTCCTACTCGGCCGATTACTTCAACGGCTTCTGGGCATGGGATTCGTGGAAGCACGCGGTCGCGCTGGCCCATTTCGCACCGGACCTGGCGCGTGACCAGATGCGCGCGATGTTCGACTACCAGGCCGCCAACGGCATGGTCGCCGACAGCGTCTACCTCGATGCGAAGGAGAACAACTGGCGCAACACCAAGCCGCCGCTGGCTGCCTGGGCGACGCTGGAAATCCACCGTGCCACCGGCGATGCCGGTTTCGTCGCCGAGATGTACGACAAGCTGGTGCGCTATCACCATTGGTGGTTCGCCGAGCGCGACCACGACCACAACGGCCTGGCCGAATTCGGTGCCACCGACGGCACCCGCTTGGCCGCCGCGTGGGAAAGCGGCATGGACAACGCGGTGCGCTTCGATGACGCGAAGATGCTGCGCAACGGCGAGAACGCCTGGTCGCTGGACCAGGAGTCGGTCGACCTCAACGCCTATCTCTATCGCGAGAAGCTGGACCTGGCGGCATTGGCCGGCGTGCTGGGCAAGCCGGACGAACGCGATGCCTGGCTGCGTGATGCCGAGGCGATGAAGCAGCGCATCGGTGCGCGCTTCCACGATGCCGAGGCGGGCTGGTTCTTCGATGCGCGGCTGGGCAGTGGTGCGCATATCCGGGTGTTCGGCTCGGAGGGCTGGACGCCGTTGTGGGCGGGGCTGGCCAGTGATGCACAGGCGCGTGGGGTGATCGCCACGATGCTGGATCCGAAGCGTTTCGCCACGCCGATGCCGCTGCCCACGCTGGCGGCCGATGATCCGCGCTTCTCGCCGATCAAGGGCTACTGGCGCGGGCCGCTGTGGCTGGACCAGGCGCGATTCGGAGTCGAAGCCCTGCGCCGCCATGGCCACGTGCGCGAGGCCGACCAGCTGACCGCACGCCTGCTGTTGAATGCCGAGGGGCTGGATGCGCAGGCGCCGATGTACGAGAACTACGACCCGACCACCGGCAAGGGCTACCAGGCGCGCAACTTCAGCTGGTCGGCGGCGAGTTACCTGTGGCTGCTGGGCGTGGGACGCGAGTGAGGGTGGGCGGCGGGCCTGCCTGGCGCGCCCCGTCGTCGAAGATGAGGGCAGACGTCGGCGCCTCGTTCAGGTGAAAAAGGAAGCGCCGCGATCGCGGCGCTTCCTGTCCCTGCGGTGGACGGCATCGCTGCCGTGACCGATCAGGCGGCGGCGAACACCGGGCGGGTCAGGTTGTCGGCCTCGCCCTCGGTGCACAGCACCTCGTCCTCGATGCGGATGCCACCGTAGGGGCGGAAGAAGTCCACGCGCTCCCAGTTCACGCTGGCTGCGTTGCCGGCCTGCTTCACCTCGTCCAGCAGCATGTCGATGAAGTACAGCCCCGGCTCGATGGTCACCACCATGCCCGGCGCCAGCACACGGGTCATGCGCAGGTAAGGGTGGCCGGCCGGACGCTCGACGCGGCCGCCGTGGTCGCCGGCGGCGAAACCGGCCACGTCATGTACCTGGGCGCCGATCAGGTGGCCGATGCCATGCGGGAAGAACGCGGCGCTGACGCCGGTGGCCAGTGCGGCTTCCGGTGAGACGTTGATGACGCCGAAGTCCTTCAGGATGCCCATCAGCGACAGGTGTGCATCCACATGCAGTTGCTTGTAGTCGAAGCCGTTGCGCACGGCCGCGCACATCTTCCGCTGCGCGGCGTCGACGGCATCGATCAAGGCCTGGAATTCGTCATGGCCGGCGGCGGCGTAGGTGCGTGTGATGTCACTGGCGTAGCCATGCGCGGAGGCACCGGCATCGATCAGGAAGCTGCGCAGCGGCTGCGGGGCGACGCGGCCCAGCTCGGTGTAGTGCAGCACCGCGGCATGCTCATTGAGCGCGACGATGTTGCCGTAGGGCAGTTCGTTGCTGTCCTGGCCGACCGCACTGCAGTAGGCCATGTGGATGCCGAATTCGCTGGCGCCGGCGCGGAACGCGGCCTCGGCGGCCTTGTGGCCGCGCACGGCAAGCACCTGGGCCTGGCGCATCAGCGCGACTTCGTAGGGGGTCTTGTAGGCGCGGTACCAGTCCAGGTAATGGATCACCGCTTCCGGGTTGTTCGGCACGAAGCCGCCCAGCGCGCTCTGCGCTTCGCCGATGATCGCGCAGCGGGCCGGGTCCCTGGGCAGCAGCGGCAGCGCATCCTCCGGCTTGCGGATGATGTGGATGTCGAAGTGCTCGACCCACCAGCCGCTGGGGGCATCCGGGACCACGTGCCAATAGTCGAAGGGCTGGAAGAACACCAGCGTCGGCCGCTTGCCGGGGGTGTACACCAGCCAGCTGCAGGGCAGCCGGGTCTGCGGCAGCCAGGTCTTGAACAACGGGTTCACCGCGTACGGGTAGTCGCGGTCGTCGAAGGCCTGGTAGTGCAGGGTGCCGCTGGGGACGACCAGGTGATCGAAGCCGCCGCGCGCCAGTGCCTCATCGGCGCGGCGCATGAGCACGCCCAGATGGTCGGAATACAGGGCGGCGGAATCGTGCTGGTTCATCGCGGTGGCTCGCTTGGATGACGTGATGCGGGGCCACGATTCTGCCGCAATCGGCCCACGGCTGCTGTGCCGTTTTCGTCACTCAGGCCTTCGGCAGGTTGCTTTCGATCCAGTGCACCAGCTGTTCGCGCTGGGCCTTGTCCATGGTCAGGAAGCGGAAACCGGCCCAGGATTGTTCCGGGGCGTGCGCCGGCTCGCGCCAGAGCAGGTGCACGCCGGCATCGATCTGGTGCTGGCCGCCGCGCCCGTCAGGAATGGTGAACTGCAGCTGGTAGAGCGCGTCGTCCTGCAGCGGGCCGGAGGCGATCAGCAGCATGCCGCTTTCGGAGATGTTGCTGAGCCGGCCGATCACGCCGTCGGTCATCATGTCGCGGACCGGCACCAGTTCCGGCACCGGCATGCGGGGGGCGCGGCGGGTTTCGGTGATCATGCGTTTTCCTCCGCAGCGGCAGGGGCCTTGCCGGCCAGCGAACGCAGGGTACGCAGGGTGGCCTGCCAGGCGCGGTCGATCAGGCGGCCGCGGTCCTCGGTGACCATGCGCAACTGGCCCTTGGCCATCAGCCGGGCCATCGCATCGAGCGAGAGCTCGGCGATCTTCTGGCCGCGCTGGTTCACGAACAGGGCGTTGTCGGTGATCAGGCTGTACCAGGACAGGCGCTGGCGGCGGCTGTCACCCTGCTGGTTGACCACGAACTCGAACCAGGTGCCGAAGGGCAGGGTGCGCAGCTGCCGGTAATGGGTTTCCTCGGCCGGGGTGCGCTCGGGCTGCTCCTTGCGGCGGCGCTCCTCGTCCTCGTCACGGTCGCCGGCCTCGCCCAGGCGCGAGCGCGCCTTGAGCTTGGCGGTCAGCTCGGTCTTGGAGGTGATGTCGTCCTCGCCGCCGGGCGAGGACAGGCGGCGGGCAATCGCGCCGGCCTCGTCGCGGTGGTAGCCGACCTGCTGCAGCGACTGCTCGATCTCGTCGCCGAAGGTGATGTCCGGGGTGCCGGACTTCAGCGCGGTGATCTCGCTGATGCGGCGCGTGGACTGCTCGCGCTGCTTCCATTCCTCCGACTGCTCGCCCTGGCGCAGCAGGGTGAGGGTCAATACGTCCGACCATGCCTTGCGCAACAGGGTCTGCACGAACTTGGGCGGGTTGCTGTTGGCGCAGACGTCCTCAATGGTGCGGCTGGCCAGCTGCTTGGCGGCCTCCAGCCGCTCCTTGCCGCGCGCGGCCTCGACCTGGCGGCGCTCGGTGACCTCGGCGCGCCGGGCGGCGGCGCGAAGGTGGGTCTGGATGCGCTCGTTGGCCTCGGTGAAGACGGTTTCGTCGCCCTGGTAGTCATTGACCACCGTGGCGACCGATTCGTTGAGCTTCTGCAGCAGTACCGGGTCGCTGTCGTCGTCGCTGAGCCACACCGCGCCGGACTCGGCCACGGCATTGAGCAGCTCGCGCGCGGGGTGCTGGTCGCGCTGGAAGAAGCTGGCGTCGCTGATGGCCGCGCGCAGCAGCGGCACCTGCAGCTGGGTGAGCAGGCCGGTGGCCGGGCCGTCGCTGCGCACCTCGCGCTGGATCTGGGTGAACAGCATGCCCAGCAGGTCCAGCGTGTCGGTGTCCTGCGAGGACAGTGCCGCGGTCGGGCCGTGTTCGGCCTTGATCTGTGACAGCAGCGCGCCGTGGATGTCGCCGATGCTGCGGCGGTTGCCGGCCGCGGCGCTCTGCAGCTTGCCAAGCAGGTCCATCACGGCGCTGCTCGGCACGGCCACGGCATGCGAGCCCTCGGTGCTGCCGCCGGTCGCCAGGGCCGATGGCACCGCGCTGGCGGAACCGACCGCGCCGCCGGCCACGCCATGGCGGGCGGCATCCAGCAGGTTGTGCAGGCCCGACAGCACCGGGTTGCCGGCCGGAGCGGCGGCATCGGAGCCGCCACCAGTGCCCCCCCCGGAAACCGCAGGCGCCGAGGCAGCACCGGCGGCGGCACCGGCGAGGCCGCCCGGCAGCTGCAGTTCCTGCGACAGGCTGCTGGCCCAGGAGGCCGCCGGGGCCTGGCCCTGCCAACTGGTCAGCGGGCCCTGTCCGGCCGAACGGCTGCCCGGGCCCAGGCCGTTGCCGGTGTCCCTGCCGGCGGGGGCGTTGCCGCGCGGCGCGGAGGGGCGGACCAGGTACGGGCGGTAGACCAGCCCGGGCAGCACGCCTTCGCGCGCGAACAGGATGTTGAGGCGGTCGGCCAGCTCGGTATGGCGGTCCATGACCTGGCGTTCGAACACCTGGTACAACGCCAGCTGGCTTTCCAGGTTGAGCTGCAGCCGCTCGCCGGCCTCGCGCAGGGCGCGGCACAGCGCATACGGGCCGGTGGGTAGCCGCTCGATGTCGAAGGCCGGTTGCGCGGCGAGCACCGCGAAGCGCTGCCCGAGCAGCTGCAGGGCGGTGATGCCGCGGGTGCCTTCGCGGCGGGCCATCTCGTGCAGCACGATGTCGCGGTCGATGTCGGTGTCCTCGACCAGGGTCATGGTCTTGAACGCCGTGGCCTGGGTGTTGCCGATCGGTTGCGGGGCATCCCTGAAGCTGGCCAGCTGCCCGGCCAGGGCATCCAGGAACAGGCCCGGGAACTGCGGGGCCTGCTCGCGCAGCGTGCGCATCTGGGCGTAGATGTCCGACTGGATCTGGCTGTTGCGGGCCTTCTCGGCATGCTGGAACAGCGCACGTTCCAGCTCCACCATGCACAGCTGCAGGGGCGTGCGCAGGACGTCGTCGGCGGCCTGCCAGACGGCTTCGAGCAACTGGCGGACGCGGGCGGGGACCGGCGCGTCTGCGATCCGGGCAGGCGCCTGACTGGACGAACTGGATGCGGTCCCTGACATCGTGGTGTGTTCTGCCCCCGTTAGACCGCGCTTTCTATCATTTTGGTGACAGCTTCGCCACTTTGGTTCTTACGATCAGGGCAGGAACAGCTCCACCACGTCGTTGGTGAAACGCCGGCCCAGCTCGGTCGGGAGCAGGCGGTCGCCCTCCATCGCCAGCCAGCCGCGGTCGCCGGCGATTGCCAGCGCAGGTTGCAGCGCGGCGGCGGGCAGCCCGGTGCGGGACGTGAAATCGCGCAGGGTGAAGCCTTCGTGCAGGCGCAGCAGGTTGAGCATGTACTCGAACGGCAGCCGCTCGGGGCTGATCATGTCGTCACCGCCGATGCTGGCCGGGGTGCCGGCGCTGTCCATGAAGGCCTGCGGATGCTTGTGCTTCCAGCGGCGCAGCACGTGCTGCCCGGCGCCGGAGCTGATCTTGCCGTGGGCACCGGCACCGATGCCCAGGTAGTCGCCGAAGCGCCAGTAGTTGAGGTTGTGCGCGCACTGGTAGCCGGGCCGGGCATAGGCGCTGACCTCGTACTGGCCGTAGCCGGCCTGGGCCAGCAGTGCCTGGCAGTGCTCCTGGATGTCCCAGGCACTGTCCTCGTCGGGGATGCCCTGCGGCGGCCGGGCGAAGAACACCGTGTTCGGCTCCAGCGTCAGCTGGTAATGCGAGATGTGCGTGGGGTCCAGCGCGAAGGCGCGCTCCAGGTCATGCTCGGCCTGGGCCAGGGTCTGCTCCGGCAGCGCGTACATCAGGTCGATGTTGAAGTTGGTGTAGCCGGCGTCCTGGGCCAGCTTCACCGCGCGTTCGGCCTCGTTGCTGTCGTGGATGCGGCCCAGGCGTTTGAGCGCGTCATCGTTGAAGGTCTGGATGCCGAAGCTGATGCGGTTCACGCCGGCCGCGCGGTAGCGGTCGAAGCGGCCGTGCTCGGCGGTGCCGGGGTTGGTCTCCAGCGTCACTTCCAGGTTCGGCGCGAAACGCAGCCGTGCGCTGGCCTCCTGCAGGAAACGATCGATCGCTTCGGGCGGGAACAGGCTGGGCGTGCCGCCGCCGAAGAACACGCTGCTGACCACCCGGCCCCAGACCAGTGGCAGGTCCTGGTCCAGGTCGCGGATCAGCGCGTCGATGTAGGCATCGAACGGCAGCGCGCCCTTGCCCGCGTGCGAGTTGAAATCGCAGTACGGGCACTTGCGCACGCACCAGGGCAGGTGCACGTACAGCGACAACGGTGGTGGCACCAGCTGCGGGCCGGCAGCGTGGCCGTGGTCGCCCGAACAGGATTCACCGGGCGCGTGGTGGCAATGGGCGTGGGAGTGCGACATGGGCAGGTCAGGCGGGAATGAGGGGGCGGGGGCGAGGCGGGTCAGCGCCTGTCCAGCAGGATCGGATCGACCAGTGAGCGTGGCTGCGCGCGCAGCACGGCCGCGGTGATGTCATGGAACATCGGCGAGGCGCCTCGGTCGCTTCCCGCATCGTTGTCCATCAGCCGGTGGTAGGCCGGGCGGCTGCCGTTGCGCATATACAGCAGCAGGCCGGAGACCATGGCCCTGCGCTGGTCGGCGAAATCGTCGTAGCGGACTTCAAGCACGTCGTGGAGCCGGACCTGCCGCCATCGGTGCAGGGTGCCGATGTTGTGGTAACGCAGGTGCCCGGCGGCTTCATCCAGGACCACGCGCTGCCAGATGATCGGCGCGCCGATCAGCGTGATGACCAGTGCGCAGCCCGACGCCCACAGCGGCGGTGCCCACCACGGCTGTTCGCCGTTGTAGGCCAGCACGCCGCCCAGGATCGCCCCGGTGATGCCGCCAAGCATCGCCAACAGTTGCACGAGTCCCAGCCGGGGCCGGTAGCGACGCACCGTCATCCGCCGTGACCTCAGTCGAGCCTGACCCGGGCCAGCTGCTGCTTGAGCTGCTGCAGCGCCTTGGCACGGTGGCTGCGGCCGTTCTTCTGCTCCGGCTGCATTTCCGCAGCGGTCAGGCCCAGTTCCTCATCCAGGAACACCGGGTTGTAGCCGAAGCCGTGGGTGCCACGCAGTTCATCGATGATGCGGCCTTCCCAGCTGCCTTCGCAGATCAGTGGCTGCGGGTCGTTGGCGTGGCGCAGCAGCACGATCACCGCGTAGAAGCGGGCGCTGCGACGTTCGGCCGGGACATCACGCAGGGCGTCGAGCAGCTTGGCATTGTTGGCGGCATCGTCGGTCGGGCTGCCGGCATAGCGTGCGCTGTACAGGCCGGGGGCGCCGTCCAGTGCATCGACAATCAGGCCGGAGTCGTCGGCCAACGCCGGCAGTCCGGTCACCGCGCAGGCGTGACGCGCCTTGATCAGCGCGTTCTCGACGAAGGTCAGGCCGGTCTCCGGCACATCGTCCACGCCCAGCTCGCGCTGCGGCACGATCTGCAGCGGCAGCGCGTCGAGCATGGCCTGCAGTTCCTTCAGTTTGCCGGCGTTGCCGCTGGCCAGTACCAGTTTCATTGCTTGGGCTCCAACAAGTCCCAGGTGTTGCCGTACAGGTCGCGGAACACCGCGACGGTGGCATAGGGCTCCTCGCGCGGGGCCTCGAGGAATTGCACGCCGCGCTCGGTCATGGCGGCGTGATCGCGCCGGAAGTCGTCGGTGTTCAGGAAAAAGGCGACCCGGCCACCGGTCTGGTTGCCGATGCGGCTGTGCTGTTCGGCGTCACTGGCGCGGGCCAGCAACAGCGCGGCGGAGCTACCGTCAGCCGGCCCGACCACCACCCAGCGCTTGCGGCCCTGGTCGATGTCCTCCAGCAGCTGGAAGCCCAGCTTGCCGGTGTACCAGGCGATGGCCTCGTCGTAGTCGGCCACCACCAGCGTGACCAGGGCGATGCGCCGGCTCATGCCTGGGCCAGTGCCGCCTGCTGGGCCTCGAACAATTCGCGGATGCCTTTTTCGGCCAGCACCAGCAGCGCGTCCAGCTCGTCACGGCGGAAGGCATGGCCCTCGGCGGTGCCCTGCAGCTCGATGAAGCCGCCGCCGTCGTTCATCACGACATTCATGTCGGTATCGCAGTCGCTGTCCTCGGCGTAGTCCAGGTCCAGTACCGGCTGGCCCTTGTAGACGCCGACCGAGACCGCGGCCACCGCGCCGAACAGCGGGTTGCGCTTGATGTCACCGCGCTTGAGCAGCAGGTTGACCGCGTCCACCAGTGCCACGTAGGCACCCGTGATGGCCGCCGTGCGGGTGCCGCCATCGGCCTGCAGCACGTCGCAGTCCAGGGTGATGGTGCGTTCGCCCAGCGCATTGCGGTCGATGCAGGCGCGCAGCGTGCGGCCGATCAGGCGCTGGATTTCCAGGGTGCGGCCGCCCTGCTTGCCACGTGCCGCTTCGCGGTCGGAGCGGGTATGGGTGGAGCGGGGCAGCATGCCGTACTCGGCGGTCACCCAGCCTTCGCCCTTGCCACGCAGGAAGCCGGGCACGCGGTTCTCGACGCTGGCGGTGCACAGCACGCGGGTGTCGCCGAAGCTCACCAGCACCGAACCTTCGGCATGGCGGGTGAAGGCGCGTTCGATGGTGACGGTGCGCAGCTGATCGGCCTGGCGGCCGCTGGGACGGGAAAAGGTCATGAAAGGTCCGGATGACAGGGGTATTCAATGGGGCGCCCGGGCGGCCGACGGGCCGGCGTCCGGGGGCGCCTAGGGTACCATTCGCCCTTTGCAACGCACCGGAATTCCACATGATTCGAAGCATGACCGCCTATGCCGGCGGCGAACGCGTCACGCCCTGGGGCACCCTGGGCTGCGAGCTGCGCTCGGTCAACCACCGTTTCCTCGAAGTCGGGGTACGGTTGCCCGAGGAGCTGCGCGCGCTGGAGCCGCAGCTGCGCGAGCGCGTGTCCGGCCGCATCAGCCGCGGCAAGCTGGACCTGGTCATGCGCCTGCGCAGCCCGGAGGCGGCGACCTCGCTGACGGTCAACGAGGTGCTGGTGAAGCAGTTGGGAGACCTGGCGGTCCGGCTGCATTCGAGCTTCCCGAACCTGCGGGTCGAGTTCACCGAGCTGCTGCAGTACCCGGGCGTGCTGCGTACCGAGGCCACCGACACCACCGCGCTGCAGGCCGAGGCCATGGCGCTGCTGGACGAGGTGATCAATGGCTTCGTGCAGGCCCGGGAGCGTGAAGGCGACAAGCTGGCCACGGCGATCAGCGAGCGCGTGGACAGCATCGAGCGCATCGCCGCCGAGGTGCGCGAGCTGATCCCGGTGATCCGTGAAGGCCAGCGCGCCAAGCTGGCCGCACGCCTGGCCGACCTGCCGCACCCGATGGACCCGGGCCGCGCCGAGCAGGAACTGGTGCTGTGGCTGCAGAAGCTGGACGTGGACGAGGAGCTGGACCGGCTGGGCAGCCACATCGCCGAGATCCGCCGCATCCTGCGCCAGCGCGAGCCGGTCGGCCGTCGCCTGGACTTCCTGCTGCAGGAGTTCAACCGCGAGTCCAACACGATGGGCTCCAAGTCGGTGGACAGCCGCACCTCCAACGCCTCGGTCGAGCTGAAGGTGTTGATCGACCAGATCCGCGAGCAGGTCCAGAACATCGAGTGACATGCCGGTCCAGCCGTGCCGGGCCCTGCTCGGCACGGCAGCCGGAATCGGCGTCCCCGGCAGGGCGCGTTCGGCACGAAACGGCCCGTCCCGTTACAATGCCGGGCCATTCCGACGCTGGCCCACCCTTCCATGCGTGGCACCCTCTATATCGTCGCCGCCCCGTCCGGGGCCGGCAAAAGCAGCATCGTCAACGCCACCCTGGCGCGCGACCCGCAGATCTCCCTGTCCATCTCCTTCACCTCGCGGGCCATGCGCCCGGGCGAGGAGAACGGCAAGCACTACCACTTCGTCAGCGCCGCCGAGTTCGAGCGGATGATCGGTGAAGGCGACTTCTTCGAGCACGCGCGGGTGCATGGCGACTGGAAGGGAACCGCCCGTCAGTCGGTCGAGCCGCAGCTGGCCGCCGGCAAGGACGTGCTGCTGGAGATCGATTGGCAGGGCGCACGCCAGGTGCGGCAGAAGGTACCGGGTGCGGTCAGCGTGTTCATCCTGCCGCCATCGCGCCAGGCGCTGGACGAGCGCATGCGCAAGCGCGGCCAGGACAGCGAGGCGGTGATGGCCCAGCGTCTGGCCGCCGCCCGCGAGGAGATGCTGCATTACGACGAGTTCGACTACGTCATCGTCAACGAGGATTTCGACACCGCCGTGGGCGAGATGTGCGCGATCTTCGCCGCCAGCCGGTTGCGGCTGGAGCCCCAGCAGCGGCGAAATGCCGACCTGATCGCCTCCCTGCTGGCCCCTGAAAACTGAGCAAGCGATTGATTCACAAGGGGCTGTTCAGCCGTCGGCTTGATTTCCGGGCGGCCGGGCCTCTACAATCGCTCCCCTTTCCCTCATTCGTTCGAGCGGCCGTGCAGGTCGCCGGGAGCCCGCATGGCCCGCATCACCGTAGAAGATTGCCTGGAAGTCGTTAACAACCGTTTCGAGCTGGTCATCATGGCGTCCAAGCGCGCCCGTCAGCTGGCCAATGGTGTCCAGGCGACGATCGACAACAGCGAGACCGAGGACAAGCCGACCGTGCTGGCGCTGCGCGAAATCGCCGCCCGCCGTATCGACAACGAGCTGATCGAGGAAGTCGAGAAGGCCGAGCGTGAGCGCGTGGAGCGCGAAGCGCTGGAGTGGGCCGCCGCCGAAGTGGTCGCCGACGAAGACATGTCCAAGAACGACGATTGATCGGCTCGATCAAGCGCATCGCTGCAGTACATCGGACAGCCCGCCCCGTGCGGGCTGTTCTGCATTCCGGGTTTGCCGAAGATCGCCTGCTGGCATAGTCTTCCGCCATGAACCCAGGCCCTTCCGCCCAGGTAGCCACGCCCGCGGGCGGGGCGGTACCTGACTACGTACTCCAACTCGAACGCGCAGCCAGCTACCTGCCCGCCGAGCAGCTGCCGTTGCTGCGTCGCGCCTGGGAAGTGGGCGCGACCGCGCACGCGGGCCAGACCCGCAAGTCCGGCGAGCCCTACATCACCCATCCGGTCGCCGTCGCGCGCATCCTGGCCGAGCTCGGCCTGGACGTGGAAACGCTGATCGCCGCGATCCTGCACGACACCATCGAGGACACCCCGCTCACCGCCGCGGAACTGGCCGGCGAGTTCGGGCAGGCCGTGGCCGACCTGGTGGACGGTGTCACCAAGCTGGACAAGCTCAAGTTCCGCGACCGCCAGGAAGCGGCCGCCGAGAGCTTCCGCAAGATGCTGCTGGCGATGTCGCGCGACCTGCGCGTGATCATGATCAAGCTGGCCGACCGCCTGCACAACATGCGCACCCTGGGCGCGCAGAGTGCCGAGGCGCGCCGCCGCATCGCCACCGAGACGCTGGACATCTACGCGCCCATCGCCCAGCGCCTGGGCATGAACCTGATCAAGTCCGAGCTGCAGAACCTGGGCTTCCGCGCGCTGTACCCGTGGCGCCATGCCATCATCGAAAAGCACATCCGCAGCCAGCCGGTGGTCCGCCGCGAGGCGATGGCGCAGGTGGAGGTGCAGTTGTCGCAGCGGCTGGCGCGCGAAGGGCTGGAGCACCGCCTGATCAGCCGCATCAAGACGCCCTGGAGCATCTACACCAAGATGCGCGAGGAGAACAAAACCTTCGACCAGGTGATGGACGTGTTCGGCTTCCGCTTGGTCGTGCGCAACGTGCCCAACTGTTACCACGCGCTGGGCGCGGTGCATGCCGCGTTCAAGCCGCTGGACGGGCGCTTCCGCGACTTCATCGCCATCCCCAAGGCCAACGGCTACCAATCGCTGCACACCGTGCTGTTCGGGCCGTACGGCTCGCCGATCGAGGTACAGATCCGCACCGAGGAGATGGACCTGATCGCCGAGCGCGGCGTGGCCGCGCACTGGACCTACAAGTTCGGTGGCGACAGCCCCAACAGCGCGCAGAGCCGCGCGCACGCGTGGATCGTGGAGCTGATCGACTCCCAGCGCACCGCCGGTTCGTCGCTGGAGTTCCTGGACAACGTCAAGGTCGACCTGTTCCCGGACGAGGTCTACCTGTTCACGCCCAAGGGCAAGATCCTGGCGCTGCCGCGCAATTCCACCGCGCTGGACTTCGCCTATGCGGTGCATACCGACGTGGGCAACCGCGCGGTGGCTTCGCGCGTGGACAAGAAACTGGTGCCGCTGCGCACGCGCCTGGTCAGCGGGCAGACGGTGGAGATCATCACCGCGCGCTCGGCCTCGCCCAAGCCGCAATGGCTGGAATTCGTGGTCAGCAGCAAGGCACGTACCGCCATCCGCCACCAGCTCAAGCAGCTCGAGCACGAGGACGCGGTGCAACTGGGGCACAGCATGCTCGACCGCGCGCTGGAAGCGATGGACAGCTCGATCGAGCGCCTGCCCAAGGGCCGCCTGGATGCGTTCCTGGCCGAGCAGCGTTATCCGCGCCTGGAGGCTTTCCTGGCCGACGTGGCGCTGGGCAACTGGATGCCCACCCAGGCCGCGCAGGCACTGATGTCCTACGCCGAGCTGCGCGGTGGCAATGCGCCGAGCCGCCGCCAGGAGAAGATCCTGATCAACGGCAGCGAGCGTGGCGTGGTCAGCTTTGCCGGCTGCTGCCAGCCGATCCCGGGCGACGACATCATGGGTTACCACACCGCCGGCAAGGGCATCGTGGTGCACCGGCTGGACTGTCCGAACCTGGCCGAGCTGCGCAAGTCGCCCGAGCGCTGGGTGCCGATCGGCTGGGACACCAACGTGGTGGGCGACTACGACACCGCGCTGGTGGTAGAAGTGGAGAACGGCACCGGCGTGCTGGCGCAGCTGGCCGCGGCCATCGCGCAGAGCCACTCCAACATCGAGCGCGTGGATTACCTGGACCGCGACTTCAACGCGGCGGTGCTGTGCTTCAACATCCAGGTCCGTGACCGCAACCACCTGGCCGAAGTGATGCGTCGCCTGCGTCGGTTGCAGGTGGTGCAGGCAGTGCGCCGGCAGTAGTCGGCGCTTGGCCTGGGCAAGCGTGGCGGGGAGCGCATCCCTTCCATGCAGCCCTCATATGCCGTTAGCGCCGGGTCATGCATTGGCGAATGCAGGCCGGAAGCGCTTTTCCACAACCGGTGTGCGGCACTGCACGGAGAACTTGTGGATAAGGGCGCGCAGCCCTTGTGCCCCAAGGCTTCGCAACGTGTGGTGAAGATTTGTCCAGCCCGGCCTGCGTGGTCACCATGCGCCGGTAGCGCCGAGCCGTGCGTGGCGAATGCAGGCCCGAACCGCTTTTCCACAACCGGTGTGCGGCACTGCACGGAGAACTTGTGGATAAGGGTGCGCAGCCCTTGTGTCCCAAGGCTTCGCAACGTGTGGTGAAGATTTGTCCAGCCGGACGACGCCATAGGCAGGGGCGCAATCCCGGCGTCCTCAGCATCGCGCGTCAAATTGGTTTGGCCAGGGGGCTCCACCTCCGCCTGCGCGGCATCCCGCCCACCGGTAGCACCGTGCCACGCGCGGCGGATGCGGGCCGGAGCGGCTTTTTTCCACAACGCGTGTGCGGCACCCCGGGTGGAACCTGTGGATAAGCGTGCACGGCCCTTGCGCTGCAAGGCTCTGCAGCGTGTGGTGAAGAATTGTCCATGTGCATGAACCGGCCATTGCGCGGGTGATGAGTGGGCCGTCATGGGCCGACGTTACAATGGCCGACCTTTTTCCCATGTGGAGCTGCCCATGTCCCGCCAGATCATCAACACCGCCAACGCCCCGGCCGCCATCGGCCCGTACTCGCAGGCCGTGCGTGCCGGCAACACCGTCTACTTCTCCGGCCAGATCCCGCTGGACCCGGCCACCGGTGACATCGTCGCCGGCGACGTGACCGCACAGGCCCGTCGTGCGTTCGACAACCTCAAGGCCGTGGCCGAGGAAGCCGGCGGTTCGCTGGACAAGATGGTGCGCCTGGGCCTGTACCTGACCGACCTGGGCGAGTTCGCCAAGGTCAACGCGGTGATGCAGGAGTACTTCCAGGCGCCGTTCCCGGCCCGTTCGACCATCGAAGTGTCGGGCCTGCCGAAGGGCGCCGCGTTCGAAGTCGACGCCATCATGGTGCTGGAGTAATCCAGCGGCCAGCGGGGGCCTGCGTGCAGGCCCTCAGGCCAGGGGACGCCGGGTCTGGCTCGGCGTCTGCCCGGTCCAACGCTTGAAGGCGCGACGGAACTCACGCGCGTCGTTGAAGCCGAGCTGGTTGCCGATCGCGGCGATGCCCAGTTCGGGATCCTGCAGCAGTTCCAGGGCCCGTTCGGTGCGGATGCGGTCGTGTACCTCGCTGAAGGAGGTTTCCTCCTCGGCCAACTGCCGGCGCAACGTGCGTTCGCTCAGGTGCAGGGCCAGGGCCACATCGCTCATCTGCGGGTTGTCCCGCAACTGCGGGCGCAGCAGCCGCTCCACCGCCGCGGTGGTCTCGCCGCGCATCGACAGGCTGGCGAGCTGGCCATGGCACAACGCCAGGGCCTGCTGCGAGGTCACCGGGTTGTAGCTGGCGAAAGGCAGGTCCATCCAGCGCCGGTCGAGCAACACCGCATGCCGCGCCTGCTCGAAGCGGACCTCGCAGCGGAACAGCGTTGCGTACTGGGCCGCGTAGCCGGGCGCGGGATAACCCAGCTCCATCCAGAGCGGACTGAAGCGCTCGCCGGCCAGTTCACGGCCCAGCATCAGCACGCTGGAGAACAACTCCTCGCACAGGAATGGCAACAGGTCATGTGATTCCTCCGGCGCGGTGGCCACCAGTGCCAGGGTCTGGGCATCGTGCTCATGCAGGCTCAATGTCATCAATGGGCCCAGGTTGCGCTGGTAGTCCAGGCCGATGCGCACCGCATCGCCGAAAGTGCGCGCGGTCTTCATCGCCAGCCCGAGCAGGCCGAAGTTGCCGCCGTTCTGGCTGCTGCCCATCGCCAGTCCGACGCCGTCGATGGGAAGCGTGGGCAGGGCGCGGCGGATGACCTCGATCGCCTGCCGGTAGGAAATGCGCGTGCGCGGGTCGTCCAGCTGCGTGACGCTCAGGCGCAGGCCGGCCAGCCAGCTCTCGCTGTTGACGCCCAGTTCGCGGCCCATCAGCAACAGGCCACACAGCATGTTGGTGGGGACATCGGCGATGGCCAGCCGGTCCCCGGATCTGCGATGCATCGAAGCTCCCTCCAGCTTGTCCGCTTTGCCCCCCCAAGTATGCCGCTCCTGCCCTTCGCGTGAACACTGGCTGAAAGCCAGACTGCGGCAACATCTGGCGGCGTATGGGAGGCCGAATCATGCAGCGCAGCAATAAATGGGCGGTGGCAGCCGCAGTGGCGGTGCTGGCGTCCGGTTGCCAGAAGCAGGCCGAGCCGGGTCCGGCCGTGGCCGCCGCCGATGGGGCATTTGCGGCCAGCCTGCAGGAACGCCTGCTCGACGCCAAGCCCGGGGACGTGATCGAGATCCCGGCCGGCCGGCACCAGTTCGAGCGCAGCCTGACCCTGCGCGCCGATGGGGTGACCCTGCGCGGCGCCGGCATGGACAAGACCGTGCTCAGCTTCAAGGGGCAGAAGGCCGGTGCCGAAGGGCTGCTGGTCAATGGTGACAACTTCACCATCGAGAACCTCACCATCGAGGACTCCAGGGGCGACGGCCTGAAGATCAGCGAGTCCGAGCACATCACCATCCGCGGCATCAAGGTGCAGTGGACCGGCGGGCCGAGCACCAAGAACGGTGCCTACGGCATCTACCCGGTGCTGACCAAGGACGTGCTGATCGAGAACACCATCTCCATCGGTGCATCCGATGCGGGCATCTACATCGGCCAGTCCGACGGGGTGATCGTGCGCGACAGCCGCGCCGAGCAGAACGTGGCCGGCATCGAGGTGGAGAACACCCGCAACGCCGATGTCTACAACAACGTGGCCACCGGCAACACCGGCGGCATCCTGGTGTTCAACATGCCCGGGCTGTCGCAGCAGGGCGCCAACATCCGCGTGTTCAACAACAAGGTCATCGCCAACAACCACGCCAACTTCGGTGCCAAGGGCACGCCGGTGGCCAGCGTGCCGGCCGGTTCGGGGGTGGTCATCAATTCCAACGATGACATCGAGGTGTTCGACAACGAGATACGCGACAACGCCACCGCCAACATCATCGTCTCCAGCGTCTATTCCACCGGCTACAAGGACAGCAGCGCGTCGGCCAGCTTCGACCCCTACCCCGAGCGCATCTACATCCACAACAACACGCTGTCCGGCGGCGGTGATTCCCCCGATGGCCTGGACCTGAAGGCGCTGAAGGTCGCCACCTTCGGCCTGACCGGCAACTTCCCGGACGTGTTGTGGGATGGCTACTTCAATGCCAACCGGGTGGTCGACGGGGTCCGGATGGGCCCGCAGATCTGCCTGCGCGACGTCAACGGCGTGATCAACGCCGATGGCCCCGGGGGCTACAAGAATCCGAGCAAGGACCTCAAGCCGTTCGATTGCGAATTGCCGCGCCTGCCGGCAATCGACCTGAAGCGGGGTTGAGGACGACCGATGCGTGCGATGCGTGTGCGGGTAGGCATGATGATCGGCGTACTGCTGGCCCTGGTGGGGTGCAGCGGCAAGCCGGCGGTGCATTTCTTCGACGAGGGCCAGCCTGCGACGCTGGACCAGTGGCACGTGCTGCGGGTCGAGGGGGGCAAGCTGCGACTCAATGACGGGGTGGTGCCGTATGACCTGAACACCCCGTTGTTCAGCGATTACGCGCACAAGCTGCGCACGGTGTGGATGCCGGAAGGAAAGGCCGCCGGCTATCAGCCGGAGAATGCCTTCGATTTCCCGGTCGGCACCATCCTCAGCAAGACGTTCTACTACCCGCTGCCGGAAGGGGACGGCGCTGATGCCATGGCGGTGGCGCGCACGCCGCCCTCGCAGTCCTCGTTGCAGGGTGAGGCACTGGACCTGTCCAGGGTGCGCCTGATCGAAACGCGGCTGCTGGTGCATCGCCAACAGGGCTGGGTGGCGTTGCCATATGTATGGAACCGCGAGCAGACCGTTGCCACGCTCAAGCGCACCGGCGATACGGTTGAACTGGAGCTGGTGGACGCGGCCGGCGCGCGCGAGGCGCTGAGCTACCAGGTCCCGGACCAGAATCAATGCGGCGGCTGCCACATCACCGACAACCGGTCGCGCAAGTTGCTGCCGATCGGTCCCAAGGCCCGGAACCTCAACCGTGACTTCGACTACGCCGGGGGGCGCGAGAACCAGTTGGCGCACCTGGCACGGGTGGGTTACCTGCAGGGCGCGCCGGCCCCGGCGCAGGCACCACGGGCCGCCGATGCCACCGATCCGCAGGCATCGCTGGATGCGCGTGCACGCGCCTATCTGGACGTGAACTGCGGGCATTGCCACAGCCGCACCGGCCCGGCGATCACCTCCGGGCTGTGGCTGGACGCGCCCACCCGCGATCACCTGAAACTCGGCCTGTGCAAGCAGCCCATCGCCGCCGGCAAGGGCACCGGCAACCGGTTGTATGACGTGCTGCCCGGTGACGCCGATGCCTCGATCATCGCCTTCCGCATGGACAGCGACGATCCGGCGGTGATGATGCCGGAGCTGGGCAGGGCGGTGGTGCACAAGGAAGGTCTGGCATTGATCCGGCAATGGATCAATGGGCTTGAAGGTAGTTGCGATACGACGGCCGGCGCGGGGCCGGTCAACACGACGGGACCGCCGGCCGGTTGAGGTCGGTTTCACCCACTGCTGGGAGAGAGGCGATGCGAGTGAAACAACGGAGTCTGGTGACAGGGCTGCAGCGGGCGATGGCCGGGCTGGTGGTGCTGGGGACGGCCGGTACGGCCATGGCGCAATCGGCGACGGAGGACGCGGCGACCACGCTGGACCGGATCACGGTCACCGCGCAGAGCCGCCAGCAGGAGATCCAGGACGTACCGATCGCCCTGCAGGTGGTCGACCAGAACCTGCTCAGCGACGTGGCCGCCGAGAACCTGGGTGACATCGACGCCTTCGTGCCGGGCCTGGTGATCGATGCGGTACAGCCGACCCAGCCTTCGTTCCGGCTGCGCGGCGTGGAAACCGACGATTTCGGCATCGGCACCGATCCGGCCGTGGGCATCTTCGTCGACGGCGTGTACGGGGGGCGCGGCGGCGGGGTGCTGTTGCCGTTCGTCGACGTTGAGCGCATCGAAGTACTGAAGGGCCCGCAGGGCACGCTGTTCGGCCGCAACACCGCCGCCGGTGCGATCTCGCTGATCACCCGCCGGCCACAGGCCGACGTGGAAGCGCGCGCGACGGTGCGGGTCGGCAACTACGGCAAGAAGTACGCCGATGCGATGTGGAACATTCCCACCGGTGACAACTCGGCGCTGCGCTTCAACGCCCTGATCAATACCAGCGATGGCTGGTTCCAGGACGGTGCCACCGGCAAGGACCTGGGCGGGGACAATGTCTGGGCCACGCGCGCGGCCTGGCAGTCGCGCTTTGGCGACAACACCACCGCCTACATCACCTGGGACCATGAAAGCCTGGACCAGAATGGCCGCGTCACCACCGGCATCGTGGCCCTGCCGGACTACCCGGCACGCCCCACCGTGCCAGTGGATCCCAACGACTACCTGGACCCGCGCAAGGTCAAGACCTACAGCGATGCCGACAATGCCGAATGGCGCACGTTCGATGGCGTGACCCTGATCGTCGACCATGCGCTGGCCTGGGGCAATTTCACCTCGACCAGTTCCTGGCGCAAGTACGACTCGACAAACCACACCGAGGAGGACGGGACCAACCGCGCCGACCTGTACGTGGACTCGAAGAACACCGAGAGCAACGAGACCTTCTACCAGGAGTTCAAGTTCTCCGGCAGCAACGACCACATCGACTGGGTGGCCGGCGCCAGCTACTTCAACGAGGACGCGCGCCAGACCAGCGAGGTCAATACCAACACCGAGGCGGTGGACAACATCGTCCGCAACATGGGCATCGCCCCCACGCCCGACGGCAGCCTGTTCGGCTTCACCTCGATGCTGGCGCAGATGAACGGCATCCCGATCTCGCTGGTGGGCGAAAAGTGGAACGAGCGCTTCCTCAACACGCTCGACACCACGTCCTATGCGGTGTTCGGTGACGTGATCTGGAAGGCCACCGACCGCCTCAACCTGACCTTCGGCCTGCGCTACACGCGCGACGAGAAGGACTTCACCTGGCTCAACACGCCGCGCAACGCGCCCGGCCTGGAGGCCAAGCTGGACACGCTGGAGGCGCTGGGCTTCTTCCAGGCGCTGGCCGGCATGGGCGTTCCGATCACCCGTGAACTGCTGACCTTCGACATGGCCTTCATCGATGCGCCGGCGATGGTCAACAAGGGCAAGCTGGTCCGCGACAAGAAGCGCTGGAGCGACTGGAGCCCGCGCTTCGTCATCGACTACCACGTCAATGACGACACCATGGTGTTCGCGTCGCTGGCCAAGGGCTACAAGGCCGGTGGCTTCAACGCGCTGCAGATCGGCCCGGCGTTCGAGAACGAGGACGTGTGGAACCTGGAGATGGGCATCAAGCAGAGCTTCGCCCGCTTCTCGTACAACGCCTCGGTCTTCCACTACCGCTATGACAACCGCCAGGCCATCCGCCTGGTCGACCCGGACCCGAACAACCCGGTCGATATCCCGCGCTACGTCTTCGACACCGGTGACCTGGAGGCGACCGGCGTGGACTTCGACATGCGCTGGAAAGTCACCGATGCCTTCAGCCTGGATGCGCAGGCCGAGTGGATCGACTCCAAGTATAAGAACTACGTGACGCCCGAGGGGGTCGACCTGGACGGCGAGCCGACCGGCGAACCGCGCTTCACCGCTTCGGCCGGTGCCGCATACCAGGCTGATCTCGGTGGCAACGGCCAGCTGCGCTTCTCGGTCCGGCAGGCGTACCGCGGCGCACAGCGTTGCAACGAGGCCTCCGACCTGCAGGGTGACTGCGGCATCAGCAGGCTGCTCAACGTGGGCCAATCGCGGCAACGCACGGATGCACGCATCGCCTGGACCTCGCCGCTGGGCCACTTCAACTGGGCGGTGTACGCCAACAATGTGTTCGACAAGCAGTACGTGCGCGGCCTGAACACCTACGGCCGTGGCCCGCTGGGCGTGGTCGGCGCGACCATCACCGATCCGCGCACCTACGGTCTGGAAATGACCGTGAAGTTCTAGGCGTTCCAAGCCCTTCTCCCGTGCACGGGAGAAGGGCCGGGATGAGGGCAGGGGGACAGGCAGGTCCCCCGAAGGCGCCCAGACACAGCCCTCATCCCACCTTTCACCTCGGACTTCCAACGCTGCAAGGGGAAGGAAACCCCGGCGCCCACCGCGGCCGGGGTTTCTGTTTTGGGCACATGACGGCATCCTTGTCACATGTCTGCCCGTCGTGACGCCGTATCCCTTGACCTGTCCACCGAACCGCTCAGCCGCCTTGCCGGCGTCGGACCGCGGGTGGCCGCCAAGCTGGAGGCGCGGGGGCTGACCACGCTGCAGGACCTGTGGCTGCACCTGCCGCTGCGCTACGAGGACCGCACCACGCTGCTGCCGATCCGCGCGTTGAAGGCGGGCCTGGCCGCGCAGGTGGAGGGCAGGGTGGAGGCGGTGGAGCGTGGTTTCCGCTACCGGCCGATGCTGCGCGTGGCCATCGGCGATGATTCTGGCGGCACGCTGGTGCTGCGCTTCTTCCATTTCCGCGCCGCGCAGGTGGCGCAGTTCAGCGTCGGCACGCGGCTGCGTTGCTATGGCACGCCGCGCCCCGGGCAGCACGGGCTGGAAATCGTCCATCCCAGCTATCGGGTACTCGGCGACGCCGAGGAGGCCGGGCTGGGCGAAGCGCTGGACCCGGTATATCCGGCGGTGGAAGGCATCGGTCCGGCCGGCCTGCGCAAGCTGATCGGGCAGGCGCTGGATCGCCTGCCGGAGGACGCACGGCTGGAACTGCTGCCGGCCGATCTGCTGGCCGGCCTGAACCTGCCATCGCTACGCGACGCCCTGCTGACCATGCACCGCCCGCCGGCCACGGCCGACATCGCCGCATTGGCCGCCGGGACGCATCCGGCGCAGCGTCGCCTGGCGATGGAGGAACTGCTGGCCCATCACCTGAGCCTGCGGCGCCAGCGCATCGCCCTGCAGCAGCATCGCGCGCCGTCGCTGCGTGGCCGTGATGGGCTGGTCAAGGCTTTGCTCGACGCCTTGCCGTTCAAGCTGACCGGTGCCCAGCAGCGCGTGTTCGACGAGATCCGCAAGGATCTGGCGCGGGCCCACCCGATGTTGCGGCTGGTGCAGGGTGATGTCGGCTCGGGCAAGACCGTGGTCGCCGCGCTGGCGGCGATGCTGGCGGTGGAACGCGGCAAGCAGGTGGCGCTGGCCGCGCCGACCGAACTGCTGGCCGAACAGCATCTGGCCAACCTGCGTGGCTGGCTGGAGCCGTTGGGCGTGCGCGTCGCGTGGCTGGCCGGCAAGGTCACCGGCAAGGCGCGCAACAAGGTGCTGGAGGACGTCGCCTCCGGGCACGCGCAGGTGGTGGTCGGCACGCATGCATTGATGCAGGACAACGTGGTGTTCAACGACCTAGCGCTGGCCATCGTCGACGAGCAGCACCGCTTCGGCGTGCACCAGCGCCTGGCCCTGCGCGACAAGGGCGCCAGCGCCGGCGTCGTGCCGCACCAGCTGGTGATGACCGCCACCCCCATCCCGCGCACGCTGGCCATGGCCGCGTATTCGGACCTGGATGTCTCGGCCATCGACGAGCTGCCCCCCGGGCGCACGCCGGTGCAGACCATCGTGATCAGCGCCGAACGTCGTCCCGAGCTGGTCGAGCGCATCCGTGTCGCCTGCCAGCAGGGGCGCCAGGTGTATTGGGTGTGCACGTTGATCGACGAAAGCGACGAGGTCGTTGCCACTGCCGCGCAGGCCACCTTCGAGGCGCTGTCGGCGCAGTTGCCGGAACTGCGCATCGGGCTGGTGCACGGGCGCATGAAGGCGGCCGAGAAGCAGGCGGCCATGCGTGCCTTCAAGTCCGCCGGGACCGACCTGTTGGTGGCCACCACCGTGATCGAGGTCGGCGTGGACGTGCCCAATGCCTCGCTGATGATCATCGAGAACGCCGAGCGGCTGGGCCTGGCCCAGTTGCACCAGCTGCGCGGGCGGGTGGGGCGCGGGGCCACCGCCTCCAGCTGCGTGCTGATGTACCAGGCGCCGCTGTCGAACATGGCGCGGGAACGGCTTGAAACCATGCGCCACACCGCCGACGGCTTCCTGATCGCCGAGAAGGACCTGGAGCTGCGCGGTCCCGGCGAACTGCTGGGCACCCGCCAGACCGGCCTGGCCGCGTTCCGCGTGGCCGACCTGGCGCGCGATGCGGGCATGTTGCCGGCGGTTCACGACCTGGCCGAGCGCCTGCTGGCGCAGTCGCCGGACCTGGCCGACCGGGTGGTCCGGCGCTGGATCGGTGGCGCGGTGCGCTACGCATCGGCCTGATCGCGTGCTTCCCCTGTCATGGAGGAGATGACAGACTCCATTGCCAACCAAAGTGAAGCAGAAGATGAGCAAGAAGATACCGTTGCTGATTGATACCGATCCGGGTGTGGACGACGCGCTGGCGCTGTTGATGGCCTTTGCCGACGAACGCCACGAGGTGATCGGTCTGACGGTAGCGGCCGGCAACGTCGGGCTCGAGTACACCGTGCGCAATGCGTTGAAGCTGTGCGAAGTGGCTGGCCGTGAAGACGTGCCGGTGTTTGCCGGCACGCCCGACCCGCTGGTCTACCCGGCCGAGGACGCCGCCCACGTGCATGGCCGCGATGGTTTTGGCGACGTCGACCTGCCGCATGCCGCATGCCAGGTCCAGGCCGAGCATGCCGCGCTGGCGATCCTGCGCCTGTCGCACCAGTACGCCGGCGAGCTGCTGCTGGTGGCGCTGGGCCCGCTGACCAACATCGCGCTGGCGCTGAAGCTGGACCCGACCCTGCCGCAGCGCGTGAAGCGCTTCCTGGTGATGGGCGGTGCCATCAATGGTCACGGCAACATCACCCCGGTGGCCGAGTTCAACATCGCCTTCGATCCGGAAGCGGCGCACATCGTGTTCACCAGCTTCCCGCATATCGAAGTGGCCGACTGGGAAGCCACGATCGCCCACGGCATGCTGCACCGGAGCGTGGAGACGTGGCTGGCCGCCGATTCGGACAAGGCGCGCTTCTATGAACTGATCTCGCGCAAGACGCGTCTGTGGTCGGAAGACAGCCGCGGCGAGCACTGGTATGCCGCCGATGCCCTGGCCATGGCATGGGCGCTGCAGCCCGACGGCGCCACGCAGCTCGAGCAGCGCCCGCTGTCGATCGAGCTGACCGGTGCGCGGACCCGCGGTGCGACCGTGGTGGACTGGAACCGCCAGACCGGCGCGCCGGACAACACCACCTTGCTGGTCGGCTACGACCAGGCGCGGTTCGAAGCCCAGGTGCAGCGCGCCCTGGGCGCCTGAAACCCGGGTTGAATTCCCGGCTTGCTCCCGAGGCAAGCCGGGACTATAATGCCGCTCTTGACCACCAGCCCACACGGTGCGAGCCCATGAAGGCCGATATCCATCCCGATTACCACAACGTCGTTTTCCACGACGTCACCTCCGACTTCAAGTTCCTGACCCGTTCGACCATGTCCTCCAAGGAGACGGTCAAGTGGGAAGATGGTGAAGATTACCCGCTGATCAAGGTCGAAATTTCCTCGGCCTCGCACCCGTTCTACACGGGCAAGCACAAGGTCATCGACACCAGCGGTCGTATCGACAAGTTCCAGAAGCGCTACGCCCGCTAATCTGGTTGTTGTTGTACGCACACAAACATCGGCCGCGCATTGCGTGGCCGATGTTTTGTGCTGTCTGCAGCTTGCTGAATCGATGCTCAATCCGACTGACATTGCCGATAACGCTGTGTCGCATTGCCGGGGCTGCTATAAGACTTTCGTCTGCGCAATCTGGAATTGCTGCTGTGCGATAATAGTGGCAACCGCAGCCGGAAACAGCATGAAAAGCTGCGGATTTCCTTCACGCGTCTGGCCACGGTCACCTCTCTGATCCATGGTCGGCGCCTTCCACTTGAGGAGCGCACACTGTGTCCGATCTTGATCAGGTCACGCTCAACGCCGGCGACAAGTCGGTCGTTCTGCCTGTCGTCAAACCCGTTCTGGGCAATAACTGTGTCGATATCTCGAAGCTGACCAAGGAAACCGGTCTCTTCACCTACGACTCGGGCTACACCGCCACCGCCAGCTGCAAGTCGGCCATCACCTACATCGATGGCGACAATGGCGTGCTGCTGTACCGCGGTTACCCGATCGAACAGCTGGCCGAGAAGTCCAGCTTCGTCGAAGTCGCCTACCTGCTGATCAATGGCGAGCGCCCGGACGCCGCCCAGCTGAAGGCCTTCGAAGCCGAACTCACCGCCGAAGCCGGCGTTGACGCCTCGATCAACACGCTGATCGGCAGCTTCGCCAAGGATGCCCATCCGATGGCGATCCTGGCTGCCTCGATCGCGCAGCTCTCGGCCAAGTACCACGACTCGCTGGACCTGGCCGACGCCGAGCAGCGCCGCCAGGCCGCCGTGCGCCTGATCGCCAAGGTGCCGACCCTGTCGGCCCTGATCTACCGCCATGGCAAGGGCCTGCCGGCCAACACCCCGGACACCTCGCTGGATTACGTCAGCCGCTTCCTGAAGCAGACCTTCGAGTCGGCCGATGGCAAGTACGACCTGAACCAGGACGTGGTCAAGGCGCTGGACCTGCTGTTCATCCTGCACGCCGACCATGAGCAGAACGCCTCGACCTCGACCGTGCGTCTGGTCGGTTCCACCGGCGCCAACCCGTACGCCTCGGTCGCCGCTGGCGTCACCGCGCTGTGGGGCCCGGCACACGGCGGCGCCAACGAAGCCGTGCTGAAGATGCTGGAAGAGATCGGCACCGCCGACAACGTCGAGTCCGCCGTGGTCAAGGCCAAGGACAAGACCTCCGGCTTCCGCCTGATGGGCTTCGGCCACCGCGTCTACAAGAACTTCGACCCGCGCGCCAAGGTCATCGGCGAGATGACCAGCAAGGTGCTCAAGCAGCTGGGCGTGCAGGATCCGCTGCTGGACGTGGCCGTCAAGCTGGAACAGGCCGCGCTGCAGGACGAGTACTTCGTCGCCCGCAAGCTGTACCCGAACGTCGATTTCTACAGCGGCATCATCTACAAGGCGCTGCAGATCCCGACCGAGATGTTCACCGTCATGTTCGCCCTCGGCCGCACCGCCGGCTGGGTGTCGCATTGGCTGGAACAGCAGGTCGACCCGGAAATGAAGATCGGCCGTCCGCGCCAGGTCTACACCGGCCACGACGTGCGCGACTACAAGTAATGGCACCGGCGCAGCAATGCGCCGCACCATGACGACAAAGGCCCCGCAATGCGGGGCCTTTGTGTTCCGGGGTGCCGGGCGTTCCAGCTTCGCGCCCGCGGGCGCTTCTACAACGAGGGGTCCCGGTAGGAGCGGCTTCAGCGGCGAAGCAGAAACGGCATCCGCTGACGCACTGCCGGGAACCAGGCGTTCCTCGAGCGCGGGATTACCGGCGCCGGCAGGTTTCCGGTTTTGCGCCCCAGGGCGCTCCTACTCGTCGGCCAGCAGCTGGCGCAGCTGGGCCAGCGTGGCACGCGGCAGGGGTTTGCCGTCATCGCCGGATACTGGCGGTTGCCGCACCGCGTCCTCGGGCAGGATCACCAGCTCGAAGGCAATCCCATCAGCGGCGAACTCCCACCCCGGGTAATGCTGGCGCGAGGCATGCCCGGCCAGCTGCAGCGGCCACGCGCGTGCCTCGGCGGGAATCTTCTGGTCATGCAGGAAGTGCTGCACGGCCTCGGCGTCGTCGCAGTGCAGGTGCAGGATGACCGGGCTGCTGTCACCGGCCAGGCCGGTCAGTACCGGGCCGGCCAGGCGCGGCTGGAACGCCTGCAGGAACTGCATCGCCTGCAGCGCCGATGCACGCCGTTGCCGCAGCGCGCCCGGCTGGGTGGTGGAGGCGAACAGGCGCTGGTGCTCGCGCAGCGCCTGCTCGACATCGGCCAGGCGTGGCCACAGTACTTCTTCGTGGATGCCCAGCCGGCTGGCGGCCTTGCGGCGTGCGTGTTCGAAGTCCTGGATGCCGCTCTCGGCGATCAGGCGCGCGGCTTCCTGGGCGATCCGCTGGCGGCCACGTGCGTTGCGCTGGGCGCTCTGTGGGGGTGATGGCATCGCGGGCTCCTCCCGGTGGGTGCGGCCCGATTGTAGGCAGGCGGCGGGGTGTGCGTCCCGCCGCCTGCGGCAATGCGTCAGAAGATGTCGAACGCGGCGTCGTCGGCGCTCTGGTCCTGCTGCTCGAAGTCGAACTCCTGCATGCGGTCCAGGTCCTCGTTCTTGACCCATTCTGTGGCGCCGTTGAGCGTGGCCTGCACCATGCCCGACGGGGGGTCATTGCGCGCGATCGGCGCATCCTTCAGGGCCACGCGCATGTAGTCGATCCAGATCGGCAGGGCGGCCTTGCCACCGTATTCGCGGTACCCCAGCGAGCGGAAGTCATCGCGGCCCACCCACACGGTGGTGGCGAACGGGCCACCGAAGCCGGAGAACCAGGCGTCGCGGTGGTCGTTGGTCGAGCCGGTCTTGCCGCCGACGTCCTCGCGGCCCAGGACCTTGGCCGCAGTGCCGGTACCGCGCTGGACCACGTCACGCATCATTGATACCAGCTGGTAGGCGGTGCGTTCGTCGATGGCGCGCGGCGCGGTGCGTGCATCCGGGTTGACCGGCTTCGGCGGTTGGACCGCGTCGGGCGTGGCGCTGTCGGGCTTCGGGGCGGGGGCAGGGGCGGCTTCGGCACCGAAATTGAAGCCGTCCACCACCTGCGCGACCGGCGCGGCGCCCGGGCCGGAGAGGCCGCCGCAGCCGCGGCAGGCCATGGCCGGGTTCTCCTTGAAGATCACGGTGCCGTCGCGGTCCTTGACCTCATCGATCACCCAGGTATCCACGCGCGAGCCACCGTTGGCGAACACGGCGTAGCCGCGCGCCACCGACAGCGGCGTCACCGAGGCCGTGCCCAGCGACATCGACAGGTTCGGCGGCAGCTCGGCTTCCTGGAAGCCGAACTCGCTGATGTACTTGCGCGCATAGTCCACGCCGATGCTGTCGAGCAGGCGCACCGAGACCAGGTTGCGCGACTGCACCAGTGCCTCGCGCAGGCGCATCGGGCCACGGAAGCCGCCGCCGTCGTTCTGCGGCTGCCAGGTCTTGCCGCGGCGGTCGCGGAACACCACCGGTGCGTCGAGCACGATCGAGGCCGGGTTGAAGCCCTTGTCGAACGAGGCGGCGTAGATGAACGGCTTGAAGCTCGAGCCGGGCTGGCGGCGGGCCTGGGTGGCGCGGTTGAACTTGTTGCCGGCGAAGCTGAAGCCACCGACCAGGGCGCGCAGCGCGCCGCTCTCGGCGTCCAGCGACACCAGTGCGGCCTGGCCGCGTGGGAGCTGGTCGATCAGCCACTCGCCTTCCTTGCTGCCCGCGCGCACGCGGATCAGGTCGCCGCGGGTGGCCAGCTTGGCCGGGGTGCGGTTGGTCCAGCGGCTGGCGGCTGCCGGCAGGGTCAGTTCGGTGCGGTCGGCCAGCACCACGCTGATGCCACCGTCGGCATGCGTGGCCGAGACCACCGCCGGCAGCAGGCCGGCCTGGGCCGGAATGCCGGCGATCTGGCGGGCGAGGGTGGCGGCATCGGCATCGGCGGCGACATCGAAATGCTGCTCGACGCCGTGCCAGCCATGGCGATGGTCATACAGCATCAGGCCATCGCGCACGGCGATGTTGGCTGCTTCCTGCCAGGTGCCATTGATGGTCGTGGTGACGTGGTAGCCCTTGTTGAGCACGTCGCCGCCGTACTTGGCGATCATCTCCTGGCGGACCATTTCGGCCACGTAGGGCGCGTAGACCTCCACCGGCGGCTCATGCGGGGCGGCATGCATCGGCACGGCCTTGGCCGCGTCGGCTTCGGCCTGGCTGATGAAGTGCAACTCGGCCATGCGCTGCAGCACGTAGTTGTCACGGCGCTGGCGCGCGCGCTCGGGGTTGCTGATCGGGTTGCCGCTGGACGGGAACTTGGGGATGCCGGCCAGCGAGGCCATCTCATCCAGGTCCAGTTCGTTGAGCTTCTTGCCGTAGTAGTACTCGGCCGCGGCACCGATGCCATAGGCGCGATTGCCGAAGAAGCTCTTGTTCAGGTAAAGCTCGAAGATCTCGTCCTTGCTCAGCTCGCTTTCGATCTTGCGGGCCAGCAGGATCTCGGCCAGCTTGCGGGTGTAGCTGTACTCCGAGCTCAGGAAGAACTGGCGGGCGACCTGCTGGGTGATGGTCGAGCCGCCGGGCACGCGCTTGGCGTCGGTGGTGGCCAGCAGCCAGATCGCGCGGCCCACGCCTTTGTAGTCGACGCCGTCATGCTGGTAGAAGCGGGCGTCCTCGGTGGCCAGGAACGCCTGCTTCAGGCGCTCGGGGACGTCCTTCATCTGGATGGGATAGCGCCGGGTCTCACCGAAGACCGCCATCAATTTCCCTTCGCTGTCATAGACATACATCGGCTCCTGGAGCTCGACGTCACGCAGCGACTGGACGTCGGGCAGCTTGGAGGAGACAACGTAATAGAGCGCTCCGGCGGCGATCACCCCGATCAGGGCGAAGGCGACGAACAGGGCCAGCAGCCAGCGCAGCCAGCGACGGAAACGTGCCATCCAAAGGTCCCAATTGCGGTTTTTGTGGCCGCAGAGTATAGATTACGCAGGGGAACGGCTGGGGCCGGATCCTTGGGGAGTGCAAAGGGGGTCTTCGGAGCGTGTGATGCGGATCGCGTCTCGTGCCCGGGATGGTTGCCATTTCAGAAAAATCCGTTATTAATGCGCGGACGCAACACTTGCGTCCAAGTGCCCGTCGGCAGGGGAGAATCCGTGGGGCTTATCCCAAAAAGTCAGGCGCCAATCATTGGCGTCGACATCAGTTCTACTGCGGTGAAGCTGCTACAGCTTTCCCGCAGCGGTAATCGTTTCCGCGTGGAACACTACGCCGTGGAACCTCTTCCGCCGAATGCGGTGGTCGAGAAGAACATCGTCGAAGTCGAGGCGGTTGGCGAAGCCATTCGTCGCGCCGTCGCCCGTTCAGGCAGCAAGGCCAAGAGCGCTGCGGCTGCCGTGGCCGGTTCGGCCGTGATCACCAAGGTGATCCCGATGCCGGCCGACCTGGACGAGGACGAGCTGGAGGCGCAGGTCGAGCTGGAGGCGGTGAACTACATCCCGTACCCGATCGACGAAGTGAACCTCGATTTCGAGGTGATCGGCGCGGTGCCCAACAATCCCGAGATGGTGCAGGTGCTGCTGGCCGCGTCGCGCTCGGAGAACGTCGAGCTGCGCCAGTCCGCGCTGGAACTTGGCGGCCTGACCGCCAAGGTCATGGACGTGGAGGCCTTCGCCATCGAGAACGCGTACGCGCTGGTGGCCAGTGAGTTGGCGGTGGGCAGTGACGCGGTGGTGGCCCTGGTGGACATCGGCGCGACCATGACCACCCTCAACGTGTTGCGCAGCGGCCGCAGCCTGTACAGCCGCGAGCAGGTCTTCGGCGGCAAGCAGCTGACCGATGAGGTGATGCGCCGCTACGGGCTGAGCTACGAGGAAGCCGGTCTGGCCAAGCGCCAGGGCGGCTTGCCGGAAAGCTACGAGGTCGAGGTGCTGGAGCCGTTCAAGGAAGCGACGGTGCAGCAGATCAGCCGCCTGTTGCAGTTCTTCTATGCCGGCAGCGAGTTCAACCGCGTCGATCATGTGGTCCTGGCCGGCGGTTGTGCCGCGTTGCCGGGCCTGCCGACGATGGTTGAAGAGCAGCTGGGCGTTGCGACATCGGTGGCCAACCCGCTGTCGCAGATGACCCTGGGCCCGAAGGTGCAGGCACACGCACTGGCCCAGGATGCACCTGCGCTGATGATCGCGACCGGTCTGGCCATGAGGGGGTTCGACTGATGGCACGGATCAATCTTCTGCCGTGGCGCGAGGAGCGTCGCAAGCAACGGCAGCGTGAGTTCTACGGCATGCTCGGCTTCGCCGCGCTGGCCGGTGTGGTCCTGTCCGGCCTGTTGTGGTTCTACTACAGCCAGCAGATCAGCGGACAGAATGACCGCAACGCGTTCCTTGAAGCCGAGATCACCAAGGTCAAGGAGCAGAACAAGGAAATCGAGCGGCTGGACAAGCAGAAGGCGCGATTGCTGGCCCGCAAGGCGGTGATCGAGGAGCTGCAGGGCAAGCGTTCGCAGATGGTGCACCTGTTCGATTCGCTGGTGCGCACGATTCCGGACGGCGTGGTGCTCACCGCGTTGAAGCAGGAAGGCGAGATGCTGACCCTGGAAGGTCGGACCCAGTCGAATGCGCGCGTCAGTACCTACATGCGCAATCTGGAAGGTTCCGGCTGGATGACCAATCCGGAACTGTCGATCATCGAGGCACGTGCCCAGCAGGGCGGTGGCGTCGGCGTGGATATCAAGTCCCTGCCGTACGTGTTCACCCTGCGTGTGAAGCTGCCCGCCCCGGGTGAGACCAATCCGGCGCAGGTGACGGGCGTGGAGGCCAGTGGCGCCGCGGCAGGCACTGCGCCGGCCGCCCCGGAAGCGACCAGCGCACCGGCAGCAGCCCCCGCGCCGGCTGCCGCACCCGCGGCAGACAAGCCGAAGGCCGAGACCGCTCCGGCGGCTGCCCCTGCTCCGAAGGAGGCCCGCTCGTGAGCAAGAAGTTCAACGCCAAAGACCTGGATTTCAACAACATCGGCAATTGGCCGCGCAACGCGAAGATGGTGTTCTGCGCGGTGTTGGCCTTCCTGATCCTGATCCTGGCCTACCTGTTGGTGGTCAGTGGACAGCGCGAGGAGCTGGCGACGCTGGAAAGCCGCGAGAGTACCCTGCGCGGCGATTTCGAGAAGGAGCAGCAGCGTGCTGCCAATCTCGAGCCGCTGAAGCAGCAGTTGGCGCAGATGGAGCAGGTGCTGCAGCAGATGCTGCGGCAGTTGCCCAGCAAGACCGAGATGCCGGACCTGATCATCGACGTGTCGCAGACCGCGCTGTCCAGCGGCCTGAACAACGAGCTGTTCCAGCCGGGTGCGGAGTCGGTGAAGGAGTTCTACGCCGAGAAGCCGATCGCCTTGCGCCTGGTCGGTAGTTACCACCAGTTCGGTGCGTTCGTCAGTGGCGTGGCCTCGTTGCCGCGCGTGGTGATCCTGACCATGCATGACATCAACCTGAAACCCAAGGGTGGCAGCGGCGTGATCAGTCCCGGTGGGGCATTGGAGTTGTCCGGTACGGTCAAGACCTACCGCTACCTTGACGACACCGAGCTCGAGGAGCAGGAACGGCTGGCCGCCGAGGCTGAGAAGGGCAAGAAGAAGGGGGGCAGGTAAGCGATGAGCAGGACTTCTTCCTTCATGCTTGGCGCACTGTGCGTGCTGGCCCTGGCCGGTTGCGCCCGAGGCATCAGCAGCACGCCTGGTGAGGCGCCGAATCTCGAGAGGTGGGTGGCGGATGTGCGTGCACGTCCTGCCGAGCCGCTGGAGCCGCTGCCGGTGATGCAGCAGTTCGAAACGTTTGAGTACGCCGCGCAGGGCTTGCGCGATCCGTTCAGTGATGCGTGGGTGTCCGCTGATGGCGGCAACCAGCTGCGCCCGGATCCGAACCGTCGCAAGGAGCCGCTGGAGGCGTATCCGCTGGACAGTCTCGACATGGTCGGCACCATCGGCGGGGGCAACGGCATCGTTGCCCTGGTGATGGGGCCGGACAAGGTCACCTATCGCGTGCGCCCGGGGGTGTACATGGGCCAGAGCGATGGCCGTGTCACGGCGGTGCGCGAAGACGGGATTGAACTGATTGAACTGGTGCCGGACGGTGCTGGCGGTTGGCTGGAACGTCCAGCCTCGCTCGCACTGGACGATCGTTGATTGATTAGGGGATAGCACGATGACTTTTACCAAAGCCCTGAGCCTGCGTCCCATCCGGCGCCATGCACTGGTCCGCGTCTGCGCCCTGGGAGTGGCGTTGGCTGCGGTGTGCGGCTCTTCGTTCGCGGCCACGCCGCCGGTGGCAGCAGGTGGCATGGCCACCGGCATGCAGCAGGCGACGTCCGCGGTTTCCGTGACCAAGATCGACTTCAAGCGGGGTAATGACGGCGCGGGTCGCCTGATCCTGCAGTTCGATGGCCAGGGAGCCAGCCCGGACCTGCGCAACCAGGGCGGCAACGTCGTGGTGGACGTTGGCAACGCGGTACTGCCGGCCGAACTGCAGCGTCCGCTCAACGTCACCGACTTCGCGACACCGGTCCAGCGCATCGACGCCAAGCCCTCCGGGCATGGTTCGCAACTGGTGCTGAGCACGAATGGTCCGTATGAATCGCTGGCCTACCAGACCGGCAACGAGTACGTGGTCGAGATCACGCCGCGCAAGGAGGATGTCGCCACCGGTGCGGTGACCTCCAGGACCGTGGCGCAGGCGGCGGCGACCGTGGCGGCACGCGGCTACAGCGGCCGTCCGGTGACCTTCAACTTCCAGGACGTGCCGGTGCGCACGGTCCTGCAGCTGATCGCCGAGGAGTCCAACCTCAACGTGGTCGCCTCGGACACCGTGCAGGGCAACGTGACCTTGCGCCTGGTCAACGTGCCGTGGGATCAAGCGCTGGACATCGTCCTGCGCGCCAAGGGTCTGGACAAGCGTCGTGACGGCGGCGTGGTCTGGGTGGCGCCGCAGCCGGAGCTGGCCAAGTTCGAGCAGGACAAGGAAGACGCGCGTATCGCCATCGAGAACCGCGAGGACCTGATCACCGATTACGTGCAGATCAACTACCACAGCGCCGAAGCCATCTTCAAGGCGCTGACCGAGGCCAAGGGAATCGGTAGCTCGAACGGTGGCAACAGCGGCGGGGCGGGTAACGGGACGCAGGAGAATGGCTTCCTGTCACCGCGTGGCCGTCTGGTGGCCGATGAACGCACCAACACCCTGATGATCAGCGACATCCCGAAGAAGGTCGCGCAGATGCGTGAGCTGATCAACGTGATCGACCGTCCGGTGGATCAGGTGCTGATCGAGGGGCGGATCGTCATTGCTTCGGATACGTTTGCACGTGACCTGGGTGCCAAGTTCGGCATCGGCGGCACGCGTGATTACAACAATGGCGACAACACCGCCACGATCGGAAGCGGTGCAAGCGGGGGCGGCAACGCGGGGCGCGGGCTCAACGTGAATCTGCCGGCCGGCAGCTTCACCACGGGTACCAGCAAGCCGAGCCTGGCCTACACGTTGCTGGGCGCGAACTTCAACTTGGATCTGGAGTTGTCCGCATTGCAGGAAGAAGGACGTGGCGAAGTCATTTCCAATCCGCGCATCGTCACCGCCAACCAGCGTGAAGGCGTGATCAAGCAGGGTAAGGAAATCGGCTACGTCACCATCACCGGTGGCACCGCGGGTACCGCGGCCACTCCCAGCGTCCAGTTCAAGGAAGTGCTGCTGGAGCTGAAGGTGACCCCGACGATCACCATGGACAACCGTGTGTTCCTGAACATGAACGTCAAGAAGGACGAGGTTGACGAACTCCTGGAGCTGGACGGCTACGGCGTGGTCCCGTCGATCAACCGTCGCGAGATCAATACCGCCGTGCTGGTCGAGGATGGCCAGACCGTGGTGATCGGTGGCGTGTATGAGTTCTCCGACCGCAGCAGCGTGAGCAAGGTGCCGTTCCTGGGCGATATCCCGTTCCTGGGCAACCTGTTCAAGAAGCGCGGTACCAGCAAGGAGAAGGCTGAGCTGCTGGTGTTCGTGACGCCGAAGATCCTGCGCGTGGCCAAGGCCGCGAACTGATCTTCACCGCACTTGGAAAAGGGGCCGCGCAAGCGGCCCTTTTTCGTTGTTGGCCATTGTTGGAACCATTTCACGCCGGATCAGTCAAACTGCGCCTATGAACCTGCCTCCCGAATTGCCCAACGAGACCACCGCAGCGGTCGTGACCAGCGCCCTGCACGAGGAATTCACCGCGCTGCGCGATGCACTGGCCGCCGAGATCGTCGGCCAGTCACTGCTGATCGACCGCCTGTTGATCGCGCTGCTGGCCGACGGCCACCTGTTGGTGGAGGGCGCGCCGGGCCTGGCCAAGACCACCGCGATCCGGGCCTTGGCCTCGCGCGTGGATGCCAGCTTCGCGCGTATCCAGTTCACCCCGGACCTGCTGCCGGCCGACCTGACCGGTACCGATATCTGGCGCGCCCAGGAAGGGCGTTTCGAATTCCAGGCCGGGCCGATCTTCCATCCCATCCTGCTGGCCGACGAGATCAACCGCGCGCCGGCCAAGGTGCAGTCGGCGCTGCTGGAGGCCATGGGCGAGCGGCAGGTGACCGTGGGTCGCAACACCTATGCGCTGCCGCAGGTGTTCCTGGTCATGGCGACCCAGAATCCAATCGAGCAGGAAGGTACGTTCCCGCTGCCGGAGGCGCAGCTGGACCGTTTCCTGATGCATGTGCGCATCGGTTACCCCGATGCCAGCGCCGAGACCGAGATCCTGCGCCTGGCGCGGGAGCGTGCCCTGCAGGCGATGCAGCCCAAGGCCGCACCTGCGCGCAAGCTGTCGCTGGAGAAGATCGAGCAGGCACGCCGTGCGGTGTTGGAATTGCACATGGCGCCGCAGCTGGAACGTTACCTGGTGGCGCTGGTGCTGGCCTCGCGCGATGCCAGTGCATACGACGCGGCGTTGGCACGGCGCATTGCCTGGGGTGCCAGCCCGCGCGGTTCCATTGCCCTGGAGCGTTGCGCTCGGGCCCGGGCGTGGTTGGCTGGCCGCGACTTCGTCACCCCGGACGATATCCGCGCGGTTGCCCCGGACGTGCTGCGCCACCGTGTGCTGCCCAGCTACGAGGCTGCTGCCGAAGGCTGGGATGGCGAGCGCCTGGTCGCCGCGCTGCTCGACAGCGTGCCGTTGCCCTGAGCCATGGCCGCAGGTGATGGACAGGATCGATGCGCCCATGGTCCGGGCATCCTGAGCGGGGGCGGACGATGAGCGCTCCGGCGAGGGAATCCACACGGGAGCCGGCGATTGGCGCCGGCCTGCGCCCGACGCTGCCGGAGCTGATCGCCCTGCGCCAGGCCGGCGTGCAGGGGCGGCAGGCGCGGCGCGGTCGCTATGCGGTCAGCGGCCGCGCGGCATCGAGCATGCGTGGGCGTGGCATGGAATACGCCGAGTCGCGCGAGTACGTGGCCGGAGACGATGCCCGTCATATCGACTGGAAGCTGACCGCGCGCACCGATGCCACCCATACCAAGACGTTCCAGACCGAGCGCGAACGGGTGACGTTGGTGATCGCCGATACGTCGGCGGCCTTGTATTTCGGTACCCGCGTGCGCTTCAAGTCGGTGCAGGCGGCGCGTGCCGGCGCGGTCGCGGCGTGGTCGGCCATGCGCGACGGTGACCGGCTTGCAGCGTTGCGTGGTGCCCGGCAGCAACCCCTGGTTCCGCCCGCCGGTGGTACGCGCGGTGTGTTGCGCGTGCTGGATGCGCTGGTGCGCTGGTACGCCGAGCCGCCCGCCGACGACGCGGGGCTGCAATTGGCGTTGGAGCGCGCCGCGCGCGTCCTGCACCCGGGGGCACGGGCCGTCGTCCTGGCTGACCCGGCAAGCGCCCTGGCGGTCCCGGCAGCGGTATGGTCGGCGCTGTCGATGCACGTGGAGGTCCAGTTGATCCTGTTGGTGGACCGACTCGAAACCGATCCGCCCCATTGCCTGTTGCCGGTCGCGACGCCGGCGGGACGGATGCGTTTCGACCTGGCTGCCGAAGGCGTGCGCCAGTCGTGGCATGAGGCGTTGGTCGGGCCGATGGAGACATTGCTGCGGCAGTTGCCGGGGCGACGCGTGCGGGTGACACCGCTGGCGTCGGACCAGGCCAGCGACGCATGGCTGGGTGCCAGCGCACAGGGGGCGTACTGATGGCCGCGAAACTGCCGTTGCGGGACGTGCATCTTCCCGCCGCGCCGTCCTGGTGGCCACTTCCACCGGGCTGGTGGATGGTCATTGGTGCGGTTCTGGTCGTGACCGTGGTCGTGGCCGGACTGTTGTGGCTGCGCCGTCGCCGCCGCCGGCGCTGGCTGGCCCTGTTCGACGGACAGGTCGCCGCCGCGCTGGAGGGGCCGGTACGCCTGGCGGCGATATCGGACCTGTTGCGCCGGGCCGCGCGCCGCGCGGATGCCCGTGCCGCACAGTTGCAGGGCGAAGCCTGGCTGAGGTTCCTGGATGGCCGTCAGGGGCGGGAGTTCAGTGACGGCGAGGGCCGCCTCCTGCTGGAGGGGGCATACCGCCCGCAGGTGGACGTGCAGGGCGTGGAGCAGGTACGTGCCCTTGCCCGCGCGCGTTTCCTGGAACTGATGGAAGGGAAACGTTGATGCAGCAGTGGCTCGATCTGGTCGCCGGATGGTTGCCGCCGTTCGCCTGGCCCTGGCTTTGGCTAATGCTGCCCTTGCCGGTGCTGATGCGCTGGTGGCCGCTGCGCGACAGCCAGGCTCCTGCGTTGCGGGTGCCGTATGACCCTGCCCGGTTGCAGTTGCAGGCGTCCTCGTCCAGTGCCGGAGCGTGGTTTGCCGGCGTGCTGTTGTGGCTGGCATGGCTGTGCCTGTGTGCGGCTGCCGCGCGTCCGCAGCAGTTGGGTGAGCCGGTCGAGCCGCCGCGCGAGGGGCGGCAGATGATGTTGGCGGTGGACCTGTCCGGCAGCATGAGCGAAGCGGACATGCAACTGGGTGGGCGCGTGGTTGATCGTCTAACCGCCGCGAAGGCGGTGCTGGCCGACTTCCTGGACCGCCGCGAAGGTGACCGGATCGGCCTGGTGGTGTTCGGCCAGCAGGCCTATGCGTTGACGCCGCTGACGGCCGATCGTGCCACCGTGCGCGAGCAGCTGCGCGACAGCGTGGTCGGCCTGGCCGGTCGTGAGACGGCGCTGGGCGATGCGATCGGGCTGGCGGTCAAGCGCCTGCGCGAACAGCCCGAAGGACAGCGGGTATTGATCGTGCTGACCGATGGCGTCAACACCGCCGGCGTGCTCGAGCCGTTGAAGGCTGCCGAGCTGGCCAAGGCCGAAGGGGTCCGCGTCTACACGGTGGCGTTTGGTGGTACCGGCGGGATGTCGTTGTTCGGCGTGCAACTGGCCGGCGGCGACGACCAGGTCGATGAAGCCACCTTGACCCAGGTGGCGAGCGAAACCGGCGGCCGTTTCTTCCGCGCACGCGATACCGATGAACTGGCTGGCATCTATGCCGAACTGGACCGGTTGGAGCCGATCAAGAGCGTGGGCCCCGCGGTGCGCCCGCGCATCGAACGTTATCCGTGGCCGTTGGCCTGTGCGCTGGTGCTGGGCGTGTTGGGCCTGGCCTGGCGGGGGCTGCGCGCATGAACCTGCTCGACGCACTGCACTTCGTCCGCCCGGATTGGTTGTGGGCCCTGTTGTTGCTGCCACTGGCGATGCTGGCGCGATGGTACCGCCGCCGTCGCCACGCGCGTTGGCATGACGCCGTGGATCCACACCTGTTGCCGCATGTGACTACCGGCGGCAAGGCGCGGGGTGGCGGCTGGGGAACGCTGGCATTGCTGCTTGGGCTGTTGCTGGCAGTGCTGGCACTGGCAGGCCCGAGCTGGCGCCAGGTGGAACAGCCGCTGTGGGAATCGAAGACACCGCTGGTGATCCTGCTGGACCTGTCCAGCAGCATCCGCACGCCCGACCTGCCGCCCTCGCGCCTGTTGCAGGCGCGGGCCAAGCTGGCCACCCTGCTGCGTGAGCGCAAGGGAGGCGAGGTGGCGCTGGTGGCCTATGCATGGGAGCCGTTCACGGTGGCGCCGTTGACCGATGACGCTGCCAATGTCGCCCTGTTCCTGGACGCATTGACGCCGGAAGTGATGCCGGTGGATGGACAGAAGCTGGACAAGGCATTGGCCTGGGCCGGCACGTTGCTGAAGCAGTCCGGGGCCCACCAGGGCGACGTGCTGGTGCTCACCGATCATGCCGACGGCGCTGCGCTGGCCGCGGCAGCACCGCTGCGGGCGGCGGGGTATCGGGTGTCGGTACTGGGCCTGGGCAGCCTGCAGGGCGCGTCCTACCGTGACGTGCGCGGCGAGATCGAACACGCGCACCTGGAAGAGACCTCGCTGCATGCGTTGGCCGCCGCCGGTGGCGGCAGCTACCGGCGCATCGCGCCCACGGATGCGGACCTGCAGGCGTTGGATGTGTTGGAACCGCAGGTGGGCAAGGCCGAACGCGGGCAGGTGCCGCAGGGAACCTCCTGGCAGGACGAAGGCTACTGGTTGTTGCTGCCGCTGCTGGTGCTGGGGGCATTGGCATTCCGGCGTCCGCGACAGGGAGCTGCGGCGGTCGTGCTGTGCCTGCTGCTGCCGACGTTGCAGCCGGCGCATGCGGCCACGCCGGTACGCGCGGCCGTCGAGCCGGGCACCCTGTGGCAGCGTGCCGACCAGCGCCAGCACCAGCGCTTGAACGATGGCGTGGATGCCTATCGCGCAGGTGATTTCGGTACGGCGCAGAAGCGCTTCGAAGGCATCGATACCGACCAGGGGTGGTACAACCTGGGCAATGCGTTGGCCCGACAGGGCAAGTACGACGATGCAATCAAGGCCTATGACCGCGCCCTGCAGTTGCATCCGGGGATGCCGGATGCGGTGGCCAACCGCCAGGCGGTGGATGCAGCGCGCAAACGGCGTGGCCAGCAGGGTCAACAAGGCCAGCAGGGCAAGCCGAATCAACAGGACCGGCAAGGGCAGCAGCAATCCGGACAACAGCAGTCAGGACAACAACAGTCGGGGCAGCAGCAATCCGGGCAACAGCAGCAGGACAACCCCGGGCAGCAGCCGCGGCAGAATGGCAATGACCCTCGCTCACAACAGCAAGGGCAGGGGCGGCAATCACCGTCCGATCAACAACAGCCGCAGGATGGCTCCCGGCAGGGACAGCAGGGAAGGGACGGCCAGCAGCGGCGGGACCAGGGCGGCAGCGGTCAGGCGCAACCGCAGCAGCCGCTGGATGCGGAGAACGGCGGCGCGCAGCAGCAGGCCGATGCGGCGCAGCGCGAGCGCATGGCCCAGGCGATGCGCCAGCAGGCCGACGCTGCGCGTGAAGGTGAGCGTGCCGCCGCGGCGGCGCGCGCGGCGATGACGCCGGAGCAGCGCGAGCGCCAGCAGGCGCTGGACGCCTGGATGCAGCGCGTGCCGGATGAGCCGGGCAATCTGTTGAAGGCGAAATTCCAGCTCGAGTACGAGCGACGGATGCGGGAACAGCGATGAAGACGAAGATCGGGCGGCTCTGCTGCAGGGGTTGGATGGCACTGTGGCTGCTGCTCACGTGCATGGGCATGGCACAGGCACAGACCCGCGCCTGGCTGGACCGCGAAAGCATCAGCCTGGGGGAAACGGTCATCCTCAACATCGAGACCGACCAGTCCGGACAGCCGGACTACGGCCCGTTGCGGGCCGAGTTCGACCTGAGCCGGCAGAACACCAACCGCCAGATGCAGATGAGCAACGGAACGGTCAGCAGCAGTGCGTTGTTCTCGGTCGCGTTGTCGCCACGCCGCAATGGCGAGCTGCAGATCCCGGCGCTGCGGGTGGGCAATGCGCAGACCGCGCCATTGCGGCTGGTGGTCGCGCAGGCACCGCTGGCCACCCGTGACAGCAACGCGCTGGCCTTCGTCGAGACCACCGTGGACGACACCCAGCCCTACGTGCAGCAGACCGTGGGCGTGGTGGTGCGGCTGTACTTCGCCACGCAGCTGGCGTCCGGCGAGCTGGTACTCGACACCCCGGCCGGTGCCTCGTTGCAACGCGTGGGCGAGGATGCCACCTCCACCCGCGATATCGGCGGACGTCGCTACAACGTGGTCGAACGCCGCTTCATGCTGGTGCCCGAGCGCAGCGGGGCGTTGCAGGTGCCCGGCGCGCGCTTCAGCGGGCAGGGCGTGGGCGGGTTCTTCGATGATTTCCTCGGCCGCGACAGTGGCCAGCTCAGCGCACGTGCCCCGGACCAGACCCTGCAGGTCCGGGCGGTCCCGGCCAATGCATCGCAACCGTGGTTGCCGCTGAAGAGCCTGCAGCTGCGTTACACCACGGCACCCAACAGCGCTCGTACCGGTGAAGCGGCCAACATCGTGGTCGAGGCCACTGCTACCGGCGTGACCAAGGCGCAGTTCCCGGACCTGCCGGTGCCATCGCTGGGCGATGCCGCGCAGGTGTTCGCCGAGCCGCCGCAGTACGACGAGAGCTTCGTCGGCGGCAGCCCGCAGTTGAAGTTGACCCGCCGTTACTCGGTGGTGCCACAGCAGACCGGCCCGTTGACGGTGCCGGGCATCAGGCTGGGGTGGTGGGACGTGCGGGCCGGCCAGGCGCAGGTGACCGCGTTGCCGGACCTGCAGTTGCAGGTCGAGCAGGGCAGCGGTGGCGTGCAGCCCCCGCCGGTGGCGCAGGTGGCGGTCGGTTCGCCGGCGCTGAAGGGCACGGACCTGGCACTGGCGGCGGCCGGTCAGCGTGACTGGTTGTGGCCGGCGCTGGCGGCGGGTTTCGCGCTGCTGTGGCTGGTGACGCTGATCTGGGGGCTGTCGCGCCGTCGCGACGCACCGGCGCGGGAGCGGCGCCCGGGCGTGTCCGGAACGACCAGCACTGCCGCGCCCGCCTACAGCCAGGCCGACCTGCGGCGTGCGTTGGATGCCGGTGGCCTGGACGAAGTGGTGCAGATCCTCGCGGCGATGGCCGGTGTGCGGGACCTGGATGCGGTGCTGGCCCGCCTTGGCGACGCCGGGCAACGTCAGGCGCTGGAGCGGATGCAACGGGCGCGCTGGGCAGGCCAGGGCGATGTCAGCCAGGCCCGGGCACAGCTGCGCGAGGCCTTCCGTGCGGGACCGCGTTGGCGCGATGCCGGCAAAGTGGCGGAAAAACCGCTCCTGGACCCTCTCTATCCGGGACAAAGCTGAAAAGGCGCCGTGGAGGCGTCTGCTAAGCTGCTTCACTGACCAAGGGGAATCCGCGTATGACCAACCCAGCAACTGCCGGCAAGCTGCCGTTCCACTGGAAGATCGGGATTGGCTTCGGTGTTGGCCTGTTGTTGGGCCTGATCGTGCACCTGGTATCGCCGGGTGCGGAATGGGTGCATTGGGTGACCTCGTACCTCACCACGCCGGTGTCGGGCCTGTTCCTGAGCCTGATTTTCATGCTGATCGTGCCGCTGATCTTCTCGGCGCTGGTGATGGGCGTGTCCGAGATGGGCGACATCCGCTCGCTCGGCCGCATCGGCTGGAAGTCGCTGGCTTACACCATCGTGCTGTCGGGCCTGGCAGTGCTGATCGGCCTGGTGCTGGTCAACCTGCTCAAGCCTGGCGCCGGTGTCGATCCGAGCGTCGCCGCGCAGCTGCTGGCCGAGAACGCCGAGCGCAGCAAGGAGATCGTGGCCGGTGTCGGCTCCCAGCCCAAGGGCATGGAAATGCTGCTGTCGATCGTGCCGAACAACGTGCTGGAGGCCGCCTCCGACAACGGCAAGATCCTGTCGCTGATGTTCTTCGCGCTGATGCTGGGCGTGGGCATGGTGCTGTCGCCGGCGGAGAAGGTGGCAACGCTGCGCAAGGCGATCGAGGGCCTGTTCGAAATCTCGATGACCCTGATCAACCTGGTCATCCGCCTGGCCCCGTACGCGGTGGCCTGCTTCATGTTCAACCTGGCGGCCATCTTCGGCTTCGGCCTGCTGGTCAAGCTCGGGGCCTATGTGGGCGTGGTGGTGCTGGCGTTGGCCGTGCACATGTTCATCAGCTATGGCGTTGCGGTGAAGCTGGCCGGCCGTTCACCGATGGCGTTCTTCCGTGAAACCCAGGAAGCGACGCTGATGGCGTTCTCCACGGCCTCGTCCAATGCAACCCTGCCGACCGCGATGCGCGTGGCCGACCAGATGGGCCTGCCGCACAAGGTCTCGCGCTTCGTGCTGACCGTCGGTGCCACCGCCAACCAGAACGGTACGGCGCTGTTCGAGGGCGTGACGGTGATCTTCCTGGCGCAGTTCTTCGGCGTGGACCTGAGCATCGGCCAGCAGTTCATGGTGATGGTGGTCTGCATCCTGGGCGGCATCGGCACTGCCGGTGTGCCGTCCGGTTCGCTGCCGGTGGTGGCACTGATCTGTGCCATGGTCGGCGTCAACCCGGTCGGCATCGGCCTGATCCTGGGCGTGAACCACTTCCTGGACATGTGCCGCACCGCGCTCAACGTGACCGGCGACCTGGCCCTGACCACCCTGGTGGCGCGTGGCGAGAGCCAGGACGGGACCGAGCCGGCGCCGCCGCCGCAAGGCTGAGCGGGCACCCACGGTATCCAGGCGACGGCCATCCTGAACAGGGTGGCCGTCTTGCCATGGGCAGGTGCTTTGCGATGCGTGAAGGCAGGGAATGCGGCCTGATCCGGGCGGTGGCTTGTGGGACAATAGGCCGCCCGCAGTTCCGCGGGAGCCTCCCGATTCCGACGAACCATGACGCAGCCCACCCGCCGCCAGTTGGCGAATGCCATTCGTTTCCTCGCCGCCGATGCAGTCGAAGCCGCCAAGTCCGGTCACCCCGGCATGCCGATGGGCATGGCCGATATCGCCGAAGTGCTTTGGAACGACTATCTCCGCCACAACCCGAACAACCCGAAGTGGTTCAACCGTGACCGCTTCGTGCTGTCCAACGGCCACGGCTCGATGCTGCAGTACGCGCTGCTGCACCTGAGCGGCTACGACTTGCCGATCGAGCAGCTCAAGGCCTTCCGCCAGCTGGGCAGCAAGACCGCCGGCCACCCGGAGCGTCATGAAACCCCGGGCGTGGAAACCACCACCGGCCCGCTGGGCCAGGGTTTCGCCAATGCCGTGGGCTTCGCGCTGGCCGAGAAGCTGCTGGCGCAGCGCTACAACCGCCCGGAATTCGAAGTCGTCGACCACCGCACCTGGGTGTTCATGGGCGATGGCTGCCTGATGGAAGGCATCTCGCACGAAGCCGCGTCGCTGGCCGGCACCTGGGGCCTGGGCAAGCTGGTCTGCTTCTGGGACGACAACAACATCTCCATCGACGGTGAAGTGGAAGGCTGGTTCACCGACAACACCCCGGAACGTTTCGAGGCCTACGGCTGGAACGTGGTGCGCGACGTGGACGGCCACGATCCGGAAAGCATCAAGGCCGGTATCGATGCGGCGCTGTCGCAGTTCGACAAGCCGACCCTGATCTGCTGCAAGACCACCATTGGCTTCGGCTCGCCGAACAAGGCCGGCCAGGAATCCAGCCACGGCGCACCGCTGGGCAAGGACGAACTGGAAGCCACCCGCAAGGCACTGGACTGGCCGTATGGCCCGTTCGAAATCCCGGAAGCCATCTACGCCGGCTGGCGTGCAGGTGGCACCGGCACGCTGCGCCAGGCCGAGTGGGAACAGCTGTTCGACAAGTACGCCGCACAGTTCCCGGAACAGGCCGAAGAGCTGACCCGCCGTTCGCACGGCGAGCTGCCGGACGACTTCATCGCCAAGGCCGATGCCTACATCGCCCAGGTGCAGGCTGAAGCGCCGAACATCGCCTCGCGCAAGGCCTCGCAGAATGCGATCCAGGCCTTCGCGCCGCTGCTGCCGGAAATCATCGGTGGCTCGGCCGACCTAGCCGGTTCCAACCTGACCCTGTGGAAGGGCGCGCAGACCGTGGTCGGCGAAGACCCGCAGGCGAACTACGTGCACTACGGCGTGCGTGAGTTCGGCATGAGCGCCATCGCCAACGGTCTGGCCCTGCACGGCGGTTTCCTGCCGTTCGACGCCACCTTCCTGGTGTTCAGCGACTACGCCCGCAATGCGCTGCGCATGAGCGCGCTGATCCCGGCGCACGTCATCCACGTGTTCACCCACGACTCCATCGGCCTGGGCGAAGATGGCCCGACCCACCAGCCGGTCGAGCACGTGTCCTCGCTGCGTTACATCCCCAACAACGATGTGTGGCGCCCGTGCGACGCCGCTGAGTCCGCTGTCAGCTGGAAGGCGGCCATCGTGCGCAAGGACGGCCCGAGCTGCCTGATCTTCAGCCGCCAGAACCTGGCCCCGCAGCAGCGCAGTGCCGAGCAGGTCCAGCAGATCGAGCGGGGTGGCTACGTGCTCGCCGATGCTGCCGGTACCCCGGACGTGATCCTGATCGGCACCGGTTCGGAAGTGGGCCTGGCCATGGCCGCCAAGGCCGAGCTGGAAGCGGCCGGCCTCAAGGCCCGCGTGGTGTCGATGCCTTCGACCAACGTGTTCGACCGCCAGGACGCGGCCTACCGTGAATCGGTGCTGCCGAACGCGGTGCGCGCACGCGTGGCGGTGGAAGCCGGTGTCACCGGTTTCTGGCGCCAGTACGTGGGCCTGGACGGTGCGGTGGTTGGCCTGGATAGCTTCGGTGCCTCGGCCCCGGCGGACAAGCTGTACCAGCACTTCGGCATCACCGTCGACGCGGTGGTGGCCGCCGCCAAGGCGCAGGTCGCGAACTGAGCGACGCTGTAGCTGAGGTGGAGCAAAGGCCGGGGAAACCCGGCCTTTGCGTATCTGCAGCCCTGCAGCGTCACGCGCAGGGATGGCCGCGTACTTCCAAGCCTTCCTCCTTTGCGTCGTCGTTGCTTCCGCTGCCCCTGCAGGGGCAGCGGAAGCGCCCCACGAATCCTTCCGGAGAGTGAATGGCGCTCGGGGCCGCAGCAGGTGCAGGATCAAAGGCGGATAAATGGCAAGCGCGATGCGACGTGGTGGTGATGTGCTGCCTGCCGTGCCGATGCAATACGCAGACGTGGGGCCTGCCAGCCGCCTCCAGGCCACCTCGATCGCCTGGGCGACCGAGTGGCAGGGTGCGGCGACGGCAGGGGCCTGTCATGCTTGGCTTGGGCGATGACACGGACAACAACGCATGGATGACAAACGGAAGGAACTGGTGGGACGTACCAACATCGACCAACTGTTGGGACCCACCGCGCGCGAAATCGATCTGAACCAGCCGGTGCAGGCGCGTCAGGACGTGGCTGACGTACAGATACGTTCGACCACCGATCCGCTGCAGATCCATTTCGCCACCACCGACGTCATCGGCAAGTTGCAGGAGCCGGCCGCCAGCAGCCGCATGCGCGCGTTCGCCCTGGTGTTCATCGGTGGGCCGATGATCGTGTTTGGCCTGATGCTGATCGGCATGGCATGGAGCAGCGATGTCAGCTTGCTGCGGCGCCTGCTTGTCAGCGTGCTGGGTGGCGCGATGGCTGCGTTCTGGCCGTTCCTGATCTATCGCGGCAGGCGCCGCAGCAAGGGGTGAACCCTCCGGTGACGGGCGTGCTGGTGAGTTGGTGACCCCGTAGCTTCGATGCCGTTCAGCGCTCGCGCAGGCTTTCGCTGGCGTGCCGCTTGAACGGGCTGAGGAAGTAGTCGATCACCCGTTGCCGGTCGGTACGCACTTCGGCCCGGATGGACATGCCCGGTGCCAGCGGTACGTTCTCCTGGCCTACCCGCACGTGGCTTTCGTGCAGGGCGATGCGCAGGCTGTACAGCGGTCCCTGGCGGGCGTCGTCGATGGCATCGCGCGAGACGTTGAGCACGGTGCCGTGCAGGATGCCGTAGCGGGTGAAGTTGAAGGTCTCCACCTTCACCGACACCGCTTGGCCGGCACGCACGAAGCCGACGTCACGGTTATGCAGGCGCGCCTCGACTTCCAGCGGCTGGTTGCTGGGAACGATGACCATCAGGGGTTGTGCCGCGGTCACCACGCCGCCGGCGGTATGCACGGACAGTTGCTGCACGGTGCCGTCCACGGGGGCGGTCAGGCGGGTCAGCATGTCGCGCCGTTCGGCCTTGATCAGTTCCTGCTGCAAGGTGGTGGTGCGGCGCTCGTTCTGGTTCAGCAGGTCGTGCACGCTGCGACGGTACCGGGAGAGCGTGCCGCGGTGACGTTCAAGCGCCTCCTGGTGCGAGGCGCTGAGCTCGACGATATGGCTGCGGCGCTCGGCCAGCTGGCGCTCCTGCTCCAGTTGCTCCTGTTGCTTGCTCAGGTAGTGGTGCTTGGAGACCAGGCCTTCACCGGCAAGCTTGGCGTAGTCGGCGGTGATGCGCTGGGTCATGGGCAGCATCTGCGCCAGTGCATTGGCCGATACCTGCGCGGCGCGGATCTCCGCGCTGCGGCGGGTGATCACCGCTTCACTCTGGGCCAGCTCGCTGCGCAGTTCGTGGTACTGGCTCTGCAGCCAGGCATTGGCCGCCGAGCGTTGTTCCGGGCTTGCCTGCGGGAGCAGCGAGGTGATGTCGGTCGGTGGGTGCTGCTGGTCAATGGCTTCGAGCAGGATGCGTGCGCGTGCGGCGTCCAACTGCGCGTCATCGCGATCATTGCTGAGCCTATCCTTGTCGGCCGTGGTCTGGCTGGCATCGAGCTCGATCAGCACGTCGCCGGCCCGCACCGTCTGGCCGTCGTGGGCATGAATGGCTTTCACCACCGCCACTTCATGTGACTGGATGAGCTTGCTTTGGTCGCTGGAGACGATGCGGCCCTCGGCGATGGCCACCACGTCCAGGCGTGCGAGCATCGACCAGGCCAGGGCACTCAATGCGAAGGCCATGATCAGCCACTGGATGCAGCGCGGGGCGGGGTGGATCGGCATCTCCTGCAGGGCCTGGACGGCAGGAAGGAAAGCCAGGTCCGCCCGCTGGTTGCGCGCGTGGCGACGAGCCAGGAAGTGCTGCAGCAGAACATGCAGCCGGTGACGGAGGACGGTATACGGCTTCATGCTGCGCGGCTCATCCCTGCTGCATCCGGTGCAGCTGGGCGTAGCGGCTGTCCGGCCTGGCCAGCAGCTGCGCAGGGTTGCCGTGTTCGACCAGCCGCCCGCGTTCCAGGACGATGATGCGATCGGCATTGCGCACGGTCGACAGGCGATGGGCGATGATCAGCACGGTGCGGCCGGCGCAGATCTGGCGCATGTTTGCCTGGATCAGCCGTTCGGACTCGTAGTCCAGTGCGCTGGTGGCCTCATCGAAGATCAGGATGCGGGGATTGCGCAACAGGGCGCGGGCGATGGCCACGCGTTGGCGCTGGCCGCCGGACAACGAAGCACCTTGCTCGCCGACCACGGTGTCGTAGCCTTCGGGAAGGTCGAGGATGAAGTCATGCGCGCCGGCAAGTCGTGCCGCGTGGACGACGGTATCCAGTGATGCACCAGGGTCGGTCAGCGCGATGTTGTCGCGCACGCTGCGGTGGAACAGCATGTTTTCCTGGAGGACCACGCCCATCTGACGGCGCAGCGAGCTGGCCTCGGTCAAGGCCAGGTCAATGCCATCGACCGTGATGCGCCCCTGCTCCGGGACATGCAGGCGTTGCAGCAGGCGCGCCAGGGTGCTCTTGCCCGAGCCGGAGCTGCCGACGATGCCGATCACCTCGCCGGGGGCGACCTGCAGGCTGAAATCGTGCAATACGGCTGGACCATCGGGACGGTAGCGGAAATGCACCTGATGGAACTCAACGCCGCCACGCAGGGCCGGCAGCACGTTGCGCCCGGTCGCCGCCGATTCGGTGGGCGCGTCTAGGATGTCCCCCAGCCGTTGCATCGACAGACGGGTCTGCTGGAAGTTCGGCCAGAGTTGCGCCAGCCGCATGACCGGCTGGGCGATGCGCCCAGCGAGCATGTTGAAGGCGATCAGTTGGCCGACGGAGAGGTGGCCATCAATCACCTGCCGAGCGCCCAGCCACAGGGTCAGCACGGTCACCAGTTTGCCGATCAGGCCGGCCGATTCATTGGCCAGGGTCGAGAGCACCTGGGTCCGGAAGCTGGCGCCTACGTAGGCCGCCAGTTGCGTGTCCCAGCGGCGCCTGGCCTGGGGTTCGACGGCCAGTGCCTTGAGCGTGGTGATGCCGGTCAGGGATTCGACCAGGAACGCCTGGTTCTCCGCGCCGCGACCAAAGGTTTCATGCAGCTGCGTGCGCAGCAGCGGCGTGATGGCCAGCGCCAGCAGCAGGTAGAGTGGCAGTGATCCGATGACGACGAGCGTCAGGACAGGGCTGTACATCAACATGACCGCCAGGAAGACCGCACAGAACAGCACATCGATCACCAGGGTGATGCTGCTGCCGGTGAGGAAGCTGCGGATGTTCTCCAGCTCGCGCACCCGTGCCACCGAGTCACCGACCCGGCGTGCCTGGAAGTAGGCCAGCGGCAGATGGACGAGGTGCCGGTACAGGCGTGAGCCCAGCGTGACATCAATGCGGCTGGCGGTGTGCGCCGAGACATAGCCGCGCAGCCCGCTGAGCACGCTTTCGAACACCACCACCGCGAGCAGGCCGAACATCAGCACGTTGAGGGTGGACAGGCCCTGGTGCGCGAGCACCTTGTCCATCACCACCTGGAAGAACAGCGGTGTGATCAGCGCGAAGACCTGCAGGAACAGGCTGGCGGCAAGTACTTCGAGCAGGATACCGCGGTGCCTGTGCAGGGCAGGCAGGAACCAACGCAGGCCGAAGCGCTGCGTGACTCGGCCGTTGGCACCCCGGGGTTGCAGCAGGATCAAGGTGCCAGACCAGTACGTCCGCAGGGCTGCCAGTGGCATCACCTCCGGCTGCTCGGCTCCCGGGCGCTGGATCAGTACCTTGTCCTCGTCGGCGCGGGCGAGGATGAAGCATCCATGCCGGGCATCCATGCCGATCGCCGGAAGCGGCATGCGCGGCAATCGTTCGACGGGTACCGTGAGTCGCCGGGTGCGCATTCCCAGGGCGCGGGCAGCCTGCAGCAAGGCAGGCATGTCCAGCGGCGTATCTCCTTCGCCGAAGTCGTGGCGCAGCTGCTCGGCGTTTGCGGGGATCTGGTGAAACCTCGCCAGCGTCACCAGGCAGGCCAGGCCACTGTCGGACGGTGGAGCGGGGTGCGGCGGGGTCACATTGCCTTCCTGTCAGACGCATCATGGAGTTGCGCGGCTGCACGGTGGTGCGACGGACGCAGGGTCCGTGACACGACGGCTGTCGCGCATGTGATGCTGCCTTCCATGGATAAAGCGGCCGGGCAATGCCCGGCCATGGGAAGTGTCTGGACTACGGTTGAACAGTGATCGTCGTCGATGCGATGGTCAGGCCCAGGCGGCAGCCAGCACCGGTGCCAACGCCTGCTGCTGGTTCGCCGGGAGCGTGGTCTGGCCCAGGGGAGGGGGCGAGAACGCGGCCATGGCCTGCACCAGCCGGTCGATGCCGGCGATGTCGAGTACACGTCCGACGGAATCCTGCACCCGGTCAAGGATGGCGTCTTTCTGGGTGAAGTAGCTGGAAACCTTCACCGAGTCGTTGGTGCCGATGATCCGGATGGTCAGATTGTCGGTCCCACGGGCGCGTTCGAACCAGAGCTGATTGGCGGAGACATCCTTTCCGAAGCGGAGCGTATCCACATCGTCGGGATCGAACTCACCGGGCATGAGGGTATCCCTGCCGTCGCCACGATTGAAGATGAAGGTGTCGCTGCCGCGTCCTCCGTACAGCACGTCATTGCCCTTGCCGCCGATGAGGGTGTCATCGCCGTCATGGCCCATCAGGTAGTCCTTGGCCGATGTGCCAACGATGCTGTTGTCCAGCACGTTGCCGACGAAAGCGCGAGTAATGCCGGTATCGACCAGATGGAAATTCTCGACATTGGCGTATGCGCGCGCATTGCCATTGTCAGCGGTCGTGTAGAGCGTGTCGATGCCGCCGTTCACCTCTTCGATGACGACATCATTGATGTTGTCCACGTAGTAGACGTCATTGCCGGAACCGCCGACCATGCGGTCCGCGCCGGTGCCGCCATCCAGGATGTCGTTGCCGGCGCCGCCAGCCAACAGGTCATCTCCGTCATGGCCATACAGGGCATCATTGCCGTCACCGCCATGCAGCGCGTTGTTGGCGGCGTTGCCGTGGATCAGGTCGTCACCGCGCGTGCCGATCGCATTTTCGATGACGGTGCCATAGGCGATACCGATGCAGTCCTTACCGGTGTAGAGCAGGGGCGAGCTGACGCCGGCGGGCGTGGCGTAGGTGATGGAGCTGTAGCTGCCTTCGGCAAGGTTGATCTGCGCGCCCAGCGAGAACGCTGACAGGTCCAGCGTGTCGGTGCCGCCGCCGTCCCATAGTGTGGTGTAGAAACCGGCATCGGGGGTGAAGGCATAGACCGTGTCGGTATTGTTGTGCGTCATGTTGGCGCCGTACAGATACTGCAATGCGGCGATGTCGTAGATGCCAAGGTTATCGGTGCTGGCTCGTCCGATGTAGTTCCCGGCGGCATCCAGCATCACAGTGGGCCGGCCGCCGCTGTAGGACATGACGGGCTGCAGCGTAGTGAAGCCTGCGACTGGGAGGCCAGTGATATGCCCAGGGTGGTCCAGCCCGAGGACATGGCCCATTTCGTGCAGGGTGAATTCCATGTTGTAGCCGGTATGCCAGGAGGTCCAGACATCACCACCCCACGAGTGGCTGTAGGGGCCGTAGGCCCAGCCGCCCCCTGCATACTCACCAAAGGGGGCAGCATGGGCATTGAAACGGACCACCGCCTCTCCCTCGGTACGTTCATCCACATACTGGAAGTTGATGTCCAGGATGCTGCTGTAGATCGACATCGCCTGGTTGATGACCGCGATGTCGGCGGCGCGATCAATCGCGCGGAAGTAGGGCAGCTCGCCGCGGATGCCGTAGGGGTCGCTGGAGAAGACCGCATCGGCCTGGGTGATGGTCCAGGTAATGGTGCGGCTCGCGTCCAGGCTCCACTGACGGTAGGAAATGAGCGTGTCGATAGCGTTGATGCCGGATGCGACGGTCTTCTCGATGCCGAGGGACATGGCGGATCTCCTTGCGTGATATGCGCCTTCATCGCGCCCCGCAGGCGCAGGGCGGGATGAGGGCCTGCGGATTGCCGGCGACCTGCATGCCCGGGTGTCGGGTCACGATGAGGTGGGCATGGGGCGTCCGGTACAGATGAGGCCACCGACGGGGCGGCGCCACGACCTCCATGGAATGCCTGCGGGCATGCCAATGCCATGGGAAACGTCTGGAATGGCCTGTCCCGGGACGATGGTGTTGCGCTTCAGCTCACCGGGATGCCGGCAGCGACGGTAATCCCCCGACGGTACCGCGTGGCATCAACCCGCGCGCAGCGTGCGGGCCAGTCCCAGCCGCAGCAGTCGTGCGTTGAGTCGGTCGCCGAGTGTGCCGGGCGTGTCCAATCCCATCCGCTGCAGGTACATCGCATCGTTGTCGCCGGTGGCCTGGGCCATCGCTGCCATGACGGTGCGCAGCTTGGCCTTGGGGGTGGCGGTGCTGGCCTTGAGCCAGGTCAATGCGCGCAGCAGGTCTTGTTCGATGGCGGTGAAATCGCTGCCCAACGGATAGTCCGGCAGGCCGCCATCGGCGCGGAACGGCGCCAGCACCGCAGCGAGGGTATCGCCACGATTGCGCCGCCACGATGGCGGCGCGGTGAAGTCCGTGGCCAGCTTGCCGCTGGCCTTGGCCTGTTCGAGCAGTGCGGGTTGGAACGCCGCATCCGTGATCCCTGCCATGGCGATCACGCAGTCCTCGTCGGTGCGGTGGCGCAGGTCGGCGATGCCGTACTCATTGACGAATACGTCGCGCAGATGACGTGGGATGGTGGTGTGCCCATAGTTCCAGCGCACGTTGGAGGCCGGCTTCCCGGCCTCCTCGCGGACGGCGCGGAACATCAGCACGCTGCGCGCGTCCGGCAGCGCGTGGGCCATCGCCACGAAGTTGTACTGGCCGCCCACGCCGGATACCACGCGGCCGTCCTCCAGTGCGTCGGACACTGCTGCCCCCAGGGCGGTGGCCATCATGCAGGAGTTGAAGAAGCGCGCGTCGCGGCGCTGCAGCTGTTCCAGTGCCTCATTGCCGCCATAGAGCTGGTTGATCTCGCTGATGCGGCGCATGCCGATCGCCCGGCACTCCTCTTCGGGCAGGTGCCGAAGCCAGTCGTAGAACTCCGGCGAGCCGAGGTAGAAGGCACCGTGCAGGTACTCGCCTTCCGCCGCGAGGGTCGCATGGTCGGCGGTGTAGGCGCTGCCATTGGCCAGGCGCTGCATCAATGCCAGGTCCTCATGCACCTTGCGCCGGATCACGCCACGTTGCACCAGTACGCGGAAGCCCTCGTTGAGCATCTCGCTGCAGCCATACAGGCCGACTTCGAACGGTTCCAGGCCCCCGGCTTCGCGTACCAGCGGGTGCGTGGCCAGTGACGGGTCCAACGCGTCGATGATGGCCCGGTAGCGTGCGTTGTCGGTATGCCGCAGGACCAGTGCATGGCTGAGCGCGTCGGCCAGGGTGCCAATGCCGATCTGCAGGGTGCCGCCGTCGCGCACCAGGGCACTGGCGTACAGGCCGATGGCGTAGTCGGCATCGCTCACCGGTTGTCGTGGCAACCCGAACAGTTGCGGATACGGCCCCGGCGGGACCACCACCAGGTCGAAGAAGTCCGGGGCCACCGTGGCGCTGCCGCCCAGCCAGGGCAGTTGCGGGTCCACTTCGGCGATGAGCAGGGGGCGCGGCAGGCCGCGGCGGGCGATGGCGTCCAGCGTGTCCTGGGTGATGTCGTTGTTGCAGGACAGCGACAGCCGCCGGTTGCCTTCGCGGAATGCCACCTTCTGCACGATGACATGCGGTGCGCGCTGTGCCACCGCGTCGGCGGCATGGGTGTAGTTGAGGCTGGTGTAGCCGCACTGGGCCTGCCGCGAACCGAGCAGGGCGCCGGACTGCATGTAGAACTCCTCCACCTGCACATGGGCGGGCAGGGCGTCGCGGCGGATCGCATCGGCGTAGGCCAAACGCGGGAAATCCGTGCCGAAGTGGCGCTCGACGAACGGACGCATGAAGCGCGCCTCCAGCCCATCACCCTTGGCCATCGGCGGATTCAACGACAACGCGGTGTACAGCTGCAGCGGGCGCGCGGCATCGTTCTCGATGCGTGCATAGAGCTGGTTGAGCAGGCGATGCGGTTTGCCCAATGCCAGCGGCGCGGCGATGCGCAGGGGGCCGTCCACACGGGCCAGCAGCCAGTCGACGGCAGCATCCAGATCGGTCAGGTGTTGCGGCATGGGCACGGTTCCTGCGTGGTCGGCTGCATTACAGCACGCAGGGCCTGAATCTCCCTGTGGACGCTTGACAGGGGATTCGTTTACTCGTGTAATCGAATAAAATTTACAGGCGTAAACGATGATCCGGATCAGCGAGGCCGAAGCAGTGGTGATGCAGGTGCTGTGGGGTGACCACCCGCTCTCGGCAGATGAGGTGATGGCGCGCCTGCCCGGTGGCAACGACTGGGCCGAGGCCACGGTGAAGACACTGCTCAACCGCCTGCTCAACAAGGGCGCCATCGCCGCCGAGAAGGAGGGGCGACGTTACCTGTACTCGCCGCTCGTGCAGCGCGATGCATGGGTGCAGGAAGAGAGCCGCAGCCTGATCGATCGCCTGTTCGATGGTCGCGTCGCGCCGCTGGTCGCGCATTTCAGCCAGCACCGCAAGCTCAGCACCGAGGACGTGGCCGAACTGCGCCGCCTGCTGGAGGAGTTGGACGATGAACAGCGTTGAGCTGCTGCAGGTGCTGCTGAAGACCACGCTGTCCAGCAGTGCGGCGATGCTGCTGGTGCTGGCATTGCGCGGACCGGTGCGCCGCTGGCTGGGGGCCAGCGCGGCGTATCTGCTGTGGCTGGCGGTGCCGGTGGCGTTGGGAGCGGTGCTGCTGCCTGCGCCGCAGGTCGTGGCAACGCCGATGCTGCCAGCGGCGATGGTGGGGCCGGTCACCCAGGTGCTGGCGGCGCCGGTCCAAGCGGCACTTGGTCCGGTTGCGTGGTTGCTCGTGTGGGCCGCCGGCGTGCTGTGCATGGCGGCCGGGCTGTGGGTGCAGCAGCGGCGCTTCCTGCGTGGGCTTGGGCCGGTCGAGCGCCGCGGTGACGGCCTGTGGCAGGCGCAGGGGGCTGTCGGCCTGCCGGCCGCGATGGGCGTGCTGCGGCCGCGCATCGTGCTGCCGGCGGACTTCGAGCGCCGTTACGAGCGGTTTGAACAGCAGCTGGTGGTCCGCCATGAGCAGGTGCACCTGCGCCGCGGCGACATCCTCATCAACGCATTGTGGGCCGCGCTGCGCTGCCTGTACTGGTTCAACCCGCTGTTGCCACTGGCCGTGCGGCGCTGTCGCGAGGACCAGGAGTTTTCCTGCGACGAGCGCGTCATCGCCGGCAGCCGTGGCGCACGTCGCAGCTACGGCAACGCCATGCTGAAAACCGGGCTGGCGTTGTCCCCGTTGCCTGTGGGTTGCCATTGGCACGACCACCATCCATTGAAGGAGCGCATTGCCATGCTGAAGCGACCTGTACCCGGAAAGAAGCAATGGGCGACGATGCTGGTGGTGTCGGCGCTGTTGGCCTCGGGCCTGGGGTATGCGGCATGGGCGGCACAGCCGGCGCGCAGCACGGAGGCGGCGCCGCTGTCGTTGTATGGCGTGGTGGTGACCGCCACGCTCGATGGCACGCGGCAGACCTTTGAGCTGCGCCAGCCACTGGGACAGCCGTTCTCATTCCGCATGACCTCGGAGAAGGGCGTGGGTTGGATCGGCGAATTCACCCTGCAACCGGAGGGGAAGTTGCTGCGCCTGAGCGGGAGCCTGAAGGCCGATGGCGTGCTGGTGTCCTCGCCGATGCTGTTGATGAACGCCGAGGTGCCCGCTGGCATCCAGGTCTCCACGCCGGACGGCCGTTCGGTATGGGCGCTGGAAATGCGCGCTTCTCCGGTGGCGACGGCCAGGGATGCCGAGGTGGTGGTGATCAGCAAGCAGCAGGCGCCGCCCTCCTATCCGCTGGATGCGATGGATCAGGGCATCAGTGGCAAGGTCGTGCTGGAGATCGAGGTGGCGGCCGATGGCACGGCCACGGACGTCACGGTGGTGCAGTCGCGACCGCAAGGCGTATTCGATGCGGCCTCGATCGCGGCCGCTCGGCAATGGCGCTTCACCCCGGCGCGCCGGGACGGGCTGGCGGTTGCCGGCAAGGTGCGCGTGCCGATCTGGTTTGACCTCGACGAAGAGGTGACCCACACCGACGACGCGACGGAGGGCTGAGCATGCGTGGGGGGAGAGGTGCCGTACTGGCGCTGGTGCTGTCCGGCTGTGCTGGCCACGCGGTCGTCCAGGAACGTGAAGCGTCGAGCTACAGCGTCGACCGGCGGCTGCTGGTACCGGAAAGCGGCGCGGCAGGTGGGTCAGTCAATGCCTATACGCTGGCGGCGAGCGAGGGCTTCCGCATGCCCCGACCGGTGCAGGTGCCGTCGCCGCAGCTGCCGCAGGATCCACGGCAACCGTCACTGCCGGCCACCACGGTGTGCGTGCAGGTGATCCTGGATGCCACTGGACAGGTGCAGCGCAGTGAGCCACTGCTGGGCCATTCGGCCTGCGCGGCGGGTGCCGATCCCGCCAACCAGAGGTTGTTGCAGGCGGCCCAGGCCGCCACCGCGCGGTGGACGTTCGTGCCGGCGGCACGGTGCCACTTTCCCGCCGGTGTATCGCCGCGTGCGGCGGATGACTGCAGCGGCGCGACGCGCATCGAGGAAGTGCCGGTGACCTTGGCCTATGCCTTCACCTTTGAGGTGATCGAAGGCAGGACGGTGGTGCGCAGCCAGTCGGGCGTGCGCTGAGGCGATGTTCCCGGCGGCGGGCGGCCGCCGGGGAACGGGCACTGGTGATCAGTGCCTGTCGAGCAGGTCGTTCAACAGGGCCGCCAGGCGTTCGCCGGCCAGGCGGACCTGCGCTTCGGCCACGGGGCGCCAGGTGGCGGCGTACTCCTCGCCGACCTTGCGGGTGTCCGGGTACACGCCCTTGCGGGTGGCCAGCCTGCAGGACTGCTCGGCCCAGCGCGTGGCATCGCGCTGCAGTTGCGGGCGCCCGACGTCGCGCGGGGCGGGCAGGGCTTCAAGCCGCTCCAGGAACTGGTCGTCGTTCAACTGCAGCGGGTAGAACATGCCGCTGTCCCACACCGAATGCAGGTTGGTGCCGCGTCCGTTGAACTGCAACTGATAGGTGTTGCCACCGCGGTCATGGCCGTAGCCGGCATGCATGGGCTGGTGCACGTCGCCGGCCAGGTGCACGACGAACTTCAGCGCCTGCAGGCGCTCGGCGTCGGACTTGCTCGGGTCGGCCAGGATCTGCGACTGCGCCTTGAGTGCTTCGACCACGCAGTTGCCGTTCGGGCAGTGCTTGGGCGGGTCGTAGTCGCAGCCTTCCTCGGCCATGTTGATGTAGTGCCAGCCGGCCGAGCGGCGGCCCAGGCCGGGGTCCTGCGAACGCAGGTCATCGGCCCACGGGGCGATGCTGGACAGCGTGGCGCCGGGTTCGGTGGCCAGCAGGCGATCCACCTCGGCCCTGGCCTGCGGGTCCAGGCGGGTTTCGGCCACGCGCGCGACCAGTCGATGGCCTTGTGCGCCCCAGGCAAGGGCGTGGCCGGGCAGCAGGGCGGTGAAGGCGACAGCCAGGAGGGAAACGGAGAGTCGGTACGGCTTGTTCATCGGCGCATTCTAGCGGCAGCCGATGGCCGGGCAGCATGCCGTTCATGGCAGAACGCCCTCCCGGCAAGGCCGGGAGGGCGTGGGTACGGCAGGTTCCGGTGTGGCTCAGAACTTGAAGACGTAGGCCATGCCGTAGACCAGCGGGTCGACCTTGGCGGTCCCCAGCGTGTTGCCGTTGACCTTGACCTTGGAGTCGATGTCGGCCCAGCGCAGGTCCACGCGCAGCGCGCCCTTCTCGCTCAAGGCGAAGTCCAGGCCGGCGTGCGCGGCCAGGCCCCAGGAGTCCTCCAGCTTCAGCTTGGTGCCGGCCAGGGCACCCTTGCTGTCGGTGCTGAAGAACTTGGTGTAGTTCACGCCCAGGCCAACGAACGGGGTGACCTTGCTGCTGTTGGCGAAGTGGTACTGCAGCGAGACGACCGGCGGCAGCTGCTTGGTCTCGCCGACCTTGCCGACGCCGTCGATGCTGATTTCGTGCTTGAACGGCAGGGCGCCCAGCACTTCGATGCCCACGTTGTCGGCGACGAAGTACTCGAAGGTGACGGTCGGGCGGACGCTGCTGTCGACCTTGGTCGGCAGGGCGCCCAGGCCCAGGGCGGCGCCGTTGAGGTCACCGGCATCGGACTTCGGGTCGACGGCGTGCACGCCGACGCCCAGCGTCCAGTCACCCTTGGACTGGGCCATGGCGGGAGCGGCGGCCAGGGCCATGGCGGCGGCCAGGCCGGAGAGCAACAGGGCGGAGGTCTTGCGCATGTTGTAATTCCGTTACGTGGTGGAGGTGGCGCCAGTGTCCGGGGCGCACCGCCGAGGCGCTTTGATCCTGATCAAACAGCCGTTTGCACTCAGCTGGCGGTCATCTGGCCGCGCTCCCCGCAGCGCCACGGCCGGGGGGCCGCACCTGTTAGAATGGCGGCCCCTTTCAACCCCCGCCGCAACGGGCTTGCGGCTGCAGGAGCTTGTGAACATGGCAATCAAGGTCGGCATCAACGGTTTCGGTCGCATCGGGCGCAACGTGCTGCGTTCGGCAGTGCTGAACTTCGGCAACGACATCGAGATCGTGGCCATCAACGATCTGCTCGAGCCGGATTACCTGGCCTACATGCTCAAGTACGACTCGGTGCATGGCCGTTTCAAGGCTGACGTTGCGGTCGACGGCAAGGATCTGCTGGTCAACGGCAAGAAGATCCGCCTGACCCAGGAACGCGATCCGTCCAACCTGAAGTGGGACGAAGTCGGCGTCGATGTCGTCATCGAATCCACCGGCCTGTTCCTGGACAAGGTCAGCGCGCAGAAGCACATTGATGCGGGCGCCAAGAAGGTGATCCTGTCGGCCCCGTCCAAGGACGATACGCCGATGTTCGTGTTCGGCGTCAACGACAAGACCTACGCCGGCCAGGCCATCATCTCCAACGCCTCGTGCACCACCAACTGCCTGGCCCCGCTGGCCAAGGTCATCAACGACAAGTGGGGCATCAAGCGCGGCCTGATGACCACCGTGCATGCGGCTACCGCCACCCAGAAGACCGTTGACGGCCCGTCCAACAAGGACTGGCGCGGCGGCCGCGGCATCCTGGAAAACATCATTCCGTCCTCCACCGGTGCAGCCAAGGCTGTCGGCGTGGTGATTCCGGAACTGAACAAGAAGCTTACCGGCATGAGCTTCCGCGTGCCGACCTCGGACGTGTCGGTGGTCGATCTGACCGTCGAGCTGGAAAAGGAAGCCACCTACGCCGAAATCTGCGCCGAAGTGAAGGCACAGAGCGAAGGCGCGCTGAAGGGCATCCTGGGCTACACCGAAGACAAGGTGGTCGCCACCGATTTCCGTGGCGAGACCCACACCTCGGTGTTCGACGCCGACGCCGGCATCGCGCTGGATTCCACCTTCGTCAAGCTGGTCAGCTGGTACGACAACGAGTGGGGCTACTCCAACAAGTGCCTGGAAATGGTGCGCGTGGTTGCTGCCTGACCGGCACGCTGCGTGGATGGGGAAAGGGCGCCTTGAGGGCGCCCTTTCTTTTTGCCGTCGATCAATGGTCGCCGTCGCGGGGAATGCACCGTGCCGGCCCGGGCGAGGGTGCCTTGCTGCCGGGATCAGGCGGTCGGTGGTGTATCGATGGTGTCGCTGCCGGGGTACCTGGCAAAGCGTCCCTGTCCAGCCGGATGTACCGGGCCGTAGCTGGGCCACGGCCAGCCGCCGAACTGGGTGCGCCCATAGTCGCGGCGGGCCTGTTCGATCTCCCCGGCGGTGTTCATCACGAACGGGCCATAAGCCGCTACCGGTTCGCCGATCGGCACGCCCTGCAGCAGCAGGATCCGGACCTGTTCGGTACCGGTGTTGTGCAGGGGCAGCGTGGCATCGGCGGCGACTTCCAGCAGGCGGGGGCTGGCCACGGGGCTGCCATCCACCTCCAGCTGCTGGCCGCCGTGCACATACAGCGTGCGCCGGGTGCCGGTGCCGGTCGCGGCTGGCAGGGTCAAGGTCGCTCCCGGCTGCAGCAGGATCTGCCAGATGGCGACGTCGGCGTCCGGGTTGGCAGCCCAGGAGTTGCGCGCCGGCGCCAGCGGCACGATGGCGGCCTGTGCCGACTCCTGCGGCTGGTAGCGGCCAGCCACGACCTTGACCGCCGCACCTTCATGGCGGTACCACGGGACCTGTTCGCCCCACAGCATCACGAACTCCGGGTCGGTCATCTTGTTGCGCGGCGGCAGGTTCAACCAGATCTGGTAGAGGTCCAGCGGGTTGGGTTGCCCGCGCTCGCGCAGCGGGAACATCTCCGAGTGCTGCACGCCGCGGCCGGTGGTGAGCCACTGCACGTCGCCGTCGCCATAGCGCGCGGTGGCACCGAGCGAGTCGGCATGGTCGACCAGCCCCTGCGGCACCATGGTGACGGTCTCGAAGCCGCGATGCGGGTGGGCCGGGAAACCGGGCACGGTGACGCCGTGGTACATGCTCCAGCCGTCCTTGCCACTGAAGTCCTGGCCCAGTTCACGCCCGCCGAGCTGGCGCATGTCCACGCCCTGCTCGGCGGTGGCCGCAGGGTAGTGGTCCAGGTGGTGCATGCAGAACAGGAACGGGTCGGTGCCGGGCCAGGGGCGGCCGAGCGGCTCGTTGCGGAGGATTAGGTCGGACATGGGAACTCCTTTGCGCGGATGCGGGACGCGGGGCCCGGCGTACTTGGCGGCCGAGCCATCGGCATGGTCTATTGATGGGGCGCACGGTTCGGCGGCACAAGGAGGCACGTTGATGGCAGCTACTCACACCGGTGATACCGTGCGCGGCCGCGAGCAGGGGGCGGCGTACTGCCAACAGATGCGCCTGCTGCTGGAACGGGTCGGTGAGCGCTGGAGCCTGCTGGCGGTGATCGCCCTGCGGGCGCAGGCGCTGCGTTTCAACGCATTGCGCCGCGAGCTGCAGGGCATCTCGCCGCGGATGCTGGCGCGTACCTTGAAGGCGCTGGAACGCGATGGCCTGGTCAGCCGCACGGTGCATCCCACCGTGCCGCCGCAGGTGGACTACGCCTTGACCGCCCTGGGGCGTTCACTGTTGCAGCCGGTGGATGCGCTGCTGCACTGGGCCGATGAACACCGGGAGGTGATGGATGCGGCGCGCCGCGACTTCGATGCCCGGGAGGCGGTGGCTGCGGCGACTTGAGGGATGTTATCTACGCGTGAAGTAGTCGCGTGACGGCTTGCGTTTCCCAAGCGCGTGATTAAGGTGGTGCGGCACCTGACGGGGTACAAGGACGGTAATGGAAGAGATACTGTGGTTGTTCGGGATCCTGCTGCTGATCGTGGTGCTGGCGATGCCGGTGCTGCTGTTGATCGCGCTGGTGTCGGTGTCCTCGCTCAAGCGCAGGGTCGCGGCGCTGGAGGCGGTATTGGCAGCGCAGGGGCCGGCGTCCGCCACCGAGGCAGAGCGGCCCTACGGCTGGATGCAACCCGACGCATTCGAGGAGCTAGCCACGCAGCTGCCGGAGGCCATCCCCGAAACGGCGCCGGCCGTGGCAGCGCCGCCGCTCGACGTGACGTCGGCGGCTCCCGCACCACCGCCCTTGCCGGAGCCGGTCCGCGTGTCTGCGGCACCGGTAGAGCCGATCCCGGAACCAACCCCGGAGCCGAGACGCGCGCCGGCCGCGCCCTCCGGGCCCAATTTCATCGAACGTGGCATCGAACGTGTCCGCCAGTGGTTCACCAGCGGCAATGTGCCGGTCAAGGTGGGCATGCTGGTGTTGCTGGCCGGTGTCGCGGCGTTGCTCAAGTACGCCAGTGACCAGGGCTGGGTGAGCATCTCCGCGCAGATGCGCCTGGTGGCGGTCAGTGTGGCGGCCCTGGTCGGGCTGGTCTTCGCCTGGCGCAAGCGTGAAATCCACCGGACATTCGCCCTGGCGCTGCAGGGGGGCAGCATCGGCATATTGCTGTTGACCGTGTTTGCGGCGTTCAAGATCTACGGCTTCATCGATGCGGTGCCCGCGTTCCTGATCAGCGTGGTGTTGATCGCCGGGCTGTCGGTGATGGCGGTGCTGCAGGAGTCACGTACGTTGGCCATCCTGGGGGTGCTGGCCGGGTTCATGGCGCCGATCTGGCTGTCCAGCAACAGTGGCAACCACGTGGGCCTGTTCTCGTACTACGCGCTGCTTAACGCCGGCATCTTCGCCATCGCCTGGGTACGCCCGTGGCGCATCCTCAACCTGCTGGGCTTCGCCTTCACCTGGGGCATCGGCACGCTGTGGGGCGTGCTGCAGTACGCACCGGCCAAGTTCAACAGCACCCAGCCGTTCCTGGTGCTGTTCTTCGTGTTCTACCTGCTGCTGCCCTTGCTGTATGCACGCAAGGCAAGCACGCCGGGCAGCGCCCGCATCGATGGTTGCCTGTTGTTCGGCACGCCGTTGATCGCGTTCTCGCTGCAGGCAGGGTTGCTGCAGGGCGAGCGCATGCCGCTGGCGTTGTGCGCGCTGGGCGTGGCGGTGGTGTATGCGCTGCTGGCCAAGGCGCTGATCCACAAGGAGCGCCTGGACGTGCTGGCGCGCGGTTACGCGATCCTGGCGGTGGGCTTTGCGACGTTGGCGGTGCCGCTGGCCTTGTCCGCGCGCGTCACCGCTTCGGTGTTCGCGCTGGAGGGGGCCGGCCTGGTGTGGCTGGGGCTCATGCAGGACCGCAGGCTCGCGCGCTGGACCGGTATCGGCCTGCAGGTGCTGGCCGGCGGCGCGCTGCTCATCGGTGCGGGTAATGCCTATGGCTATGGCACTCTGGCCATCGCTAACGCGACCTTCATGGGGGCGTTGCTGATCGCGCTGGCTGGCTTGGCCACCGCCTGGTTGTACCGCGGTGCAGGTCGCCTGCCGGTGGCCATCGCTGCCTACGGCTGGGGCCTGCTCTGGTGGCTGGGCAATCTGCTCCACGAGAACGACCAGCATGTGGCGTGGAGCAGCCGTCTGCACGTGGCCTTGCTGGTGTTCGGCGTGACCGGTTGGCTGGCCGCCGAAGTACAGCGGCGTGCGCCGGCCCTGCTGTTGTCGTTGACCACGCTGGGATGCCTGGTGGTCGCGTTCCCGTTGGCATTCCTGCAGGTCGACAACTACGGCCAGCCGTTTGCCGGATACGGGCTCTGGGCCTGGCTGGTGTTCGCGGTGCTCGGCATCCGCAGCCTGTTGTGCCTGCGTGCCGGCAGCGGCGTGATCGCGGGCCTGGCGCAGTTGGCGTGGTGGCTGTTGTGGCCGACCGTGCTGTCGCTGCTGGCCTGGCACATCGGCGAGCGTTTCACGCTGGCCGAAGGCTGGGTCGGGCTGCTGCTGGCATCGCCCTGGTTGCTGCTCGGCCTGGTGTCGCTGCGTCGCTGGAACTGGCTGGCGCAACCGTTGGGCGAGGCTTTCGGTCGCTACCGCCTGGCATTGCAGGCGGCGGTGTTCGGCGTGCTTGGCCTGTGGTGGCTGGGCTCGCTGGCCAGCGCCGGCAACGCCGCGCCGCTACCCTGGATCGTGCTGTTCAATCCGTTGGAGCTGGCCGAGGTCGCAGTGCTGGTGCTGGTCGCCATGCGCGTGTGGCAGGGCCGTGACGGACATGCGCCGCCGGCGCAGCTGGTGGGGATGGCCGTCGCCGCGTTGGTGCTGGTGACGGTGATGACCCTGCGCGCCGTGCATCAGTGGGGCGGTGAGCCGTGGAGTGATCGTCTGCTTGGCACCCAGCTGGCGCAGACCAGCCTGACCGTGGTGTGGAGCCTGCTGGGCGTGGTGGGCTGGGTATCCGGCTCGCGGCGTGGGCAATGGGGGCTGTGGCTGGCCGGCGCGATCCTGATGGGCGTAGTGCTGGCCAAGCTGCTGCTGGTCGATCGTGGCAACCTCGGCGACCTGCTGGGCATTGGCGCGTTCATCGCCTATGGCCTGCTGTGCACCCTGGTGGGCTGGCTGGCCCCGGCACCGCCGCGACGCGCGGCAGCGACGAACAACAACGAGGAAGTATCCGCATGATCAAGCGTCTGCTGTGGCTGGCCCTATTGCCGATGGGCGCGCAGGCTGCCGACGATTTCGCCCGGCAATGGCCGTTGCAGTTGTCCCAGCCGGACGCGGGCGCGTACCGGGTGTCGCTGGATGCCTCCGTGTATGCCGCCGCGCACTGGCGCGACCTGCGCGATGTACGCGTGCTCGATGCCGATGGCAAGCCGGTGGCCAGCGCGGTGTACGCAGCGGCCATGCCGCTGTCCGCACCGCTGCGCACGGTGGAGTTGTCCTGGTTCGCGCTGCCGGTGTCCGCAGCGACGGCGGATGATGACCTGAGCGTGGTGGTCGAGCGGGACGGCGGCGGCAAGGTGTTGTCCATCCGCAACTCGGTGGCACGGGCCGGAGAAGCGGGTAGTGCCGATCCGGTGTGGCTGGTGGACCTGGACAAGGATGCCGGCAAGCTGCGTGCATTGCAGGTTGATTGGGCGGACCCCTCGGCAACGCTCGACCTGGGCTACCGCCTGGAAGGCAGCGATGACCTGCGCGGCTGGCAGGTGCTGGATCCGCAGGTGCGGCTGGTGCAGTTGAACAACCAGGGCCGTGCCCTGCGCAACACCACCATCAAGGTCGAGAGCGGCCTGCGCTACCTGCGGCTGGTGCCACTGCAGCGGCACGGTGCGCCGGCCCTGCGCGGCCTGCGCGGTGAGATGGCCGACATGGTCGACGCCGGCGACTGGCAATGGCAGGTCCTGCAGGCGCAATCCGGTGGCAACGCCCGTGACGGCTATCTGTACACGCTCAAGGGACGCCTGCCGGTGCAGCGGCTGGATGTGGTGATGCCGGCCAACAGTGCGGTGAGCTGGACGGTTTCCAGTCGCGACCTGGACCGCACCGGCGCGGACGGCCAGACCCCGCACTGGCAGACCCTGACCCAGGGTTGGAATGCGTGGAACCTGAGCGAAGGCGGCCAGCAGCAGCGCTCGGCCCCGCTGGAGACCTCCGGGACGGTTACGGACCGCGAATGGCGCCTGCAGGCAGAGCCCGGTTCGGAGCCGGCGCAGGCCCCGGAGCTGCGATTGGGCTACCGCCCGGGCAGCGTGATGTTCCTGGCGCAGGGCAGGGCGCCGTACCTGCTGGTGGCGGGCAGCGCGAACGTGGGCCAGGCGCAGGCCGCGCTCGACCCGATGCTGGATGCGCTGCGCGCACGCAACGGCCAGCAGTGGCAACCGGCTGCGGCAAGCCTGGGGGCGCAGGCGCAGCGTGCAGGTGACGCGGCGTACCAGCCGGCTCAGACGCCGCGCGACTGGAAGAACCTCGTGCTATGGGCCGTGCTGGTGTTGGGGGCGTTGGTGGTGGCCGGGTTTGCGCTCAGCCTGATCCGCAGTGGTCAGGCCGGAAAGCAGTGAGAGGTGGCGCTTGCCGGTTTGCTGGATCGCAGGGCTTTTGCTTTTGAAGGCTACCCCTCCCCAGCCCTCCCCTTGGCTGCGCCAAAGGGAGGGGGCCAGGAGCGGCTTCTGCTGTGGCCGGACAGTGCTGCGACCCGACAGCTCACGCGGAACCGCCCCCTCCCTTTGGCGCCGCCAAGGGGAGGGCTGGGGAGGGGTAGGCTCCACTCCTGCAGCAACCGCAGCGCCATGAAGCATCGCATCGGCGCGTTGCGGGTCATTCCCCGCGCCTGAAGTCCCGTTCCAGCAGCCCATACAGCGCCGTATCGGTGATCTCGCCGTTGACGCGCCAGCGCTCACGCAACACGCCTTCGCGCACGAAGCCAAGCGTTTCCACCAGCCGGCACGAGGCTGCGTTGCGTGGGTCGATGTCCGCTTCCAGCCGCCGCAGTTCAAGCACATCGAACAGGTAGGGCACGATCAGCCGCATCGCTTCCACTGCCAGCCCTTGCCCCTGCCGGTCACGGCGCAGGCTGTAGCCGATCTCGGCGCGGCCCTGGTCGCGGTTCAGCGCGAAGGCAACGGCGGTGCCGATCAACTGGTCGCTCGCCTTGTCCGCGATCGCCCAGATCAGTATTTCCTGCTCGCGCCGTTGGCTCAGGATGTCGGCCACTTTCTGCTCGGCCTGTGCCAGTTCGGTCCAGGCCGGGTAGCTCCAGTAGCGCATCACCACCGGGTCGGAATGGATGTCGTACAGGGCCGCGGCGTCGTCCTGGCGGACCTCGCGCAGGCGCAGGCGGCTGCTGTGCAGTTCAGGTTGGGGCAGCGGTATCTGCATCGGAACGAATCCCGGGTTTGCCCCGGTTGCCGGGGCGGGCGAAAATGGGGGTTTCCTAACCCCTGCGGAGCAGATACTGCCATGTCCATCGTTCGCATGACCGACCTCGATCTTTCCGGCAAGCGTGTCCTGATCCGCCAGGATCTGAACGTGCCGATCGACGAGAACGGCAGGATCACCTCCGAGCAGCGCATCACTGCCTCGCTGCCGACGCTGAAGCTGGCGCTGGAAAAGGGCGCCGCGGTGCTGGTCACCTCGCACCTGGGCCGCCCGAAGGAAGGCGTGTGGAGCCAGGCCGATTCGCTGGCACCGGTCGCCACGCGGCTATCCGAACTGCTGGGCGTGGACGTGCCGCTGGTCAAGGACTGGGTGGACGGCGTGGATGTGGCCCCGGGCAAGATCGTGCTGCTGGAAAACTGCCGCATGAACGTGGGCGAGGGCAAGGACGACGAAGCGCTGTCGAAGAAGTACGCCGCGCTCTGCGACGTGTTCGTGATGGATGCCTTCGGCACCGCGCACCGTGCGCAGGCGTCCACGCATGGCGTGATCCGCTTCGCACCGGTTGCCGCCGGTGGCCCGCTGTTGATGGCCGAGCTGGATGCGCTGGACAAGGCGTTGGCCAACCCGGCCCGTCCGCTGCTGGCCATCGTCGCCGGTTCCAAGGTGTCGACCAAGCTGGAGCTGCTGTCCAGCCTGGTGAGCAAGGTGGACCAGCTGATCGTTGGTGGTGGCATCGCCAACACCTTCATCGCGGCCGAAGGCCATGGCGTGGGCAAGTCGCTGGTCGAGAACGACCTGCTCGACACCGCGCGCAACATCGACGCCGCGGCCAAGGCGCGCGGCGCCGAAATCCCGCTGCCGGTCGACGTGGTGGTCGCACCGGCGTTCGCCGCCGACGCGCCGGCCACGGTCAAGGCGGTCGATGCGGTGGGTGCCGACGACATGATCCTGGACATCGGCCCGAAGACCGCCGAGCAGTACGCCGCACTGATCGCCAAGGCCGGTACCGTGGTCTGGAACGGCCCGGTTGGCGTGTTCGAGTTCGACGCGTTCGGCAAGGGCACCGAGGCACTGGCCCGCGCCATCGCCAGCTCGCAGGCGTTCTCCATCGCCGGCGGTGGTGACACCCTGGCCGCCGTGGACAAGTACGGCATCGCCAAGGAAGTGAGCTACATCTCCACCGGCGGCGGCGCGTTCCTGGAGTTCCTGGAAGGCAAGACCCTGCCGGCGGTGGCCGCGCTGGAGGCCCGCGGTCAGTGAGCCGGGATGTGTTCTTCTTCGATCTGGACGGCACGCTGATTGATTCGGCCGTCGGGATCACCCGCTGCGTGGCCTACGCACTGGAGAAGATGCAGCAACCGGTTCCGCCGGAGGCCGCGCTGCGCAAGTGGATCGGCCCGTCGCTGCGCACCAGCTTCGGCCCGCTGTTCAATGATGCGCAGCGCGTGGAGCAGGCAGTGGAGCTGTACCGCGAGCGCTTCGAAGTGCTTGGCTGGCAGGAGCACGATATCTACGCCGGTATCGGTGAGGTCGTGCAGGGCCTGCACGCGGCCGGGCATCGCCTGGCCGTGGTCACCGCCAAGAACGAACCGCATGCCCAGCGCATCATCGAGCACCTGCCGTTTGGCGGTTGCTTCGAGGACGTCATCGGTGCCACGCCGGACGGCTCGCGCAGCGACAAGCCGCAGTTGATTGCCGAGGCCCTGCAGCGGCTGTCATTGGCGCCGGCGCAATGCTGGATGATCGGTGACCGCCGCATGGACATCGAAGGCGCGCGTCACCACGGCATGCGCAATGTCGGTGTGCTGTGGGGTTTCGGCGGCCGTGAGGAACTGCTCGCCGCCGGGGCAGGGCGGTTGGCGGAGACGCCGGACGAACTGGCTGCGGTACTGCACGGTTGAACGAACGCACAGGCCCCGCTTCGCGGGGCCTGTGCATTTCAGGGCAGGGTTCCCCCGGGGCGTTGCGTTCCGCCCGCGGGCACGGCGCAGCCTGTCCCGTCTGTCCGGTGGGGATGTCCCTTCTCCGCCACGCAGCGGCCCGGACATCGCCGCATCATTGCGCCATCATGTTCCCGGTGCATGCAGCTCGGGACAGCGATGGGACCCGCGTTGTCATGCCGTACGGTATGTCCAGACAGGCTGTCCCAGCTGTCTTTGGGACAGTGCAGAAAGTGTCTTATGAAATCGTATGCGACATCGTTGTCATGCAATGGATGTGCTACTTTCGGCGGCTTCGATAGGGAGACTTCGCACAATGCTTGAACGTCAGCGCCGCACCAAGATTCTTGCCACCCTCGGCCCTGCGACCGATGCGCCAGGGGTACTGGATGAGCTGTTCCGCGCTGGCGTCAACGTGGTCCGCCTGAACTTCTCCCACGGCGATCCGTCCGGCCAGGCCAAGCGCGCCGCCGAGGTCCGCGCCGCCGCGCAGCGCGTGGGCGTGGAAGTGGGCATCCTGGCCGACCTGCCGGGCCCGAAGATCCGCATCGAACGCTTTGCCGAAGGCAAGGTCACGCTCAAGGCGGGCGACCGCTTCGACCTGATCGCCAGCAGCAGCGCGCCGTCCGGCGATGCCAGCCAGGTGGGCGTGAGCTACCTGGGGCTGCCGCAGGACGTGGGCCCGGGTGACGTGCTGCTGCTTGATGACGGCCTGATGCAGCTGCAGGTGGTCGAAGTGCAGGGCGAGCGCATCATCAACACCGTGCTCAACGATGGCGTGTTGTCCGACCGCAAGGGCCTGAACAAGCAGGGCGGCGGCCTGTCGCTGGGCGCGCTGACCGAGCGTGACAAGGAACTGATCGGCATCGTCGCCAAGATCGGCGTGGACTTCATCGCCGTCTCGTTCTGCCGCAATGCGCAGGACATGAACGACGCACGCGCGATCGCCCAGCAGCATGGCTGCGACGCGGCGCTGGTGTCCAAGATCGAGCGCACCGAAGCCATCGAGAACCTGGAGGAGATCGTCGAGGCCAGCGACGTGGTGATGGTGGCCCGCGGCGACCTGGGCGTGGAAATCGGCGATGCCGAGCTGCCGGGCCTGCAGAAGAAGATCATCAAGGCCTCGCTGGCGCAGAACAAGGTGGTGATCACCGCCACGCAGATGCTGCAGTCGATGGTGGAAAGCCCGATCCCGACCCGCGCCGAAGTGCTGGACGTGGCCAACTCGGTCATCGACGGCACCGATGCGGTGATGCTGTCGGCCGAAACCGCGGCCGGCGCCTACCCGGTCAAGGCGGTCGAGGCGATGGCCCGCATCTGCCTGGGCGCCGAACGCCAGTTCCAGACCGAAACCGACTTCAACGCCTCGCCGCGCAACCTGGAGCGCGCCGACCAGGCCATCGCCATGGCCACCATGTTCTTGTCCCAGCACGTGGGCGTGCGTGCCATCGTGGCGATGACCGAATCCGGTGGCACCGCGCGTTACCTGTCGCGCTTCCGTGCCAAGGCGCCGATCTACGCGGTCACCCGCCATGACGGTGCACGCCGCCAGATGGCGCTGATGCGCGATGTGTTCCCGATCAACTTCGACAGCCGTGGCCTGACCCCGCGCGAAGCCGCGCGTGGCAGCATCCGTCTGCTGGTCGAGGCCGAACAGCTGGAAGCCGGTGACCGCGTGGTGTTCACCAGTGGTGAGCACATGGAAACCCATGGCGCCACCAACACGCTGCGCCTGCTCGAAGTGGGCGCGGACGGTCGCGCCAGCGGCCTGGGCGAACTCTGATCGCGCGGGCGTGAGACAACGCCCCGGTCAGGAAGCTGATCGGGGCGGACAAGATTTGTCCTGACAGGGCGGATTGAAACCGGTTCCAGACCTTGCGGGCGGACAGCTCGCGAGCGGGCCGGGCTATAATCCGGGTTTTCCCGCACCCCTGTTACAGGAAACTCAATGAGCATCGAACTGCTGGCTGAAACCGCCCAGGCAATGGTCGCACCGGGCAAGGGCATCATCGCCATCGACGAATCCACCGGCACGATTGCCAAGCGCTTTGCCAGCGTCGGCATCGAGAACACGGAAGAGAACCGCCGTGCCTATCGCGAGCTGCTGCTGACCACGCCCAAGCTCAACGAGCACATCTCCGGCGCGATCCTGTACGACGAAACCATCCGCCAGTCGACCAAGGACGGCGTGCCGTTCGCCAAGTACATGGCCGACAACGGCATGATCCCGGGCATCAAGGTCGACAAGGGTGCGCACCCGCTGGCCGGCTGCCCGGGCGAGCTGGTCACCGAAGGCCTGGACGGCCTGCGCGAGCGCCTGCAGGAGTACTACAAGCTCGGCGCCCGCTTCGCCAAGTGGCGTGCGGTCATCAACATCGGCGAAAGCATGCCGTCGGGCACCTGCATCGAGTCCAACGCCCACGCGCTGGCCCGTTATGCCGCCCTGTGCCAGGAATGCGGCCTGGTGCCGATGGTCGAGCCGGAAGTGATCATGGACGGCGACCACGACATCGAGACCTGCTACGAAGTCACCGAAGCCACCCTGCGCTCGCTGTTCGATGCGCTGTACCAGCAGAACGTGGTGCTGGAAGGCACCATCCTGAAGGCCTCGATGGTCATCCCGGGCAAGACCTGCGACGAGCAGGTGGACGTGGAGGAAGTGGCCGAGTCGACCGTGATGTGCCTGAAGTCGACCGTGCCGGCCATCATGCCGGGCATCGTGTTCCTGTCCGGTGGTCAGAGCGACGAGCAGTCCACCGCGCACCTCAACGCCATGAACCAGCTGGGCAACCTGCCGTGGCCGCTGAGCTTCTCCTACGGCCGCGCCATGCAGCAGGCCGCGCTGAAGCTGTGGGCCAAGGACATGAAGGGCAACTACGCCGCGGCACAGAAGACCGTGTTCGAGCGCGCCAAGGAAAACGGCCAGGCGGCGCTGGGCAAGTGGAACGGCTGATCGCCGCTCCATGTTGATCGGGAACGCCGGCCTTGTGCCGGCGTTTTCGTTTCTGCTCTTTGGAAGGAAGGGCTTACCCCTCCCCAGCCCTCCCCTTGGCTGCGCCAAAGGGAGGGGGCGGTCTAGTACGATCTGTCAGGTCATCGCAGCACTCGCTTTGGGCCCCCTCCCTTTGGCGCAGCCAAGGGGAGAGCCGGGGAGGGAGAAGCCCCAGAAGCAACCTGCCCCTACAATCGCGGCTTCCCGAACAAGGCAGCAGCACATGCGCGAAGGAAAACAGCACCGGTGGTGGTTGGCACTGGCCCTGTGGTTGCCGCTGTCCGGCATCGCGGCGGAGCGGAACTTCCAGGTGCTGCATTACCAGACCATGCTGGACCTGGACATCGCCGCCGGTGAAATCCAGGGCGAACAGGTCGTGCGCTTCCGCGCCGGTGACACCCCGCTGCAGCAGCTGGAGCTGGACAGCGGCGCCTTGCAGATTGCGGTGGTACGCCAGGGCGAGGCTTCGCTGGACTTCATGCAGGGCGAAGGCAAGCTGCGCATCACCTTGCCCGCGCCACTGGCACCGGGTGAAACGTCCAGCGTGGCCTTGCGCTACCACGGCAAGCCACCGTTCGGGCTGGAGTTCGCACCCGCCCGCAACGAGGCCTACACGGTCTTCTCCACCAGCCAATGGATGCCCTCGCTGGATGCGCCGGATGCACGGGCCACGCTGGACCTTGCCCTGCGCCTGCCAGGCACCGTGCAGGCCACCGCGGTAGGCGAGGTGATGCCGTCCCGCCTGCTCGACGACGGCCGCATCGAGCGCCGCTGGCGGCTGCGCACGCCGATGCCGGGTTATGTCTATGGTTTCGCCGCCGGCCCGTACCGGCACGTGCAGCAGCGCCACGGGAGCATCGACCTGCACTTCTATTCGGTGGACCGCACCGATGCCGAGCTGGCGCAGGTGTTCGCCGCCACCGGTGACATGCTCGACTTCTTCGCCGCACGCGCCGGGCTGGCCTACAACGGCGACTATCATCAGGCCTTGGTGGCGCGCACGATCGGCCAGGAAATGGCGGGGCTGTCGCTGCTGTCCGAAGCCTATGGCAAGGAGCTGCTGGACGACCCGGGCCGGCAGGGCCTGCTGGCCCATGAGGCGGCCCACCAGTGGTGGGGCAACCGGGTGACCTGCGCGGGCTGGGAGCACTTCTGGCTCAACGAAGGCATGGCCAACTTCATGACCGCCGCGTGGCTGCAGCATGCGCAGGGCGAGGCGGCGTACCAGCAGATGGTGGCGCGTTGGGAAGCACGCATCGGCAAGCTGCGCGAGAGCGGGGCGGACCGCGCGCTGGTGTATCCGGACTGGAACAGGCCCAGCGCCGATGACCGCGCCGTGGTCTACCAGAAGGGTGCCTACGTGCTGCATCGCCTGCGCGGCGAACTGGGCGAGGCGGTGTTCTGGCAGGGGCTGCGTGCCTATACCCAGGCCAATGACGGGCGCTCGGTGGTGACCCGGGATTTCCAGCAGGCGATGGAAGCGGCGGCAGGGCGATCGCTGCAGCCGTTCTTCGATGCGTGGGTCTACGGCACCGGCGGCCAGATCTGATCGGCAGGCCGGGATGCAGTCCCGGCCTGCCCGGAATCCTCGACGGCGCATGACCGTTGCCTTCCTGTGCCGCAGGCAGGGGAAGGGCCGTTCCTGAACCGAAGGGACGGCCTCAGCCGGCCGCCAGCCCGACCAGTGGCACCAGCGGCGGTGCCGCCGGCTCGTTGCTCAGGCCTTCCCTGGCCAGCGCCTGCTGGTAGATCTTGAAGGCCGCCGCGTTGTACGCCACCAGGATGATGCGCAGCGGGTGCGGGTGGCTCTTCTGCCAGGTCATGGTTTCGGTGACGGCGATGGTCGCGGCCTGGTGCAGCGGGTAGCCGTACACCCCGCAGCTGATGGCCGGGAAGGCGATCGATTCCAGCCCCATCTGTTCGGCCAGGCGCAGCGACTGCCAATAGCAGTTGGCCAGCAGCGCGGCCTCGTCATAACGGCCGTCGCGCCACACCGGGCCGACCGCGTGGAACACATGGCGGGCCGGCAGGTTGTAGCCGTCGGTGGCGCGGACCTCGCCGGTCGGGCAGCGCACGCCCAGCCGCAGTTCCGGCAGGCGCTCGCACTCGGCCAGCAGGCCCGGGCCTGCCGTGCGATGGATGGCCCCGTCCACACCGCCGCCGCCAAGCAGGGTTTCGTTGGCCGCGTTGACGATGGCGTCAACAGCCAGTTCGGTGATGTCGCCCTGCCAGACTTCGATGCTCATGGCTGTGATCTTCCCGCTCCCTGTATGAGAAAAGTGTGACGGCACACCCGGGCGACCTGCCCGCGGCCAGTCTGCACCGGTCCCGTCTCATCGGGCGCGATTCGTCTTCACGTCGCGGGCGGCAAACACGAAGGCCGCCCGGAGGCGGCCTTCGACGGATGCATCCAGTAATGACGGTTACGGCAGACCGGCCAGCCAGTCGTCGTCCGAGCCATCGTTGACGTCGGCGAACAGCGGGGTGGAGAAGTAACGCTCGCCGGTATCCGGGGCCACCGCCAGCACCACCGAGCCGGCTTCGGCCTTGGCCGCCACTTCCAGCGCGGTGGCCACCGTGGCGCCGGAGGAGATGCCGACGAAGATGCCTTCCTCGGCGGCCAGGCGGCGCGCGATCTCGATGGCGCGCTCGTCCTGCACCGAGTAGAGCGCGTCGTAGACCTCGCGGTTGAGCACCTCCGGCACGAAGTCCGGGGTCCAGCCCTGGATCTTGTGCGGGGTGAAGTCCTTGCCGGCCAGCAGCGCGGCGCCGGCCGGCTCGGTGGCGATGATGCGGGTCTCCGGGCGGGCCAGTTTCAGCACTTCGCCAACGCCGGTCAGGGTGCCGCCGGTGCCCCAACCGCTGACGAAGTAGTCCAGCCGCTTGCCGGCGAAGTCACGCAGGATCTCGGCGGCGGTGGTCTGGCGGTGGAAGGCCGGGTTGGCCGGATTGGCGAACTGGCTGGCCAGGAACCAGCCGTGCTGCTCGGCCAGTTCCCTGGCCTTGCGCACCATGCCGCTGCCACGCTCGGCGGCCGGGGTCAGGATGACCTTGGCGCCATAGGCGCGCATCAGCTTGCGGCGCTCGACCGAGAAGGTTTCCACCATCGTGGCGACGAACTTGTAGCCGCGTGTGGCGGCGACCATGGCCAGTGCCACGCCGGTGTTGCCCGAGGTTGCCTCGACGATGGTGTCGCCGGGCTTGATCAGGCCCTTCTTCTCGGCGTCCAGGATGATGGCCAGGGCCAGGCGGTCCTTGACCGAGCCGCCCGGGTTGAACGACTCGACCTTGACGTACACATCCACACCGGCCGGCGCCAGGCGGTTGAGTTTGACTACCGGGGTATTGCCGATGGTGTCCAGAATGCTGTTGTAGATGGCCATGGGGTTCTCCAGGGAAGAGGGGTCAGGCGGCGTCGGCCAGTGTCGTCGGCGGCGTCTTTGTGGAAGGTGAGGGCGGGGTGGTCCTGCCGTGCAACGGCGCGGCCCCGAACCAGTGCAGCTCGTCGGCCAACGCCGCCACCTCGCCGAGCACCAGCAGTGCGGGCGATTGCACCTGGTGTTGCCGGGCGGTTTCGGGCAGGGCATGCAGCGGGCCGGTGATCACCCGCTGCTCGCGGCGCGAGCCGTTCTCGATCAGCGCGAACGGCGTGTCGGCGACCAGTCCGGCAGCGAGCAGGCGTGCCTGGATCTGTTCCAGCGCCCCGACGCCCATGTAGAACACCAGGGTCTGCCGGGCCTTGGCCAGTTCCGGCCAGTCCAGCGTGTCCATCGAGTCCTTGCAGTGCGCGGTGACCAGGCGCAGCTGCTGGGCGTGGTCGCGGTGGGTCAACGGAATGCCGGCGTACGCGGCGCAGGCCAGGGCGGCGGTGATGCCGGGCACGACCTCATAAGGCACGCCATGCGCACGCAGGAACTGCAGTTCCTCGCCGCCGCGGCCGAACACGAAGGCGTCCCCGCCCTTGAGGCGCACCACGCGGCGGCCGGCGCGGGCGTGCTCCAGCATCAGCGCATGGATGTCCTGCTGCGCGGTGCTGTGGCCCTTGGCCGACTTGCCGACCTCGATGTACTCGGCATCGCGACGTGCCAGCTGCAGTACTTCGATGCTGACCAGGCGGTCGTAGAGGATCACGTCGGCCTGGTTGAGCGCGCGCAGTGCCCCCAGCGTGAGCAGCCCGGGGTCACCCGAGCCCGCGCCGACCAGCACTACCGAGCCCTGGGCCGGAGCGACCGCGCCGGCGATGGCCTCGGACAGCAGGGCATCGGCCGCGCCGTCCTGGCGACGCCGCAGCAGGCCGAGCAGGGGGCTCTCGATCAGCCGGTCGAAGAACTGGCGGCGTGCGCCCAGCTCCGGGAAACGGCTGCGGATGCTGCGCCGGTGGCGGCCAACCAGCTCCACCAGCTGGCCCCAGGCACCGTCGAACAACTGCTCCAGCTGGCGGCGCACGTGGCGGGCCACCATCGGTGCGGCACCGCCGCTGGAAATGGCGATCTGCAGTGGCCCGCGCTCGACCACCGCCGGCACGTGGAAACTGGACAGGCGGGCATCGTCGACCACGTTCACGAACAGTCGCTGTGCCCCTGCGGCGGCGGCGACGGCGCGGTTGGTCGGGACATCGTCGGTGGCCGCCACGACCAGCCAGATGTCCTTGCCCAGCCAGGCGTCCTCGAAGCTGCCCTGCAGCCACTGCAGGCGGCCGGCATCGGCCAGCTCCCGCAGGCGCGGCGTCAGTTCCGGAGCACCCACCCGCGGGCGGGCACCGGCATGCAGCAGCGCCAACACCTTGCGTTCGGCCACCGCGCCGCCGCCCACCACCAACACGGCGCGACCGGAGAGGTCGGCAAACAGCGGGAACAGGGGGGCGTCCAAGGCAGTGGCGCGGTATCGTAGGGAGAGGCCGCTGACCGTAGCGTTGCCCTCGATGGGCCGGAAATGACTTGCGTCGCCTTGCTTATCTCTTTTGGTTATAAAGCTGTTCGTGGGATTTAACCTACAGTCGGTTGCCTCACCTTCGCCTCTCCCTGTCCTGCTGCGATGACCCTGACCCAACTGCGCTACCTCGTCGCCATTGCCGACGCCGAGCTCAACATCACGCTCGCGGCCACGCGCGTGCATGCCACGCAGCCGGGCTTGTCCAAGCAGCTCAAGCAGCTGGAGGACGAGCTGGGTTTCCTGTTGTTCGTGCGCAAGGGGCGCAGCCTGGAATCGGTGACCCCGGCCGGCGAGGAAGTGATCAGCCGTTCGCGTGCGGTGCTGGCCGAGGCCAACAACATCCGCACCTACGCGGCCAACCAGCGTCGCGAGAGCCATGGCCAGTTGATCCTGACCACCACCCACACGCAGGCGCGCTTCGTGCTGCCGCCGGCGGTGGCGCGCATCAAGCAGGCCTACCCGCAGGTCAGCGTGCACCTGCAGCAGGCGGCCGAAAGCGATGCGCTGGACCTGCTCAGCCAGGGCGATGCCGACATCGCGGTGATCAGCACCGCCGGCAGCGAGCCCACCACGGGCATCGCGGTGCCGCTGTACCGCTGGCGTCGCCTGGTGCTGGTGCCCAAGGGCCATCCGCTGGACCGGGCCGGCACGGCGCCGGACCTGGCGGCATTGGCCGACTACCCGTTGATCAGCTACGAATCCTCCAAACGGCCGAGTTCGTCGTTGCGACGCGCCTTTGCCTCGCGCGAGCTGGAGCCGGACCTGGCGCTGACCGCGCTGGACGCGGACCTGATCAAGACTTACGTACGTGCAGGCCTGGGCGTCGGCCTGCTGGCGGAAATGGCGGTCAGCGGCAACGACACCGACCTGCGCGCCTGGCCGGCACCGGCCGCGATCCCCGAGTGCATTGCCTGGGCGGTGTTGCCGCGCGACCGCGTGCTGCGCGACTACGCACTGGAACTGGTGCACGTGCTCGCCCCGCAGATCGACAAGCGCGACCTGCGTCGCGTGCTGGACGGCAACCAGGAGGCCAACTGGCCCACGCCGCCGACCTGGGAATCATTGACCCAGACGATCACCAGCTGAGCTGGCGGCAGGCGCGGCTTCCGCCGCGAAGGCGGGACGGTGCCTGTTCCGGATCTTCCCCGTTTACGCCAAAGCAAGGGGTGCTTCCGGGCTGCGGCTCGTCCACGCCGTTGGCCTACCTCCCTGAAGGGCATCCTTCCGGTCCCTGCCGTTGGCCTATCTGGAACCATTGCCGGAGAAGTGCTGCAGTGCTTCCCCTTTCAGCAAGGAGCCGAACCCACATGGACGAGAACGAACCCCTCATGGTGAACTGCGGCCCGCATGGGCAGCGGGTGTCGGCGGTGGTCTGCCAGCACATGCTGCGGGCCGAAGGGGCACCCACCGGCTTCATCGAGAACAGCAGCGACCCCAACAACCTGCAGGCCTGGTGCCATCGCTGCGAGGAAAAGTTCCAGCAGGAACGCGGCCTGACCGAGGCCTTCGCCGCATTCAACGACATGGCCATCGTCTGCGACCTCTGCTACGGCGCCCTCAAGGTGCGGCATGCGATCGCGGTGAACTGATCGGCGTTCCCGGCACCTGCATGCAGCGTATCCTCCTCGAAACTCCCGTCGAGGTGCGCGTGACCCGGCTTGTGATCCTTCCCGGCCTGGACGGTACGGGAACCCTGCACGAGGACTTCATCGCAGCGCTGGGCACCACCTTTGCCACGGTGCAGGTGATGGCCTATCCCGCCGACGCCGTGTTGGATTACCCATCACTGGAACGGCGGGTCCGTGCGGCTCTGCCCGACCAAGCACCCTTCGTGTTGCTGGGGGAATCCTTCTCCGGCCCGTTGGCGATCGCCATCGCCGCCGATCCGCCCGCCAACCTGCGCGGGCTGGTCCTGTCGACCACTTTCGCGCGTGCGCCGGTGCCGTTGTCGCGGCTGTTGGCGCCGATCACCCGTGTTGCGCCGGTGCACGGCGTGCCATTGGCGGTACTGCGCTGGTGGTTGCTGGGACGCTGGAGTTCGCCTGCGCTGGACCATGCGTTGCGGCGGGCATTGCGGCAGGTCAGCCCGCGGGTCCTGCGCCATCGTGCCGGGCTGGCGATGCGGGTGGATGTGGTCGGGCTGCTGCATCGCATCCCGGTGCCGGTGGTCTACCTGCGGGCGAGCGGTGACCGCTTGCTCGCCGCGGGCGCAGGGCGGTTGATCACACGCAACGTGGCGGATTGCATCTGCCTGGACATGCAAGGGCCGCACCTGCTGTTGCAGGCGGCGGCACCGGCCTGTGCGGCGGCGGTGAAAGCACAGGCCGTGCGGCTGGGCTGGGTGCGGTGAGGCCGGCGCAGGTGGCGCTCGTGCGGCAAACGGTCGCACCTGCGCTGAACCGGTAATCCTGGCCTGCGCCGATAGAATGCCCGGGTCATGCGCACGGCCCGTTTTCAAACCCTGCTGCTGTATCTGGCCCTGGCCGCCACGCTGTTGATGGCGTTGGCGCCGGTGGTCAGTCGCTGGGTGCAGGCCGGGCACGTCCAGCACACCCGTGCGATGGCCCTGCCGGGGGCGCACGCTGGCCATGCGGCGATGACCGATGCAGCGCATGCGCATCACCTGGCCGGGCATGCGCCGGCCGCAGCGCCGGCCAAGGCACCGCCCGATCCGCATGCCGCGCACGGCGAGGCCTGCGACTACTGCACCATGGCCTCGCGGTTGCTGCCATGGTTGGCGGTGCTGCTGGTACTGGCCCCGTTGTTGTACCGGCTTGCGCCGGCCTCACCACGCAGCATCCAACTGCCGCCCAGCCTGCGCTGGCCCGCGCACCCGGTGCGTGGCCCGCCGCTGTTCTCCTGAACGACATCCCCTCTTTCCTTCGTCGCGCGCTGCCATCGGGCAGGGCGCGGCTGTGTCGTATTGGAGAACTGCATGATTTCCCTTTCCCGTATGCCGGGTGCACCGGCGTGCCTGTCTGCCTGCATCTGCATGGCGCTGTTTTCACCGCCGGGATACGCCCAGGCGCGTGACCCGGCCAAGACCCTGGATACGCTGGTGGTCACCGCCGCCGCGCCGTCCTCGCCGCTGCAATGGGTGACCGACCCGCGCCTGCCGCGGCAACCGGTGCCGGCCAGTGACGGTGCCGACTACCTCAAGACCGTTCCGGGCTTTTCGGCGATCCGCAATGGCGGCACCAATGGCGACCCGGTGCTGCGCGGCATGGGCGGCTCGCGGCTGAACATCCTCAGCAACGACGGCAACCTGATCGGCGCGTGTCCCTCGCGCATGGACAACCCGCTGTCCTACATCGCCCCGGAAACCTACGACCGGCTGACCGTGATCAAGGGTCCGCAGAGCGTGCGCTGGGGGGCCGGGGCTTCGGCCGGCACGGTGCGCTTCGAGCGTGAAACCCCGCGCTTCGATGCGCCGGGCATGGAGTTGAAGGCCAGCGCACTGGGCGGCTCCAACAACCGCAATGACCAGATGCTCGACGCCACCTTTGGCAGCACGCCGGGCTATGTGCGCGTCAACGGCAACCGCTCCGAATCGGACGACTACCGCGACGGCAACGGCGCGGTGGTGCCGTCGCGCTGGCGCAAGTGGAATGCCGATGCCGCCATCGGCTGGACGCCCGATGCCGACACCGTGGTCGAACTCAGTGCCGGCACCGGCGATGCGGTCGCCCGCTATGCCGGCCGCGGCATGGATGGCGCCAGCTTCAAGCGCGACAGTTACGGGCTACGCTTCGAGAAGGACAACCTGCCCGGCGCCTGGGACAAGCTGCAGGCCAACTTGTACTACAACAACGCCGACCACCTGATGGACAACTACACGCTGCGCACGCCGAACCCGCACAGCAGCATGCCGATGCCGATGGCCTCCAACGTCGAACGGCGCACTACCGGTGGCCGGGTCAGCAGCGAGTGGCGTTGGCAGGACGTGGCCATCGTTGCCGGCGTGGACGCGCAGGACAGCCGCCATCGCAGCCGCAACGGCATGGGCCGCGGCACCTGGCGGCAGGCGGCGTGGACGCGCGATGCGGACTTCGGCAACCAGGGCGTGTTCACCGAGCTGACCTTTGGCGAAGGTACCGCGCAGCGCTGGGTCAGCGGGCTGCGCGTGGACACGGCGCAGGTCAAGGACCGCCGGGCCACGACCGGCATGATGAACATGCCCAACCCGACCGCCGGCCAACGCCGTGACGAAACCCTGGGCAGCGGCTTCCTGCGCTACGAGCGCGACCATGGCCAGGCCTGGACCTGGTATGCCGGCGTGGGCCGCAGCGAACGCATGCCCGACTACTGGGAGCTGTTCTCCGCCAACAGCGGGCCGACGGACAGCCCCAATGCCTTCAGCGGCGTGCGGCCGGAGAAGACCACCCAGCTGGATCTGGGCCTGCAGTTCCGCAGCGAACGCCTGGATGCCTGGGTGTCGGCCTATGCCGGGCGCCTGCAGGACTACATCCTGTTCGCCTACCGCAGCGGCGGCATGATGGGCAGCACCACGCAGGCCTCCAATGTCGAGGCGCGGATCGCCGGCGGTGAAGCGGGGTTGGCGTGGCGACTCGCGCCGGGCTGGAAACTGGGCGGCACGCTGGCCTACGCCTGGGGCGAGAACCGCAGCGAAGACCGGCCGTTGCCGCAGATCCCGCCGCTGGAGGCACGCCTGAACGCCTCCTACGAGCATGACCGCTGGTCGGTCGGTGGCCTGTTGCGGGGCGTGCACCGGCAGAACCGGGTGGCCACCGACGAAGGCAATGTGATCGCGCGCGACCTTGGGCCGACGGCCGGGTTTGCCACGCTTTCGCTCAACGCTGCGTACCGCATCAGCGACCACCTGCGCGCCAGCGTCGGCGTGGACAACGTGTTCGACCGCGCCTACGCCGAGCACCTGAACCTGGCCGGCAGTGCCGATTTCGGCTTCCCGGCCGACCCGGTGCGGATCAACGAGCCGGGCCGTACCGCGTGGCTGAAGCTGGACTACCGGTACTGAGGACGGCGCCCCCGCCACCGCTCGCGGTGGTGGGGGCGCTATGGCATGCTCGGCAGGCATTGGCTCGGAGCTTTCCACGGACATGACGTATCGCGCGGTGGCATATGCAAGTACCGCTGTTGCCGGGCTGACGCCGGCCGACATCGACCATCTGCTGGTGGATGCGCGGGCGCACAACCAACTGGCCGGTGTGACCGGCGTGCTGCTGTACGACGGGCAGCAGTTCTTCCAGTACTTCGAAGGCAGCCAGGAGGGCGTGGCCCGGGTCTACGAGCGCATCATGGCCTCGACCATGCACGTGAACGTGCGCGTGCTGCACGATGGGCACGTCGACCAGCTGTACTTCAGCCAGTGGCACATGGGCAGCAGCCATGCCGAGGGCAGCGTGCTGCAGAAATTGAGCAACCAGCAGTGGCTGCGTGAAGCGGAGCTGCTGCAGGAGGACGTCGCCGAAGCCGGGCAGGGCACTCCCGCGTTGCGTGAGCTGCTCTCGTTCTGGGAGCAGGTGCAGGCCGAGGGCTGAAGCCCCCGCCCTGGCCTTTCCCTCTGCCGCGCGGAAGGAAGGGGGGCAACGCAGGCAGCAGCGGCCTCGGCCGCCAAGCCCGTGCCGCGTTGACCACCCCGCCTTGACGGGTGCCACGCCACGCAGGGCGCATCGCGACGCGGATCAGATTTCCTCGTGCAATCCGCACTCACGCTTCAAGCCGAAGAAGCGGGTGTCCTCCTCGCGCATGCCCGGCTCCCAGCGGCGGGTGGTGTGGAAGTCGCCGATCGACACGTACCCCTGTTCCCACAGCGGGTGGTAGGGCAGGTCGTGCTGCTTGAGGTACTTCCACACGTCGCGGTCGCTCCAGTCGGCGATCGGGTTGACCTTGTAGCGCTCGCCCCGCCGCTGCAGCACCGGGGTGCCGGCGCGGCTGGCCGACTGGCTGCGGCGCAGGCCGGTGAACCAGGTGCCGACCTGCAGGTCGTCGAGCGCGCGCTTCATCGGCTCGACCTTGCGCAGGTTGTTGTACTGCTCGATGCCGACCACGCCCTGTTCCCACAGGCGGCCATGGCGGGCTTCCATCCAGGCGCGGCTGACCAGCGGGCGGTAGACCTTGAGGTTGAGCTTGAGCCGGTCGGTCAGCTCGTCGGCAAAGCGGTAGGTTTCCGGGAACAGGTAGCCGGTGTCGATCAGGATCACCGGCACGTCCGGTTGCTGGCTGCTGAGCAGGTGCAGCGTCACCGCCGACTGCGCGCCGAAGCTGGACGACAGCACGTGCGTGCCAGGGGCATGCAGCAGCGCCCAGCGCACGCGCGAGACGGCGTCCAGGGCCTCCAGTTCGGCGTTGAGCGGGCCCAGGTCATCCGGCAACGGCGGGGTGACGATGGCATCGTTCGAGGATCGGGGCAGGGCGCTCATGCGTGCAGTTCCACGGGAATCTGGCGGTGGGTGGGGTAGGTCGGCAGGTCGACGATGCCGGCGCGGTGCAGGAAGTCGCCGAAGCCCTCGTCCGCCGTGCGCTCGCCGGCGTAGCGGGCGAACAACGGCTCCAGCGCGGACAGGATGTCCGGCTCGGTGATGTTCTCGCGGTACAGGGTGTTCAGCCGTTGGCCGCGATGGTCGGCGCCGAGCATCAGGTTGTAGCGGCCCGGTGCCTTGCCGACCAGGGCGATCTCGCCCAGGTACGGGCGCGAGCAGCCATTCGGGCAGCCGGAGATGCGCAGCAGGATCGGCGCTTCGGCCAGGCCGTGCTGTTCCAGCAGCGGCTGCAGCTTGGCGCTGAAGTCGGGCAGGTAGCGCTCGGCCTCGGCCATGGCCAGCCCGCAGGTGGGCAGGGCGACGCAGGCCATGGCGGCGCGTGCCAGCGCGGTGGGGGCCTGGTTGCCGGCATCCAGCCCGGCGCTGCGCACCAGCGCATCGATCTGCGCGCGCTGTGCGGCGGGGACGCCGGCGATGACCAGGTTCTGGTTGCCGGTCATGCGGAACTCGCCGGCGTGGAGGCGCGCGATCTCACGCAGCGCGGTCAGGTGCGGCGCGCCGGGCAGGTCGGCGATGCGGCCGGCCGGCAGCGACAGGGTCAGGTGCCAGCGGCCATCCTCGCCCTCGTTCCAGCCATAGCGGTCGCCGTTGTGCGCGAACGGCAGCGAGCGGCGCGGCTGGAAGGTGATGCCGGCGCGGCGCTGGATCTCGGCGATCACGGTGTCCAGGCCGTGGTCGTCGATGGTGTACTTGAAGCGGGCGCGCTTGCGCAGGTCGCGGTTGCCGAGGTCGCGCTGGGTGGTGACCACCGCAGTGGCGACATCGAGCAGGGCGTCGCGCGGGATGAAGCCTGCGATGTTGGCCAGGCGCGGGTAGGTCTCGGCATCGCCGTGGGTCGCCCCCATGCCGCCGCCGATGCTGACGTCGTAGCCGAGCAGCGTGCCGGCATCGTCGAGCACGCCGATGAACCCCAAGTCGTTGGCGAACACGTCCACGTCGTTGACTGGTGGCAGGGCGAAGCCGATCTTGAACTTGCGCGGCAGGTACCGCTCGCCGTAGATCGGCTCCTCCTCGCTGCCGCTGCCCGCCACGCGTTCCTCGTCCAGCCAGATCTCGTAGTACGCGCGGGTGTTGGGCAGCAGGTGTTCGGAGGTGCGCGCGGCGTCGGCGTACAGGGTGGCGTGCGCGCTGGACAGCAGCGGGTTGGCGGCGACCAGCACGTTGCGGTTGACGTCACCGCAGGCGGCCAGGGTGTCGATCAACGCCGCGTTGATGGCCTGCATGGTGGCCTTGAGCTCGCGCTTGATCACGCCATGGAACTGGAACGCCTGGCGGGTGGTGATGCGCAGCGAGTGATTGCCGAAGCGGGTGGCGATGGCGTCGAGCTTGAGCCATTGCGCCGGGGTGATCACCCCGCCCGGGGTGCGGGTGCGGATCATGAACTGGTAGGCCGGCTCCAGCTTCTGCCGGCGGCGCTCGTCGCGCACGTCACGGTCGTCCTGCTGGTAGCTGCCGTGGTACTTGATCAGGGTCTGGTCGTCCTCGCGCAAGGCGCCGGTGACCGGGTCGGCCAGGCTTTCCAGCAGGGAGCCGCGCAGGCGGTTGCTTTCGGCCTTGATCGATTCGACGGAATGGGTGCTCATCTTCTTTCGCTATGCCAGAACAGGGGGTGGGGCGCCTTCCGGCGCGAAGTCCGCATCGCCGCGCATCGCGGCTCAACCGTCAGTACACATCCCGGCCATAGCGTCCTTCCGTGTGCAGTTGCGTGAGGTACTCGCGCGCGCCGTCCTCATCCAGCCCGCCGTGTTCGCGGACCACGTCCAGCAGCGCGGCGTGCACGTCCTTGCCCATGCCGATCGCACCGCACACGTACAGGTGCGCGCCGTTCTGCAGCCAGTCGTACAGGTCGCGGCCGCGGGTGCGCAGGCGCTGCTGCACGTAGACCTTGTCGGCCTGGTCGCGCGAGAAGGCCAAGTCCAGGCGATGCAGTTCCTTGCGGCGCAGCGCGTCCTGCCACTCGGCCTGGTAGAGGAAGTCGGTGTTGAAGTGGCGGGCGCCGAAGAACAGCCAGTTGCGGCCGCCGGCGCCGACCTCGGCGCGCTCCTGCACGAAGGCACGGAATGGCGCCACGCCGGTACCCGGGCCGATCATGATGATGTCGCGGCTGCCGTCGGCCGGCACGCGGAAGCGTTCATTGGCCTCGACGAAGACCGGTACCTGCGCGCCTTCCTCCAGGGCGGCCAGGAAGCTGCTGGCCGCGCCCACGTGCGCCGCGCCATGGGCGTCGTAGCGCAGTTCGTCGACGGTGAGATGCACTTCCTCGCCCACCCGCTTGCGGCTGGAGGCGATCGAGTACAGGCGATGCGCGGCCGGGCGCAGGGTGCCGACCAACGCCTCGGCGCTCCAGTCCGCCGGCCAGCGACGCAGCACGTCGACCAGTTGGTGGTCGTCGAACACGCGTGCCAGTTCGGCCTTGTGCTCGGGTTCGAGCAGCCGCCCCAGCTCCGGGTGTGCATTGCGCTCGGCCACGGCGGCCAGCAGCGGACGCGAGATGCGGGTCAGCTCACGGTGTTCGGCCAGCCACTGCGACAGCGGACGGGCCTGGCCGTCAAGGGCCACGGCCGTGTCGCCGTCCAGGCCGGTGGCGGCCAGCACGTCCTGGACCAGCGCCTGTGGATTGCGGTGGACGATGCCCAGCGCGTCGCCGGGCTCGTAGTGCAGGCCGCTGCCTTCCAGCGACAGTTCGACGTGATGCACGCGCTTGTCGGCGCTGCCGTAGCGGGCATAGGCCGGCCCCTTGAAATCACGACCGCTGATGACCTGGCGCGCCAGCAGCTCGGCGCTGAACGGGTGTTGTGCGTTGTAGGTGCTGGCATGGCGCAGCGGGGTAACGTTGCTCGGTGCCGGGCTGGCGGCTTCACCGAGGGTGGTGCGGGCATCGGCCAGGGCCTGGACACGCCAGGGCGTGGCCACCGCGTCGATGTCCAGGTCGGCTTCACCGGCCGGCTGCAGGCGTTGGGCGCCGAGTTCGGCCAGGCGGTTGTCCAGCTTGCGGGCGATGCCGCAGAACTCGGCGTAGCTGGAGTCGCCCAGGCCCAGGACCGCGTACTTGAGTTCGGGTAGCCTGGGTGCGCGCTTGCCGGCGATGAATTCGACCAGGCCGATCGCATCGTCCGGCGGGTCGCCTTCGCCCTGCGTGCTGATGACGATGTAGAGCAGGCGCTCGTTGGCCAGTTCGCGGGTGGGGTAGGCGTCGGCGCGCAGCAGGCGCACCGGCAGGCCGGCGGCCTCGACCTCGGCCGCCAGTTGCTCGGCGGCGCGGCGCGCATTGCCGGTCTGGCTGCCATAGACCACCGTCAGGCGTGCTGCTGCCGGTTGAGCGGCGGGTTGTCCGCCGGGGATCACCGCCAGCGACGGCGGCGGGTGGCCCTGGGCCAGCCCGGCGGCGAAGCCGGACAGCCACCACAGGCTGTTGCCATCCAGCCCCTCCACCAGTCGCGTCAGCAGGACCCTGCGGTCTTCGGGCAAGGGGCTGGGAGGCACGATGGCGGCGGCGGTCATGTCCAGTCCGGTCTGATATGGGATGACCGATGCTAGGTAAATGTTTCGTTCGCCAGAAAGGATGAGCGGTTATCGCTTCATGCCCTGCGTTTATTTCAGTCGTATGTGAGTCGGGCCCCACACTCGCCATCCAGCCCGGGCCCTGTACGGGTACTGTGTAGCCCAGACCGGGCGTTGCCTCTGCCGACCACCTCGTGATGACCGCCAACAGATCCCTGTCCCACCTCGATCGGCTGGAAGCCGAGAGCATCCACATCCTGCGGGAAGTCGCCGCGGCCTTCGACAACCCGGTGCTGCTGTATTCGGTGGGCAAGGACAGCTCGGTGCTGCTGCACCTGCTGATGAAGGCGTTCGCGCCCGGCGTGCCGCCGATCCCGCTGCTGCACGTGGACACCCGCTGGAAGTTCCGCGAGATGATCGCCTTCCGCGACCGGCGCGTGGCCGAGACCGGCACCGAGCTGCGGGTGCATATCAACCCCGACGGCATCGCCCAGGACATCGGACCGGTGACGCACGGGCCCGGTGTGCATACCGATGTGATGAAGACCCAGGGCCTGAAGCAAGCGCTGGACAAGTGGAGGTTCGACGCGGCCATCGGCGGCGCCCGCCGCGACGAGGAGAAGTCGCGTGCCAAGGAGCGCGTGTTCTCCTTCCGCAACGACCGCCACCGCTGGGACCCGAAGAACCAGCGCCCGGAGCTGTGGAACCTGTACAACGCCCGCATCCACCCGGGCGAGAGCGTGCGCGTGTTCCCGCTGTCGAACTGGACCGAGCTGGACATCTGGCTCTACATCTACCGCGAGAACATCCCGGTGGTGCCGTTGTACTTCGCCGCCGAACGACCGGTGGTCGAGCGCGACGGCAGCCTGATCATGGTCGACGACGACCGCCTGCCATTGCAGCCGGGTGAAGTGCCGCAGCTGCGCAAGGTGCGTTTCCGCACGCTGGGCTGCTATCCGCTGACCGGTGCGATCGAGTCGGAAGCGGACACGCTGGAAAAGATCATCGCCGAGATGCTGGTGTCCACCAGTTCCGAACGACAGGGGCGCCTGATCGACCACGACCAGTCTGCCTCGATGGAGAAGAAGAAGCTGGAGGGCTATTTCTGATGAGCGCGGTCACCACTTCTTCCGATATCTCCACGTACCTGCAACAGCACGAATCCAAGCCGCTGCTGCGCTTCATCACCTGCGGCAGCGTCGACGACGGCAAGAGCACGCTGATCGGTCGCCTGCTGTACGAAAGCAAGCGCCTGTTCGATGACCAGCTGGCCGCGCTGGAAGCCGACAGCCGGCGCCATGGCACGCAGGGCGAGCGCATCGACTACGCGCTGCTGCTCGATGGTCTGGCTGCCGAGCGCGAGCAGGGCATCACCATCGACGTGGCCTACCGCTACTTCGATACCGACGCCCGGAAGTACATCGTCGCCGACTGCCCGGGGCATGAGCAGTACACCCGCAACATGGCCACCGGTGCGTCCACCGCCGACGTGGCGGTGGTGCTGGTGGATGCGCGCAAGGGCCTGTTGGCGCAGACCCGCCGGCACAGCTACATCATCTCGCTGCTCGGCATCGCCCATGTGGTGCTGGCGGTCAACAAGATGGACCTGGTGGACTACGACGCGGACGTGTTCGCGCGCATCGTCCAGGACTACCAGGCACTGGCCGCGCAGCTGGGCATTGCCCACGTGCAGGCCATCCCGCTGTCGGCGTTGGAAGGGCAGAACCTGTCCGTGCGTTCGGCGCTGACGCCGTGGTACGACGGCCCGAGCCTGCTGGAGCACCTGGACACGCTCGTGCTGGAAGACCGTGATGCCGCCAGTGGGCTGCGCCTGCCGGTGCAGTGGGTCAACCGGCCCAACCAGGATTTCCGCGGCTTTGCCGGCACCGTGGCCGCCGGGCAGGTACGTGTGGGCGACGCGGTGGTGGTGTTGCCGTCGGCACGCCGCTCCACGGTCCGGCAGGTGCTTGGCCCGGACGGTCCGCTCGACGTCGCCACGGCCGGGCAGGCGGTGACGCTGACGTTGACCGATGAGGTGGATGTCAGCCGTGGCGACGTGATCGCCGCCGCCGACGATCCGCCGGAGGTGGCCGACCAGTTCGCCGCCCACGTGCTGTGGATGGATGATGCCGCGTTGCTGCCGGGGCGCCCGTACTGGCTGCAGATCGGCAGCCGCACCGTGGCCGCCAGTATCAGCGAGATCAAGCACCGCGTGGACGTGAACACGCAGGAGCACCTGGCTGCCAAGCGGCTGGAGCTCAACGAGGTGGGCTTCTGCAACCTGTCGCTGGATGAGCCGGTGGCTTTCGCGGCCTATGCGCAGAACCGCGCGCTGGGCGGCTTCATCCTGATCGACCGGCAGAGCAATGCGACCGTTGCCGCCGGTACGCTGGACTTCGCGCTGCGCCGCGCCGGTAACGTGCACTGGCAGCACCTGGACGTGGACAAGGCCGCGCGGGCCCGCATCAAGGGCCAGCAGCCCAGGGTGCTGTGGTTCACCGGCCTGTCCGGGGCCGGCAAGTCCACCGTCGCCAACCAGGTGGAGAAGCGCCTGCACGCGCAGGGCCGGCACACCTTCCTGCTCGATGGCGACAACGTCCGCCACGGGCTCAACCGCGACCTGGGCTTCACCGATGAGGATCGCGTGGAGAACATCCGCCGGGTGGCCGAGGTGGCGCGGCTGATGGCCGATGCCGGGCTGGTGGTGCTGGTCAGCTTCATCTCCCCGTTCCGGGCCGAGCGGCAGATGGCGCGCGAGCGTTTCGAGCCGGGCGAGTTCATCGAGGTGTTCGTCGACGTACCGCTGGAAGTGGCCGAAGCACGTGACGTGAAGGGCCTGTACCGCAAGGCGCGTGCCGGGCAGATCCCCAACTTCACCGGCATCGATTCGCCCTATGAAGCGCCGGTGGCGCCGGAGCTGCATCTGCGGGCGGACCGTGAGAGAGTGCCGGCCATGGTCGAACAGGTGTTGAAGGCGCTGGAGCAGGGATGAGGCGGCGGCTCAACAGGGCGCGGGCAGGCAGGTAGGGCTGCCTGCCGTGCCTTCTCCCATTCATGGGGGAAACCGGCCGAAGGGCGGAGGAGGGCGGGTGCCCGTTGGCCTTTCGGGGGAAGGTGAAAGGCAGCCCTCATCCGGTACTGCGCACCACCTTCTCCCGTGGACGGGAGAAGGGAACAGCAACAGCAACAGCAACAGCAACAGCCAAAGCCAAAGCCAAAGCCAAAGCCAAAGCCCCCGTTCCCCCCCTAACGGCACATATCACCGTAACCGGCGGCCGCTAGACTGCTGGATCGTGTAAATGACGGGATTGTGTATGTTGCGGCGTTCTGCCTTCACCGTGGCTGGGGCCACTGTCCTGGCACTGGCCCTGGCCGGTTGTAACCGCAAGGGCGCTGAAACGCCACGCCAGGCCGGCGACGCCGTGCCGGTCACCCTCCAGGTGGTGCAGCCTTCGGCCTGGAATGACACGCTGCAGGCCATCGGCACCGCCAAGGCGCGCGAGTCGATCATCGTCACCGCCAAGGTCAGCGAGATCATCGACAAGGTGCATTTCGAAAGCGGCCAGCAGGTGACGACCGGTACCCCGCTGGTCACCCTGCGCGGCGATGCCCAGCAGGCAGCGCTGGCCCAGGCCCAGGCGACCTTCGCCGAAGCCGACCGGCTGTACCTGCGCCAGCGTGAGCTGGCCGCCCAGCAGCTGGTCGCGCATTCCACCCTGGACACCCAGAAGTCCATCCGTGACGCTGCCGAGGCGCGCGTGCGGCAGATGCGCGCGGACATCACCGACCGCCAGGTACGGGCGCCATTCGCCGGGGTACTGGGCATCCGCCAGGTCAGCCCGGGCTCGCTGGTCACCCCGACCACCGCCATCGCCACGCTGGATGACATCTCGCGCGTGCACGTCGATTTCCAGGTCCCGGAGGCCGAACTGGCGTCGCTCCAGCCGGGCGACAAGGTCACCGGCAGCAGCGTCGCCTACCCGGGGCGCAGCTTCGATGGCGAGGTGAGTACCGTCGATGCGCGCGTGGATCCGGGCAGCCGCGCGGTCACCGTGCGTGCCGATTTCGTCAACGCCGACCACGCGCTGCGGCCGGGCATGCTGCTGGACGTGCGGGTGTTCCGCCCCGAGCGGCAGGCGCTGGTCATTCCCGAGATCGCGGTGGTGCAGGTCGGGCGGGATTCGTTCGTGTACCGGGTCAAGGACGATGCCAGCGTCGAGCGGGTTGACGTGCGGACCGGCACCCGCCGCGCCGGCGTGGTCGAGATCACCGAGGGCCTGAAGGCCGGCGAGCGCATCGTCGTCGATGGCACCGGCAAGCTGCGCCCCGGCATCCGGGTGGAGGATGCCCGGAGGCCGGCCAAAGCGGCGCCGGCCGCGGCCACCGGGGCGAAGGCCGGATGAAGCTTTCCGATCTTTCGATCAAGCGGCCGGTGCTGGCCGTGGTGATGAGCCTGCTGCTGGTGGTGCTGGGCGTGATGTCGTTCAACCGCCTGACCCTGCGCGAGCTGCCGGCCATCGACCCGCCCATCGTGTCGGTGTCGGTGGACTACACCGGCGCCTCGGCGGCGGTGATCGAAAGCCGTGTCACCCAGGTGCTGGAAGACGCGCTGGCCGGCATCGAAGGCATCGATACGATCAATGCACGCAGCACCAACGGGCGTGCCTCGGTCAGTATCGAGTTCACCGCCAACCGCGACATCGAGGCCGCCGCCAACGACGTGCGCGACGCGGTCAGCCGGGTCGCCGACCGCATGCCGGAGGAAGCGCGACCGCCGGAGATCGCCAAGGTCGAGAGCGATGCCGACCCCATCATCTGGTTCAACATGGCCTCCTCGGCGATGGATACGCTGGAGCTCAGCGACTACGCCGAGCGCTACGTGGTGGACCGCTTCTCCAGCATCGACGGCGTGGCGCAGGTGCGCATCGGTGGCCGCCAGCGCTATGCGATGCGGATCTGGCTGGACCGCGACCAGTTGGCCGCGCGCGGGCTGACCGTCAACGAGGTGGAAACCGCGCTGCGCAACGAGAACGTCGAGCTGCCGGCCGGCCGCATCGAGTCGGCCGACCGCGACTTCACCCTGCGCGTGGAGCGCAGCTATGTCGCGCCGGCCGATTTCGCCAGCATCCCGCTGGGCAAGGGCAACGATGGCTACGTGGTGCGCCTGGGCGACGTGGCCAAGGTCGAGCTGGCCTCGTCCGAGCGCCGCGCGTACTACCGCAGCAATGGCGAGCCGGGCATCGGCCTGGGCATCGTCAAGACCTCCACCGCCAACGCGCTGGACGTGGCCCGCGCCACCCGCGCCGAGGCCGAGCGCATCGCCCAGACCCTGCCCAAGGGCACCCAGATCTTCGTCGCCTTCGACAACACCACCTTTATCGAGGCGGCGGTCGAGCGCGTGTACTGGACGCTGGTCGAGGCGATGCTGCTGGTGCTGGCGGTGATCTGGCTGTTCCTGGGCAGTTTGCGCGCGGCGCTGATTCCCGCGGTGACCGTGCCGGTCTGCCTGGTGGCGGCGTTCATCGCGTTGTTCGCGTTCGGCTTCTCGATCAACCTGTTCACCCTGCTGGCGCTGGTGCTGTGCATCGGCCTGGTGGTCGATGACGCCATCGTCGTGGTGGAGAACGTGCAGCGCCGCATCGACCTGGGCGAACCGCCGCTGGTGGCCGCACGGCGTGGCACCGCGCAGGTGGCGTTCGCGGTGATCGCCACCACCGCGGTGCTGGTGGCGGTGTTCCTGCCGGTGGGCTTCCTGGAAGGCAACACCGGCCGCCTGTTCCGCGAACTGGCGGTGGCGCTGGCCGCGGCGGTGGCGTTGTCGGCCTTCGTCGCGCTGACGCTGACGCCGATGATGGCCTCCAAACTGCTCAAGCCGCACAGCGAACAGAAGCCCGGCCGCATCAACCGCTTCGTCAACCGCGAGCTGGAGCGCGTCTCGGCCGCGTATGGCCGGGTGCTGGATCGCCACGTGCAGCGCACCTGGATCTTCGGCGTGGTGATGCTGGCCGCGCTGGGTGCCAGCTGGGGCCTGTTCAAGCTGTTGCCCTCGGAGCTGGCGCCGGCCGAGGACCGCGGCTCGTTCCAGATCATGATCGACGGCCCGGAAGGCGCCGGCTACGACTACACCGTCGGCCAGGTGCAGCAGGTGGAGCAGATCGTCTCGCGCTTTGTCGGCCCGGAAGAGCCCATCGTGCGCGCCAACCCGCGCGTGCCTGGCGGCTGGGGCAACAGCGAGGAAATGCACACCGGCCGCATCAGCGTGTTCCTGCAGCCGTGGCGCGACCGCCACGAGGCCACCAGCGACGTGGCCAATGACCTGCAGAAGGAACTCAACGGCCTGAGCGGCGTGCGCGTTCGCACGATGGTCGGCGGCGGCCTGGTGCGCAGCATGGGCCAGCCGTTCCAGATCGTGCTTGGCGGCCCGGAGTACGCGGAGATCGCGCAGTGGCGTGACCGCCTGCTGGCGCGCATGGCCGATTACCCCGGGCTGGTCGGTGCCGACTCCGACTACAAGGAAACCCGCCCGCAGATGCGCGTGAACATCGACCGCCAGCGCGCGGCCGACCTGGGCATCTCGGTCACCGCCATCGGCCGCGCGCTGGAAACCATGATGGGCTCGCGCCGCGTCACCACGTTCGTGGACAACGGTGAGGAGTACGACGTGCTGGTGCAGGCCGGCCGCGAGGGACGTACCTCGCCGGCGGACCTGTCGGCCATCCAGGTGCGGGCACGCTCCGGCGAACTGGTGCCGCTGTCCAACCTGGTCACGCTCAGCGAAGTGGCCGAGGCCGGCAGCCTCAACCGCTTCAACCGCCTGCGCGCGATCACCATCAGCGCCAACGTCGCCCCGGGCCACACGCTGGGCGAGACCATCGCCTGGGTACAGGACGTGGCGCGCGAGGAACTGCCGGAGTACGCGCAGATCGACTGGAAGGGCGAGTCGCGTGAGTACCAGAGCACCGGCAGTGCGGTGCTGCTGACCTTCGGCATGGCCTTGCTGGTGGTGTACCTGGTGCTGGCCGCGCAGTTCGAGAGCTTCATCCACCCGCTGGTGATCATGCTGACCGTGCCGCTGGGCGTGCTCGGCGCGTTCCTGGGCCTGTACATCAGCGGCGGCACGCTCAACCTGTTCAGCCAGATCGGCATCGTGATGCTGGTGGGACTGGCGGCCAAGAACGGCATCCTGATCGTGGAGTTCGCCAACCAGCTGCGCGACGAGGGACGCAACGTGCACCAGGCCATTGTCGAATCGTCGGTGGTGCGCCTGCGCCCGATCCTGATGACCTCCATCGCCACCGTGGTCGGTGCCATCCCGCTGGTGCTCGCCGGCGGGCCGGGCTCGGCCAGCCGCGCCACCATCGGCATCGTGGTCATCTTCGGTGTCACCGTGTCCACGTTCCTGTCGCTGTTCGTGGTGCCGGCGTTCTACGCGCTGCTGGCCCCGTACACGCAGTCGCCGGAGACCGTGGCCAACGAGCTGGAACGGCAGGAGCGCCAGACCCCGCCGGTGGGCGGGCATGCCTGAGCCGAGCGGCGTCAGGCATGAATGGGGCGGTGTCCGCACCGCCCGATGATGATCCGGGCCGCGGCGGCAAGGGGGCTGCCGCAGCCTGGGGGATGTTCAAGCAGGGATGCGCCGAGTACGGCACCGACTGTCGATCGGTGTCCAGGGATGGCCAGCGGTATGACATGCGTTGCGGCTCCCGGCTTGGGAGTTTGCCGCAATTGGCCCGATAGGCGTGCACAGCACGGCTCAATCGTGGAAGAATCGGTCGGTCCCGGGGCCCGGGGCGTGATCACTTTCAGCTTTCCGGGGAAATACGTGGAATCCATCGTCGAATACATCAACGGCATCATCTGGAGCAACGCCCTGATCTTCATGTGTCTGGGCGCAGGTCTGTGGTTCACCCTCCGTACCCGTTTCATGCAGATCCGTGGCTTCGCGGAAATGTGCCGGCTGACCGTACGCGGCCAGAAGTCCGAAGCCGGCGTGTCCTCCTTCCAGGCGCTGGCCATGTCGATGGCCGGGCGCATGGGCATCGGCAACATCGCCGGCGTGGCCACCGCCATCGCCTACGGCGGTCCCGGCGCGATCTTCTGGATGTGGGTGATGGGCTTCCTGGGCGCCTCCACTTCCTACGTCGAGTCGACGCTGGCCCAGATCTACAAAGTCAAGGACGGCGAAGGCCGCTACCGTGGCGGCCCGGCGTACTACATCGAGAAGGCCATGGGCCTGAAGTGGTATGCGGCCGCCTTCGCGCTGGCCACGGTCGTCGCCGCGGGCTTCCTGCTGCCGGGCGTGCAGGCCAATGCCATCGCCGACAGCGCGGTGGCGGTGATGTGCTCCGGGGCCGATGCCTGTGCCTCGATGGGCGGCGCCAGCAGCATGAAGCTGTGGATCGGCATCGCCGTGGCGGTGCTGCTGGGCGTGATCATCTTCGGTGGCGTCAAGCGCATCGCCAGCTTCGCCGAGGTGGTGGTGCCGTTCATGGCGCTGGGCTTCATCCTGATGGCCATCGTGGTGATGATGCTCAACGCCAGCAAGGTGCCGACGATGTTCGCCGACATCTTCTCCAGCGCCTTCGGTGCGCACGCGGCGTTCGGCGGCATCATCGGCCAGGCCATCGCCTGGGGCGTCAAGCGCGGCATCTACGCCAATGAGGCCGGCCAGGGCACCGGCCCGCACGCCGCCGCCGCCGCCGAGGTCTCGCACCCGGCCAAGCAGGGTTACGTGCAGGCCTTCGCCATCTATTTCGACACCATGCTGGTGTGCACCTCGACCGCGTTCCTGGTGCTGTCCACCGGCATGTACAACGTGTTCCGCGAAGTCACCGTCGACGGGGTGCAGAAGCTGGAGGCCATCGTCACCGGCGTGCCCGGCGTGGCCCCGTCCGAAGGTGCCTTGTTCACCCAGGCTGCGGTGGAGTCGGTGATGCCGGGCTGGGGCGCGGGTTTCGTGGCGCTGGCGCTGTTCTTCTTCGCCTTCACCACCATCATGGCCTACTACTACATGGCCGAAACCAACCTGACCTACCTGGCCGGCAGCAACCGCACCCATCCGGCGGCCACGCTGGTGCTGCGCCTGGGCATCATGGGCATGGTGGTGTTCGGCGCCTTCCACAACGCCAAGATGGCCTGGGCGCTGGGCGACATCGGCGTCGGCCTGATGGCTTGGTTGAACGTGATCGCGATCCTGATCCTGCAGAAGCCGGCGATGCTGGCGCTGACCGACTACGAGCGGCAGAAGAAGCAGGGCCTGGACCCGGTCTTCAACCCGGATGCACTGGGCATCAAGAACGCCGACTTCTGGCGCACCAACAAGTAAGCGAGTACTCAAGCAGTGAGCAACCCCTGGAACAACCGACGCCCGTCCTCCCGCCCGCCGCGCGCGACCCCGTTGCCGGCCAGCCCGCGCGATGGCGCAGGGGCCGGTGGCCCGCCGGTGCGTGGCAGCGACGAGCTGCGCCTGTATGGCTTCAACGCCGTGCAGGCCATGTTCGCCCGCCGTCCGCAGGCGTTGCGCAAGCTGTACCTGGCCGAGGACATGATCCAGCGGCTGCAGCCGGTGCTGAAATGGTGTGTGGCCAACCGCGTCGGCTACCGCGTGGTGGGCGATGGTGACCTGAACAAGCTCGCCGCCACCACCCACCACGAAGGCGTCGTCGCCGACGTGGTGCGGCAGGAGCCGCTTGCGCTGGCGGCGTGGCTGGGCACGTTGGCCGACGGCCCGGCGCTGGCCCTGTGGCTGGATGGCGTGGGCAACCCGCACAACTTTGGCGCGATCCTGCGTTCGGCGGCGCACTTCGGTGTGTCGGCGATCCTGCTGCCGGCCGAATCCACGCTGGCGTTGTCCGGTGCGGCGGCACGCGTTGCCGAAGGCGGCGCCGAGGCGGTGCAGCTGGTCCGCCTGCCGGCCCTGCCGCAGGCGCTGGCGCAACTGCGTGGCGCCGGTTTCGGGTTGGCTGCCACGCTGGTCGAGGGGGGCGAGAACCTGTTCACCACGGCGCTGCCGGCGCGCATGGTCTACGTGATGGGCGCCGAAGGCGAAGGCATGGACCGCGATTTCGCGCAGGGCTGTGACCTGCGCCTGTCCATCCCCGGCACCGGCGCGGTGGAAAGCCTCAACGTGGCCTCGGCTACCGCAGTGTTCCTGTCCAGCTGGTGCAGCCGTCACGCCAAGGCGTGATCGGTGCGATCCGTGTTGAACGACAAAGGCGCCGTCGGCGCCTTTGTCGTTCACGGTAGAGCGGAATCACGCTCCACTGAGGCCATGCGGGAATTAGCCCCACCGGGCGCGGCTCGGCACCCCCTGCAACGAAAAGGCGCCTTGCGGCGCCTTTCCGGTCACGGCCCGGGCGATCACTCGCGCGGCGGCACCACGTCCTTGGCCTCGCTGCCGAAGCTGCCTTCCGATTCGGCGGCCAGGTAGGCGAACACGGTGTAAGCGGCCACGTTCTGTGCCAGCGCCTTCGGGTCGATCTTGTCCAGGGTGTCGTCCGGGGTGTGGTGCAGGTCGAAATAATCGGTCCCGTCCTGGGCCAGCCAGGCCCAGGCGCCGCCCTTGGCCGCCAACGGGCCGACATCCGGGCCCGGACCGCCCTTGCCCGGCTGGTACTCGATGCCCAGCGGTGCCAGCGCTTCGGCGATCTGGCGGGTCGCCTCGCGCGAGCCCTCGGCATTGCCCGAGCCGGTGTTGAACGCATAGATGCGGCCCGCGCCGAAGTCGCTTTCGGCCGCGATGTGCTGCAGCACGATCTCGCCGGCCTGCACGCGCGCGGCAGCGTAGGCCTTGCCGCCGTGCAGCCCCTGTTCCTCGTTGGCGAAGGCGATGACGCGGATGGTGCGCTTGGGCGCCTGCTTGAGCTGGCCGATCAGGTGGCCCGCCGCCATGGTGATGCCGACGCCTGCGCCGTCATCGATCGCGCCGGTGCCCAGGTCCCACGAATCCAGGTGACCGCCGATCACCACCACTTCCTTGGGCAGGCTGCGGCCGGTGATCTCGCCGATCACGTTCTGCGAGGTGTAGCTGCCATCCCAGCCGCAATCCAGTGCGATGCGGATGCGGGTGGCACCGCGCGCGACCAGCCGGTTGAGCTGGTCCGCATCCGGGCCGGACAGCGCGGCCGACGGTACCGGCGTCAGGCCTTCATCGAAGCGGGTGATGCCGGTATGCGGCATGCGGTGCGAATCGGTGCCGGCCGAACGCATGATGTAGCCGATCGCGCCCTTGCGGATGGCCTCGGACGGGCCGCGGCTGCGCACGGTGCCGCCGATGCCGTAGTCCTCGCCACTGCGGCTGCGGTTCATGGTGAAGTCGACGTAGGCGATCTTGCCCGCCAGCGAACCTTCCGGTGCGGCCTTCAGGGCATCCAGGCCCTCGAAGCGCACTACTTCGGCTTCGACCGTTCCGGCCGGGCTGCCGCCCAGTGCGGTGATGGTCAACGGTTGCGGATGGGCGCCGAGTACCGAGGCGTGTTCACTGCGACGCTCCCACTTCGGGAAGGTGACCGGCTCGGTCCAGACCTTGTCGAAACCCAGCGCCTTGAACTTGGCCTTGGCCCATTCCACGGCACGGGCATCGGCTTCGCTGCCGGCCATGCGCGGCCCGACTTCGGTGGTCAACGACTCTACTACCTGCCAGCCGGTGGTGTCGGCCAGCGCCTGTTCGCGCAGCTGCGCGGCGGTGCTGATCGCCGCATCGGGGATGCGGGTCGGGGCGGGGGCGTTCGTCGCGCCGGCCGTGGCGCACAACAGCAAGGTGGCAAGGGCGAGGGCAGTGCGACGCATGGGTTCCGCTCCGAAGTAAAGAATCACTGACTTTAGCAGCGTGATCCGGCCGCCGAATGTGCCGGTTGGGGGGGGACGGCCGCGCTGCCTGGTGCACCTGGAGCATCACGATGTGAACCGCTGCCCAGAACGTTCGGCATGCAGATGCGGATGAGCCAGACTTCAGGAGTTTTCCCGCTGCGCCGCGCCATGTCCGCGGGCGAGCCTACGCGACCACCGATGGGGTGGATGAGCACGTAGCTGGAGCAAGCATGAAGTGGCAGCACAGGATGGCAGCCCCGTTGTTCTCGATGGCCCTGATACCGGCGATGGCGCTGGCCGAGGAGTCACGGCAGGAGGTCCACCCGGCCCGTTTCACCGGGCCACTGATCACCTCCAACCCGGCGGCCTACACGCCCGGGCATTTCTATCTGCAGCCCTATCTGATCAACACGCGCCAGCGCGGGTACTACGACAGTCAGGGCAATCGCTTCGGGATGGGCGAGCACGGCAGCGACCTGCAGCTGAGCCTGCTGGCCGGTTATGGCATCAATGAGCGGCTCACCGGGCAGCTCTCGCTCAGTGCCGGACGGGCACGCATCGGCCAGCAGCGCGCCGATGGGCTGCGCTTCGGCGACAGCAAGCTCAAGCTCAACTACGTGCTGCGCCCACGGGCGGCTTCGACGGGTGACATGGTCATCAGTACCCAGGTGAGCCAGACGCTGGCCACGGGCAGTTACGACGAGCTTGGCGGCAATGCGCTCAATGGGCGTGGCAACGGCGCAAGGCGCACCGCCCTTTCCCTGGTGGGCCAGCAATGGTTGCCGATGTCCAGCGGCCACACGCTGCGTTGGCGCTGGCAGGTGGGCTGGAGTCCGTCGCCTGGCCGCGTCGATGTGGAGGGAACCAGCGTGTTTGGTACCGGGCATGCCTTCCGCGGCGCGATGCACCACGGCAGCAACACCAGCGCCGCGGTGGGGTTCGAATACAGCCTCAGCCCGGATTGGGCACTGGCATTGGATGTCACCGCCTCGCGCGACGGGCGCGCGGTGTTGCAGGGGTGCCATGCCCCTGCGCAGGGGCGCTGCGTCCAGGGGCAGCGTCGCGCCGACCCGCGCAGCCGCAGTTTCAGCGCGGCACCGGCCATCGAGTACATCCACAGCGATCGGGTGGGCTTCCTGCTCGGAGCCGAGCTGTCGCTGCCAGGTGGGCGCAACAGCGCGTCGTTCGTCAGCCCCCAGTTCTCGGCGATGCTGACCTTCTGATCGGCGCAGACGAAAACGGCCGGAAGGAAGTCCTTCCGGCCGTTGCATCAACGCCCCGGGGCGCCTCAGCGCTTGTTGAGGCTGTCGCGGATCTCGCGCAGCAACAGCACTTCCTCGGACGGCTCGGCCGGTGCCGCCGGGGCCTCTTCCTTCTTGCGCGAGAGCCGGTTGACCACCTTGACCAGCATGAAGATGGCGAAGGCGACGATGATGAACTGGATCAGGGTGTTGATGAAATCACCGTAGCCGATCACCACCGCCGGGATCTCCTTGCCGTCGGCACCGATCTTGGCGGGGGCCAGGGTCCAGGCCAGCGCCGAGAAGTCGACGTTGCCGATCAGCCAGCCGATCGGCGGCATGATCACCTTGTCCACCAGCGAGGTGACGATCTTGCCGAACGCGCCGCCGATCACGACACCGACCGCCAGGTCGATGACGTTGCCGCGCATGGCGAATTCCTTGAACTCGCTAATCATTCCCATGAAGTTCTCCTGTTCGTACGGATGGGGGAGCTGGCGCAGCCTACTCCATCGGATGTCGTCAGGCGATCACGCCCTGGCAGCGGGCGATGTCGCCCAGCCGTGCATCGAAGCGGTCGCCCTTGTGCAGTGCCGCCACGCCGGCCGGCGTACCCATGAACACCAGGTCGCCTGCACGCAGTGCGTACAGCTTGGACAGCTCGTGCAGGATCTCAGGAACGTTCCAGATCATCTGGTCCAGGGTGGATTGCTGGCGCACCTGGCCGTTGATCTCCAGCGACAGGCGCACCGCTTCCAGCGGGCCCACCTGGTCGGCCGGCACCAGCGTGCTGACCGGCGCCGAATGATCGAACCCCTTGGCGATGTCCCAGGGCCCGCCCTTGGCCTTGGCCGCGGCCTGCAGGTCACGACGGGTCAGGTCCAGGCCCACGCCATAGGCGGCCACCAGCGCCAGCGCGGCGTCGACCGGCAGCACGCCGGCCGGTGCATCCCTGCCCAGCGCCACGACCAGCTCCACCTCGTGGTGCAGGTCGGCGGTGGCGGGCGGATAGGGCACTTCGGCATCGCCGATGACGATGGCATCGGCCGGCTTCATGAAGAACATCGGCTGCCCGCGGTCGCTCGGTGCGGCGGGCGTGGCCCCCATCTCGCGCGCATGGTCGGCGAAGTTGCGGCCCACGCAATAGATGCGGTGCACCGGGAACGTACTGCCGCCGGCCACCGGTACACGGGGCAGGGTCGGGGTGGGGATCAGATCAGTCATGGTTCGCGTCCAGGTGAAACGACGCGAAAGTCTAGCGGAGTTGTGCCCGGCCAAGCGCTGCAGCGGGGGCCGGGAACTCAGGCGCCGGTGCTGTGCGGCAGTGCGGCCTTGCGCACCACGCGGTATTCGGCGTCGACCACCGATGGGTCAGCCTTGCCGGCGTTGCGGCGCTTGCGTGCTGCCAACAGCTTCCAGGCGATTCCGCCGAGGATCATCGCGGCACCGACAAACACGCCGGCCACGACCAGCACCGCCAGGATGGCAAGGCCCAGCAGGCCGAGTGCAATCCGTACGAGCGGGTTGCGCGGCTTGCGCGGCTCGAACAGGTTGCGGAGCTTGGAGAACTGGACGTAACGGATGCGCATGAAAGGGGTGTGACCGTTTGGCTGCCGGCGAGTATCGGCGGCGATGCGGGGCAATGCGTGAAGTTGTCGTTAATTCTTGCCTGAATATGTCATCAGGACAATGGTTCCGGTCAGCTTGGTCATGGTCCGGATGGCTGCGTGCGACAATCGCGGTTCGAATCGCGCCGGTGTTCCAGATGTCTTCCGTATCCTCGCCCGAAACTGAATTGGCAAAACTCGATGACCTGCCCGATGGCGGCTTCCACGCGGTGACCGCCACCCTGCAAGAGGATGCCGAAACCCTGGTGCTGTACCGCGATGGCGCGCAGGTACGTGCCTGGTTGAACGTCTGTCCGCATGCCGGTCGCGCGCTGGACTGGGCGCCGGGGCAGTTCCTCAAGAGCCGCGAGGGACACCTGGTGTGCGCCGTGCACGGTGCTTCGTTCGAACTGGAAGGCGGCATCTGCGTGGCCGGCCCGTGCAAGGGCGATTCGCTGCGCGCGGTCCCCGTTGAAGTGCGTGACGGACGGGTGCTGTTGGCCGGTGCGTAGGAGTGGCGTAAGTCGCCAGGTCCGTCGGCGCTTGTCACACACGTATTGAATTGATGGCCTGCAGGCAGGAATGCACGTTCCGCATCGTGATTGACGATGGCACGTGCTGCGCCAGCCGCGCTCCTACGGACGGAGCCATTCGGTTGCTTCGCCGCCAGGAGCGCCTGGACGGCCGCGCGCAGCTTCAGAACATCAGGTTGATCATCACCACCACGATGATCGTGTAGAGCAACGACAGCGGCCCGCCGACGCGCCACATCTCGCGCGGGGTGTACTTGGCCGGGCCCATCGCCATCGAGATCACCGGGTTGGAGGCGGTCATCAGGTTGTTGGACGCCGACAACGCCACGATCAGCGCGAACGCGGTGGGATTGCCGCCGGCCGCCAGCGCCAGGTTCACCGCGATGGGCACCATGACGATGGTGGCGCCGACATGGCTGATCACCAGCGAGAACGCGGTGGTCAGCAGGGCCAGCGCCAGTTCCAGCGCCCAGACCGGGATGCCGCTGGGCAGCTTGTCGATGGTGTGGCCGGCGATCCAGGCCGCCGCGCCGCTGCTGTCCATCGCCCAGCCCAGCGGGATCAGCCCGGCCATCATGAAGATGGTCTTCCAGTTGATCGCCGCGTAGGCCTCGTCCATGCGCAACACGCCGGTCAGCAGCATGCCAGCCACGCCCATGAGCAGGGTCAACGCCACCGGCAGGTGCGAGGTCAACGCGATGATGATGGTGATGGCGAAGATCGCCATGGCGATCTTGAACTTGTGCGGACGCTGCTCGCCCTTGGGGTAGTCGGTGACCACCACGAAGTCACGGCTGCCCGCGGCAGTGGCGAGGTCCTGCCAGATGCTGTGGAAGACCAGCATGTCACCGGCGCGCAACGGCGTGTTGCGCACGTCCTCGCGGATCACCTGCTTGTCGCGGTTGATCGCCAGCAGGCTGATGCCACGCTCCTTGCGCAGGCGCAGCTCGCCGGCGGTCTTGCCGATCACCCGCGAGGTCGGTGGCACCACGGCCTCGGAGATGCCGGCACGCGCCGGGTTGAACAGGTCGCCCAGCTGCTTCAGGCGCGAGGACATGCGCAGGAACTGGTTCTGCGCGAAATCCGATACCTGCTGCCGCGGCCCCATCGCGCCGATCACGCTGCCCACCCAGATGCGCATGTCCGCCGGTGGTGCCAGGCGGGTGTCGTCACCGGTCTTCAGGGCCAGCAGCAACGGTGCATCGAACAGGTTCTCGGCATCGCTGACGGTCATGCCGACCAGCGGGCTCTCGGCGGTGACCAGCAACTCGAACACGTCGCCCTCGATGCCGTAGGCCTTGGCGAAGTAGCTCTCGGTGCGGGCCGGCGCCTGTGCATCGTCGCCTTCGCTGCCTTCCTCCTCCCGGAGCTTGCAGCTGCCATAGAAGTGGAAATAGGCCAGCGAGGCGATCACCAGCGCCACGCCGATCGGCAGCGGCGCGAACATCCGCAAGGGCTCGATCGTCGCGGTGCCGGAGGGCAGGTTGTTGTTGGCCGACATCAACAGGTCGTTGAGCAGGATCAGCGGCGAGTTGCCGACCATGGTCAGCGCGCCGCCCATCACGATGGCGGCGGATATCGGCAACAGCAGGCGCTTGAGGGTCAGCGTCGTGCGCGATGCCAGCCGCGAGGCCACCGGCAGGTACAACGCCATCACCGAGGGGTTCTGCATGAACGAGGAGTTCAAGCCGGCGGTGGCGGTGGTCAGCAGCAGCAGGCGTTTCTCGACGCCGTGCGAGCGCCGCAGCAGCCAGCCGGCCAGCCGGTTCAACGCGCCGGTACGGTCCAGCCCGGCGCCGAGGATGGTGGTGGCGATGATGCTCATCACCGCGTTACCGGAGAAACCGCCGAAGATTTCTTCCGGTGCGATCAACCCGGTCACGCCGAGCACCACCATCACCACCAGCGCGACCACGTCGGCGCGGATGCGCTCGAACAGGAACATCGCCATCGTGAAGCCGACCAGCCCGAGCACGAGCTTCATGTCGGTCGTCAGCGTCAGCGCGGTATCCATGCGGCGGCGGTTCCTTCAGCAGTCCCGGTCAGGCGCGGTCGTAGAGCAGATCCCAGACGCCATGGCCGAGCTTCTGGCCACGGGTCTCGAAGTGGGTCTGCGGGCGCCAGTCCGGGCGCGGCACGCTGCCGCGCGGGCCGGCGCGGTTGGCCAGGCCTTCGGTGGCGTCGAGCACGTCCCACATCTGCTCGGCGTAGTCGGCCCAGTCGGTGGCACAGTGCAGCAGGCCACCCGGGCGCAGCTTGCGCACCAGCAGCGCGGCGAAGGCCGGCTGCACGAGGCGGCGCTTGTTGTGGCGCTTCTTGTGCCACGGGTCCGGGAAGTAGATGCGGATTTCGTCCAGCGCGCCGTCGGCGATTTCCTTCTCCAGCACTTCCACCGCGTCGTGGTGGTAGAGCTTGACGTGGTCGGCGCCGTCGTCGGCCAGTGCGTTGAGCAGGCGGCCCACGCCGGGGGCGTGCACCTCGATGCCTATGTAGTCCTTGGACGGGTCGAACTGCGCGGCGTAACGCAGCGCGGCACCGTTGCCGAAGCCGATTTCCAGCACCTTGGGCGCGACGCGGCCGAAAGTGGCGTCCAGATCACGCGGTTCGCCGTTGAAGTCGATGCCGAAACGCGGCCAGCGCTCGTCGAACGCGCGCTGCTGGGCCGGGGTGAAGCGGCCCTGGCGCAGCACGAAGCTGCGTACTTCGCGGCGGCCTTCGGTCACGGTGAAGGGCTTGGGCGGTGCCTTGGAGCCCGCGCTGTCAAAGGGATTGGTCATCAGGCGATCAACCCTTCCACCGGCGAGGAGGCACTGGCATAGCGCTTGCGCGGGATGCGCCCGGCCAGGAAGGCCTCGCGGCCGGCTTCCACGGCCTTGCGCATGGCGCTGGCCATCAGCACCGGGTTGCGGGCGCCGGCAATGGCGGTGTTCATCAGCACGCCGTCGCAGCCCAGTTCCATCGCGATGGCCGCATCGGACGCGGTGCCGACGCCGGCATCGACGATGATCGGCACCTTGGCGTTCTCGATGATCTCGATCAGGTTGTACTTGTTCTGGATGCCCAGGCCCGAGCCGATCGGCGCGGCCAGCGGCATCACCGCGGCGCAGCCGATCTCCTCCAGTCGCTTGGCCAGGATCGGGTCGTCGGAGGTGTAGACCATGACGTCGAAGCCGTCCTTGACCAGTTGCTCGGCCGCCTTGAGGGTGGCCATCACGTCCGGGTACAGGGTCTTCTGGTCGCCCAGCACTTCCAGCTTGGTCAGGTTGTGGCCGTCGAGCAGCTCACGCGCCAGGCGGCAGGTACGCACGGCATCTTCGGCGGTGTAGCAGCCGGCGGTGTTGGGCAGGATGGCGTAGCGGTCCGGCGGCAGCACGTCGAGCAGGTTGGGCTCGCCCGGGTTCTGGCCGATGTTGGTGCGGCGGATGGCCACGGTGACGATCTGGGCGCCAGCGGCTTCGGTGGCCAGGCGGGTTTCTTCCAGATCCTTGAACTTGCCGGTGCCGGTCAGCAGCCGGGAGGAATACGTCTTGCCGGCGATGACCAGCGAATCGGAGGGAGCATTTGCGTTCATTGCCGAATTATCACCCATCAGCCCCGGCAGGAGCGGCCTTGGCCGCGAAACCGCTGATGGCCGGGCCTCGCGGAGTGCCGCATGCGGAACCGCCCGAAGGCGGCGGCCCCGCGGTCGTCGGCTTCGCGGCCGAGGCCGCCCCTGGCCGTGGGCGGCTGGCTCAGCCACCACCCAGTGCGTGAACGATCTCGACCAGGTCGCCGTCCTGCACGAGGTGCTCGCCATGCCGGCTGCGCGGCACGATCTGGCCGTTGACCTCGACGGCGACCCGGCGCTCGGCCAGGCCTTCATCGGCCAGCAGTTCGAGCACGGTGAGGGGGTGGGAAAGGGGGCGGGCCTGGCCATTGAGCTGGATGTTCATGCGGCCATTTTCGCCAGAGCCGTCGCAAAAGCCCAGCCGCATGCGGCAGCGCAGCGTGAGACTGTTACGAGGGAATGAAAAACTAACAACGTGCGGCAGCGTATGCGCCGCTTACCCCCAGTACGGAGCATTCCATGAACCTCTTCTCCCGCCCGCTGCGCTCGGCCATCGCCGTCGCCATTGCCTTGGCCGCTGCACCGGCCATGGCGCAGTCCCCGTTCTCCAAGACGGTGTTCTTCGGTGACAGCCTGACCGATACCGGCAATTTCCGGCCGGTGCTGGTGCAACTGGATCCGAGTGCGGCGGTCGTCGGCCGCTTCACCACCAACCCGGGCTGGGTCTGGTCGGATTACGTGGCAGACCACTTCGGCACCGATGCCAGCCCCAACGGCAATGGCCAGACCGGCGACAACTACGCCATCGGTGGCGCGCGCGTCGGCGTGGACAGCAGCGTCACCCTGGCCCCGGGTACGCCGGCGCTGCCGGTGGCCTCGCTCAAGAGCCAGATGACCCGTTACCTGGCCGCCAACGGTGGCAAGGCCGATCCGAACGCCCTGTACAGCGTGTGGGGCGGTGCCAATGACCTGTTCGCCGTCCAGGATGCCCCGGCCCAGGCGCAGGCCATCATCGGGGCCGCCGTCGCTGACGAAGTCGGCATCGTCGGCACGCTCAAGGCCGCCGGCGCACAGTACGTGATGGTGATGAACCTGCCGGACATCGGACTCACCCCGGCCTCCCGCGCGGGCGGTCCGGTCGGCATGGCACAGGGCACCGCGCTGGCCAAGGCCTACAACGATGCCCTGTTCGGTGGGCTCAAGCAGGCCGGCCTGCAGGTGATCCCGGTGGATACCTTCAGCATCCTGCAGGAAATCGTCGCCGACCCGGGCACCTACGGGTTCACCAACGTCTCGGGCATGGCCTGCACGTCCGTCTCGTCGCTGACCTGCAGCCCGCTGACCACGGTCGCCCCGAACGCGGCCAACACCTACGTGTTCGCCGACGGCGTGCATCCGAGCACCGCCGCCCACCAGATCATGGGCCAGTACGCCATCTCGGTGATCGAAGCCCCGCGCCTGCAGCAGGTGCTGACCCACTCGGCGCAGACCACCGGTCGTGCCCGTGCCGACCAGGTCGGCGCGCACCTGGCCGGTCGCCCGGCCGATGGCCTGAGCTGGTGGGGCAACCTGCGTGGCGACATGCAGCGGTATGCACACGCCGACCTGTATGACGGCATGGCACCGGCCGGCCTGTTCGGCGTCGACTGGGCCCGCGACGGCATCGTCCTCGGCGGCTTCGCCGGCTTTGGCCGGATGGACGCCGATTTCGGCAACAGCAAGGGCGACTTCACCCAGGACGACACCACGCTGGGCCTGTTCGCCGGCTGGTACGGCGACAAGGTCTGGGTGAACGGCCAGCTCAGCTACAGCTGGTTGGGCTACGACGTGACCCGCAAGGTCCAGCTCGGCCCGGCCACCCGTGAGCACAAGGGCTCGCCGGACGGCAGCAACCTGACGGCAGCGGTCAACGCCGGCTATGACTTCGGCCAGGAAGGCGGCTTCCGTCATGGCCCGGTCGCGGCGGTGATCTGGCAGAAGGTCAAGCTCGACGGTTACACCGAAAGCAACGCCAGCGCCACCGCGCTGGGCTATGGCGATCAGGACGCCGACTCGACCGTCGGCCGCATCGGCTGGCAGGCGCGCTACGACGGCGGCAACTTCCGCCCGTACGTGCAGGCTACCTACGACCACGAGTTCGAGAAGGGCAAGCAGGCCAGCGCGTGGCTGCAGACGATGGCCGACGTGGGCACCTACAAGGTGCCGGGCCTGGCGTTTGATCGTGATTACGCCACCGTCGTGCTGGGTGCCCGGGTCAACCTGTGGGGCCTGAACAGCAACATCGGCATGAGCACCACCACGCTGCAGAAGTCGGCACGTGACATGACCGTGTTCGCCAGCTTCAGCGGCAGCTTCTGATCCACGGATGCCGTGAATGGAAGGCGGTGCCGCCCCGGCGGCACCGCCTTTGTTTTGCCAGCCGGCCTGCCCGTGTCGCATTGACCGTTGCGCTGCGAGGGCAGGGGCGCATAGACTTGCCACGCCGCGCGGGTGTAGCTCAATGGTAGAGCAGAAGCTTCCCAAGCTTACGACGAGGGTTCGATTCCCTTCACCCGCTCCATTTTCCAGGCGCCGCAATGGGCCTGAGGCATCACGCAAGGGCGGGTGGGAAGTGCCACGCCTTCCATGCAGGCCCTGCGATGAAACTGGCCATCCTCTCCCGCAACACCAAACTCTATTCGACCCGTCGACTGGTCGAGGCTGCGCGTGCGCGTGGGCACACCGTCCGCATCCTTGACCCGCTGCGCTGCTACATGCGCATCACCGCCGGCGGCTTCGACATGCATTACAAGGGCAAGCCGCTGTCAGGCTTCGATGCGGTGATCCCGCGCATCGGTGCCTCCATCACCCGCTATGGCACGGCGGTGCTGCGCCAGTTCGAGATGATGGGGGCACGCACCCCGAACCCGTCCGACGCCATCCTGCGCGCGCGTGACAAGCTGCGCGCGCATCAGCTGCTGGCCGCCAAGGGCATCGACATGCCGGTGACGGTGTTCGGCGACAACCCGGACGATACCGACGACCTGCTGTCGATGCTGGGGCCGCCGCCGCACGTGGTGAAGCTCAGCGAGGGCACCCAGGGCCGCGGCGTGATCCTCACCGAGAAGCTCAGCGCCTCCAAGGGCACGGTCGAGGCCCTGCGCGGGCTGTATGCCAACTTCCTGATGCAGGAGTTCATCGCCGAAGCGCAGGGCGCGGACCTGCGCTGCCTGGTGGTCGGCGACCAGGTCGTGGCGACCATGCGCCGCCAGGCCCAGGAGGGCGACTTCCGCTCCAACCTGCACGCCGGTGGCACCGCCGAGCCGGTGCAGGCCAGCAAGGCCGAGCAGCAGGTGGCGGTGCGCTCGGCCAGGGCGCTGGGGCTCGGCATCGCGGGCGTGGACCTGATCCGTTCCAGGCGCGGGCCGCTGGTGCTGGAGGTCAATTCGACCCCCGGGCTGGAGGGCATCGAGTCGGTTTCCGGCGGTGATGTCGCCGGGCGGATGATCGATTACGTCGCAAATCTCAAGCGCTGACGGGCACCTGCAATTTGTTTGCATGGTTTTAACAACCCTTTAATCCGCTTGGTTCTAGCCTGCTTCCACTGTACCCAGCCCTCCTCAGTGGGTCCGGTGATCGGGAATTTTTCAGGCCCTGGCGGTTTTCGCCAGGGCCTTGTTTTTATTGGGTATTTTCTCCTGTTGTTGTGGGGTTGCTACGGCGATAGAGTGTTGCGACCAAGGAGAGGATGAACATGCTGAAGAACGTGATCTTGATGGTGCTGTTTGCGTTGCCCGCCGTTGCATCCGCGGCCAAGCAGGAGCCCGCCCTGCAATCGGCGCAGCCCTTCCAGGTGCAGCAGGCGAAGGTGCGGCAGGAGCTGCAGGCGGGGGAGGTATACAGCGAGATTTCAGCCCCGGATCGGGAACGGGTACTGGCCGCACTGGATCGCATCGCTGCGGTCGTGGGTGAGGGAAGCCTCGACCTGCTGCCTTCCGATGCCCGCGCCCAGGTGCTGGGCGACCACGAGCTCGTCAACACCGTCCTGGCCAAGGCGCGCGAGGACAGCCGTCAGATCTGCCGGCGTGAAAAGACGCTGGGCTCCACGATGGCGACCACCCAGTGCGTTACCGTCGCGCAGCGCGAGCGCATCAGGAATGATTCACGGCGCGCGGTGGAATCCCTGCAGGGCGGAAAGGACGTCAAGGTAGGCAACTAAAGCCGGCATGTCTGGAGGGGGCTGTTACCGGCAGCAAGCCATCATTGTGAGAAGTTAATACTTGCTGTGATGTAATCCATTTCCTGCCGGGGAAAGCTCCCTGTGCTTTCAAGACAAAGGTACCCGCACACGTGCGCATTCTCGTAATCGAAGATAACAGCGACATCGCGGCGAATCTGGGTGACTACCTGGAAGATCGCGGTCATACGGTGGATTTCGCGGCCGATGGCGTCACCGGCCTGCATCTGGCCGTGGTGCATGATTTCGACGCGATCGTGCTCGATCTCAACCTGCCGGGCATGGACGGCATCGAGGTCTGCCGCAAGCTGCGCAACGACGCGCGCAAGCAGACGCCGGTGCTGATGCTGACCGCACGCGACTCGTTGGACAACAAGCTGGCCGGGTTCGACTCCGGTGCCGATGACTACCTGATCAAGCCGTTCGCGCTGCAGGAAGTCGAAGTCCGCCTCAACGCCTTGTCGCGGCGTGGCAAGGGCGCGCACACGCGCGTGCTGGAAGTGGGCGACCTGGAATACAACCTGGACACGCTGGAAGTGCGCCGCCAGGGCAAGCTGCTGCAGCTCAACCCCACCGCGTTGAAGATCCTGCAGGCATTGATGGAAGCCTCGCCTGCCGTGGTCACCCGCCAGGAACTGGAAACCCGGGTATGGGGTGAGGAGTTGCCGGATTCGGATTCCCTGCGCGTGCATATCCACGGGCTGCGCGCGGTGGTGGACAAGCCGTTCGCCGCACCGATGATCCAGACCCGCCATGGCATTGGATACCGCATCGCCGTTGCCGATGTCTGAGGACGTTGCGCCTGGGCCGACACGCAAGCGGGGGCGTTATCGCCGCCGCCTGCGTAGCCGCATCATCCTTTCATTCGTGTTGTTGGGCTTCTGCCTGACCACGCTGTTCGCGTTTGCGACGAACTGGGCGCGGATGCGCGTGGAAAACCAGTTGGTCGAGGACGTGATGAACACCAATCTCGACGCATCCTGGGAAAGCTACGTCCGCAGTGGTGGCAAGGACGTGATGGCGCCGGTGCAGCAGATTCGCGCCATCCTCATCCGCCCCGACAAGCCCGACCGGCTCGAAGCCCTGCGTCGGGAGTATCCCGAATGGGAGCATCTGCGCGACGGCATCCATAACTTCAGTGGTGAGGATGCCGACGGCAAGCCGTTCTACTACAAGGTGGGTGTGCGCAAGACCCCCGATGCCTGGTTTTTCATCGCCTATGACATGGGACAGGCGATGCGCGGTGAGCAGCAGCTCAAGCGCGCGCTGTTTCTTTCGGTGATCGTCTTCAGCCTGCTTTCGTGGGTCCTTGGGTGGTGGTCCGCCTCGCGCGTCATGCGCCCGGTGTCGGATCTGGCGGCCCGCCTGCGTGCCTACCGGGGGGACAACAAGCATCCCGAGCCGTTGGCGCCGCGCTTCCCGGACGACGAAGTCGGCCAGTTGGCCGAGGCCCTGGATGATTATTCGGCGCGATTGACCGAAGTGGTCCAGCGCGACCGTGAGTTCAACGCCGACGTCAGCCATGAGTTGCGTACCCCTTTGGCGGTCATCCGCGGTGCAACCGAGTTGCTGCTCGCGCGCCCGGGGCTTGATGAAAAGGTGCTGCAACGCCTGCAGCGCATCCAGCGGGCCGAACAGCAATGCACCGACCTGATCGGTTCGCTGTTGCTGCTGTCACGCAACGAGCGTGGCCATGGCAACAGCAATGTGGCCAAGGTGGCCGAGCAGTTGCTGGATGCGCATCGCGCGCAGCTGGGTGGCAAACCGCTGGTGCTGGCGCTGGAAGGGGAGCGCGAGCTGGTGGTCGATGCGCCGGAATCGGCGCTGTCGGTCGCGCTGGGCAACCTGATCGGCAACGCAGTGAAGTACACCCAGGACGGGCAGGTGCTGGTACGGGTGGCGGCCGATGCGGTGGAGGTGATCGACTCGGGGCCGGGGTTGAGCGAGGAGGATGCGGCGAGCCTGTTCCAGCGCGGTTATCGTGGCACCCATGCCGGTCATTCGCAGGGTGGGGGCATCGGCCTGTCGATCGTCAGTCGCCTGTGCGCGTTGTACGGTTGGCGGGTGGATATCCGTCCGGGTAGCGAACGCGGCGTGATCGCCACGTTGCGTTTCTCCGCCGCCTGATCAGGCGCGGGTTGGCCGTTACCGTTTGCTGGCTAGATCGCGGTAGCGCTGGTCCAGCGCCTCGACCTGCGCCTGCAGCGCATCGGGATGCCCATCATTGACGATGACGTCATCGGCCAGCGCCAGGCGCTGTTCGCGCGTGGCCTGTGCCTGGATCATGCGATCCGCCAGTTCGGCGTTGATGTTGTCACGTCGCAACAGCCGCGCATGCTGGAGCGCGACGGGGGTGTCCACGACGAGGATGCGGTCCAGCCACGGATAGGCGGCACGGCCTCCGACCTCCGTCAGCAACGGGATGGCAGCGATCACATAGGGCCCCGGTGCGGCAGTGCAGATGTCCATCATGCGCCGGCGGATGGCGGGGTGGGTGATGGCTTCGAGCGCACGCCGCTCATCGTCGTTGGCAAATACACGCTGGCGGAGCAGGGCGCGGTCCAGGGTGCCGTCGGCCTGGACGATATCGACGCCGAAACGTCCGACGATCCGTGCCAGGGCGGGGTTGCCGGGGGCCACGACTTCGCGCGCGGCCACGTCGGCATCGGCGACGACGATGCCCAGTGCTTCGAAGCGCCGGCTGACCTCGCTCTTGCCTGAGGCAATCCCGCCGGTGAGGCCAATGGTGAAATTGCTCATTGCAGACGGGCTCGGTTGAGCGGGGTGGCCTCGCGGCTTCGTCCCCGCATCCGCATGGACAGTGGTCTTACTGCTGCAGGCCGGACAGTCGCAGGTAACCGCCAATCAACTGGTCGCCCCACATGAAGACCAGCCAGCCGGCGATGGCCAGGTAGGGGCCAAACGGAATCGGCGTGGCCTTGTCACGGCCCTTGGAATACAGCCAGATCGAACCGATGATGGCGCCCACCAGCGAGGACAGCAGGATGATCGGCAGGATGCCCTTCACGCCGCACCAGGCGCCCAGCGCCGCCAACAGCTTGAAGTCGCCGTGGCCCATGCCTTCCTTGCCGGTGAGCTGCTTGAACAGCCACCACACCGTCCAGAGTGACAGGTAACCCACCGCGGCACCGATCAGCGCGGGCTTGGCGGGCATGTACAGGTTGTCCATGCTGCCGATCAGGCCGAGCCACATCAGGGGCAGGGTGAGCTGGTCCGGAAGCAGTTGCGTGCGCAAGTCGATGCCGGACAGTGCTACCAGGAAGCAGCTCAGCACGATCGCGCCGAAGCCCTGCCAGCCGAAGCCGAACTGCCAGACGCTAGCCAGCACCAGCAGCGCCGTGACCAGCTCCACCAGCGGATACTGCAGCGAAATGGGGGCCTGGCAGTGGCGGCACTTGCCGCGCTGGACCAGCCAGCTGAACAGCGGGATGTTCTCGTACCAACTCAGCTTGTGCTTGCAATGCGGGCAGTGCGATGGCTCGACCACGATTCCCGGCGGCGGCGGCTCGTAGATGTCCGGCTGCTCGAGAATCTCGCGCGCGTCGCGCCGCCACTGCCACTCCAGCCGCTTGGGCAGGCGCAGGATCACCACATTGAGGAAGCTGCCGATCAGCAGTCCCAGGCCGACCGCGGCGGGGTAGCCGAGGCCGGGATGCTGGTCGAGAAATGCCATCTGTCAGTTATCCAACAATCGAGGCCAGCTTGAAGATCGGCAGGTACATGCCGATGACCATGCCGCCCACCACCACGCCGATGAACACCATGATCATGGGTTCGATCAGGCTGCTCAGCGCGTCGACGGCGTTGTTCACTTCCTGCTCGAAGTATTCGGCCACCTTGAACAGCATCGAGTCCAGGGCGCCTGCTTCCTCGCCGATGGCGGTCATCTGCACCACCATGTGCGGGAACAGGTTGACCTGCTTCATGGCCATGTTGACCGGATAGCCCACGGCAACATCGTCGCGCATCCGCAGCACCGCCTGTTCATAGACACTGCTGCCGGTGGCGCCGGCGACGATGCTGAGAGCTTCCACCAGGGGCACGCCGGCCTTGAACGTGACCGCCGTTGTGCGGGCAAAACGCGCAATGGCGCTGTTATGCAGGATCTGGCCGATGACCGGGACCTTCAATACAAGCCTGTCCATTGCGTGCTGCATTGGTATGGATCGCTTGTAGGCAAACATGAAACCGATGATCGAACCTGCAATGATGAACAGTATCAGCCACCACCAGCTGACCATTAGCTTGGAGGCTGCAACGATCATCTTGGTGAAGGCAGGCAGGTCCGCGCCGAAGCCGGCAAACACCTCCTCGAACTGCGGAACCACCCAGATCAGCAGGATCGAGCTCACCAGCAGCGCGACCGCGATGGTCATGGCGGGATAGAACAGCGCCTTCTTGATCTTGCCCTTCAGGGACTCGAGGTTCTCCTGATAGTTGGCGATGGTTTCGAGCACGGTCTCCAGAACGCCCGCGCCTTCGCCGGCGCGGACCAGGTTGCGGTACAGCTCATCGAACTGCACGGGGTGCCTACTGATGGCCTCGTACAGCGAGGAGCCGCCTTCCAGGTCAGCGCGGATCTGCCCCACCATCTTGGCCATGCGGGGGTTCTTGTGCCCGCTGCCGATGATCTCCAGCGCCGTCACGATGGGCACGCCGGACTTCATCATGGTCGCCATCTGGCGGCTGAAGAAGGCGATGTCCTTGGGCTTGATGGGCTTGCCGGTGGCGCCGAACAGCGGTTTGGGCTTGGGCTTCACCACGGTGGGGGTGATCCCCAGGCGGCGAAGCTCGGCCTTGAGCAGGTTGGCGTTCTTGGCGTCCTGCTCGCCCTTCATCTTGGTGCCGCGCTTGTCGGTCCCCTCCCAGACAAACGGCTGCATCTGGCTGGTGTTGCGACCCGCCGACTCTTTGCTTGCTGCACTTCGGGTAACGGCCATTTCTTCTCCCCGTCCGGGCATCCCCACCCGGAACAATGGTCTGCATGGTAGCGGTTCGCTTGGCTTCCGGCACGCCCTCATCCGGCCTTTGACGCGTTGGGTCACACTTGGCCGGGACAGGGCGCTGGCTAAAGGGTGGAGGGTTGCGTCACATTGTGACGTTTTTCGTCATGTTGGAGTGCCAGTCTCGAAATTGATGCCGGGGGGCTTCACTTATTTCAGGATGCTGCCATCATTGCCGCGGGGAGTAGGGGGTGCTGGGCTAGTTGGCACGCAACCTGCTTTGTAACCCCATGCGGGGCGGGCATTCGCCTGCAACCATGTTCACAATTCACACCTCTAGGGGATGTACTTATGAAGAAGCAGCAGGGCTTTACCCTCATCGAACTGATGATCGTCGTGGCGATCATCGCCATCCTGGCCGCCATCGCGCTGCCGCAGTACCGCAACTACACCCAGCGTTCGGCCAACGGCGCCTGCCTGGCTGAAGCCAAGGCTTACATGGGCGCGGCTGTCGCCAATCTGGCCGATGGTCGTACCATTGCTAACCTCACCGGCAAGGCCTGCGATGGCACCGTGACCGCCCCGACCACCAGTGATTACAACTCCGGCGCTTCGGTGACCTTCAATGCCCCGACCAAGGGCAATGCCACCATCAAGCAGAACACCAAGTGCGATGTCGGCAGCGGTACCTGTGCACTGCAGGCTCCGTAAGTCGCTGGTTTGAAAGTGTTTTAGCGAAGAGCGCCGAAAGGCGCTCTTCGTTTTTCAAGCGACTGCTCTGCTTTGCTTTGGTGGGCTGCCTGTCCGCTGCTCTTCCGGATTGAGAATGCACATATCTGTTTCGAGGGCTCGACTTGTTCTTGCTGCGCTGCTCATCGCGGTGCTGTCGGCATGGATCTTCGTGCCGGGGCTTGGTGGTGGATTCGTTTTTGATGACAGGCCGAATATTGTCCAGAACACGTCGCTGCATCTGGCGCCAGGTGCGAATCTGGATGATCTGCTGTATGGCATTTACAGTTTTCAGCCGGGCAATGGCTCGCGTTCCCTCGCGATGCTCAGCTTCGCCATCGATCATTGGC
>NZ_JBWJOX010000029.1:0-688 GCF_056393195.1 Stenotrophomonas sp. Steno-C18 | reverse complement strand
CACCCAGCGTCGTCTCCACGCTCCTGCGCAGGTCGGTCGGCAGGTTGTTGATGCCGGTGTGCTCCACCGCGACCAGCAACAGCTCCGGCGGTTCGGCAAACGGCGCCTGCTGCACCCGCACCCACGTGCCGGACTGCAGCCCACGCACGCTGCCCTGCCCGTGCCAGCACCGGCTGTGGGCTTCCAGCACCTGCGCCTGCAGCTGCGCGTAATGATCGGCCGTGGCGCCATCGGCGAAGGCATAGGCACCGGCCGGGTCGTAGTGCTCGCGCTGGGACTGCGTGCCACCGCCATCCACCGGCAACTGCCGCGCGATGCTGCTCACCCGGCGGTAGTCATCGCTGAGCACGCTCACGCGCGTGCTGGTCAGCTGCCGCTGCCGGCCCAACAACTGGATGCTGTCACTGGATTCGGTCGCATCACTGCGGTGGAAGCGCACGCCTTCGGTGCTCGCCGCGCTCTCCGGCAGACGCACGCTGTCGGCAAAGATCTCCATGCCGTTGCCGCAGCGTGCCTGCCCATCGTCCTGCAACCGCCAGCCCAGCCCTTCCTCGGCCAACAGGCGCTGCACGAAGTCCAGGTCGCTCTCGCGGTACTGCACGCAGTAGCTGCGCACCCGGTCACCGAGCAGTGCATCGCAGCCCTCGGCCCATTGCCAGCTGGCCAGGTCGCCGTGTGCCTGCAGCAC
>NZ_JBWJOX010000028.1:0-703 GCF_056393195.1 Stenotrophomonas sp. Steno-C18 | reverse complement strand
TGGCACCGCGCTGGGTGCCAGCGCCAATGCCGAAGGCTTCGCCGCCACGGCGAGCGGCGTGGGCGCGTTGGCACGTGGCGACCAGTCCACCGCCAATGGCGCGGTTGCCAACGCCCTGGGTGACTACAGCACCGCGACCGGTTCGCAGAGCTATGCCGAAGGTGCGGGCACGACCGCGGTGGGCTTCAATGCGGCGGCCTACGAGGACGGCAACGTGGCCGTGGGCCGCAATGCCTCGGCACTGGGTGAAGGCAGCCTGGCGATCGGTGATGGTGCCGAGACCGGCTTCGGCCTGTTCGGCATCGGTGCGGCCAACGCGGTGGCGATCGGCAGCGGCAGCTGGGCCTTCGGCGATGACGCCACCGCGGTGGGTGCCAATGCCTGGGCCTTCGACCAGCGCAGCACCGCCGTGGGTGCGGGTGCGCAGGCGGGCGCCGAGAACTCGGTGGCGCTGGGTGCCGGATCGGTGGCGGGCCGTGACAACACGGTGTCGGTGGGCGATGTGGGTAACGAACGCCAGATCACCAACGTGGCCGCCGGCACCGAGGACACCGACGCGGTGAACAAGGCACAGCTGGACGACGTGGCCGCCGTTGCCGAGGAAGGGCAGATAACCGCGAAGTACTTCAAGGCCAGCGGCAGTGCCGACAGCGATGTCGGTGCCTACGTCGAGGGCGAGAACGCGGTGGCCGCCGGCGAGGCG
>NZ_JBWJOX010000027.1:0-1097 GCF_056393195.1 Stenotrophomonas sp. Steno-C18 | reverse complement strand
GGCCCTTCAGCAGAGGATTGACGCCTTGAAGGAGAAGACATTGAAGAACCTCGTCGCCGTCGAGGGCGGGAAGTTCTTGATGGGGGATTTCGGCCCCATAGATCCTAAAGTCAACCTGCCATATTCAGGTGACCGGAACGATGACGTCCTGCATGAAGTAACACTCAGTGACTACTCCCTGGGTGCTTACAAGGTGACTTATGAAGATTTCGACATCTTCACTGCCGCAATGGGAAAACCAAAGATTGCGCAGCAAGAAATGGATCTGAGCTACCGCGACCTACCCAACATGGCTGCCGGGGTGGATTGGAACGACGCACAAGCTTACTGCCAATGGATCGGGAAAGAGATTGGCAGAAAGATGGGCCTGCCTACTGAAGCCCAGTGGGAATTCGCTGCTCGAAATCGCGGGAAGTTTATCGTCTGGCCGACTGATAACGGAGCAGTGGAAGACGGAAGAAACGTGGCCAATTTCAGCTCTTACGATGAATTCGCAGCAAGATATAACGCAACGACTTACTCCTCATCCATTGGATTGTACCCCTCCACTCCGCTTGGCCTGTATGACATGATCGATCACGGCTTCGAATGGATGCTTGATTGGTACGCCCCTGCATATGACTCCGCAGCTGTCAAAGATCCTTACGGCCCCAGCACAGGAACGGAGAAAGTACAGCGTGCCCATTCAAGCTGGGGAGGAGACTCTCTCGCCATTAAATCAATGACAATGACACGCTTTCACTCCAACCCGAGCCCTCCACCAAAAAAATCATTAATAAACCCAAACACTGCAATGCCAATAAATCAAAACATATCAAACACCTTCCGTTGTGCAAGCACTGACGGCCCGTAATGACACCAGGCAACATCACCTCCGGATTTATCAACATCACCAACCGCAGCCAAGGCGGCACGCCTTTGATCCACTTCAAACCACCCTCCATCGGATCCAAGATCGCAAAATCCGAAGACATTTGACCACCAATGCGCGCCAGCATTCCCGCCCCCATACTATTCCTTTCTTCATGTACTCTTCCATATAGCTATTCCCAACGCCATCGATCTATTGACCTCTATTTATCGGATCAACCCCCTGA
>NZ_JBWJOX010000026.1:0-1103 GCF_056393195.1 Stenotrophomonas sp. Steno-C18 | reverse complement strand
CTGCGAATCAATATACATGCGCCGTGTCTGCGGATTCGCATACGCACCCGCCCCGGCCTCCCCCTAGAGCCGGGAGCGGGTTTCTAGGGCGAGGGGGTAGGGGAGGGGCACATGGACCCGATCACGCTTGCACGGCGCAACACGCTGGCTTGTCTGCATCACAACCTGAGCGGCTATCGCCGCCACGGCAATGACGTCATGGCGTCCCTGTTCCGCGATGCCATTGAGGTCCGCTATCAGCTGCTCGCCCTTGGTGAACTGCAAGTCGGTCAGTGGGGGCAGAAGTGAGCATTGTCTCCGTTGACCCGCAGGTGGCGATTGCCGCTGTGGCCTGCGGCTCGGCATTGCTGCTGGTGTGCGTGCTGATCGTGATCGTCGTGTGCCGTGATTACGCCAATGACCTTGATGCCAACCGCGAGCGTCGGCAGGAACGGCTGCTCGCCTTACACCTGTATGCGCTGACGCTGAAAGAGACGGCCCACGTTGCCCAGGCACAGGCGGAGTTCCCCCCGCACTCCCGCGTTCGCCACGCCTGCATGGCGGCGATGACACAGCCCGCGGCGGAGGTGGGCCGTGGCTGATCCGACTTGCTACGTGATCACCGCTGCCGAGTGGGATCAGTTGATGCGTGCCATTGGTTGGTGCGTTCTGGCGCTGCCGGTCATGTGGATTCTGATCACCACCGACTGGTGGTTCTGGATGGATCGCCTGCGTGTTCGCGCGCGCCGTCGCCGCCTTCGTGCGATCAGGGAGGCGCGTCGTGCTTGATATTCCTCCCGTGTGGCATGAGTTGATGTTCGCCTTCGTCGTCGTCTTCTTTGGCGGTTGGCTGCTGCTTCCCGGCTTTCTGGCGCTGTTCGATTGGGCGAATGAGCGCGTTGGCAAGTTGTGGTGCCGAGTAGGGGTGCACGCTTGGACGCCGCGCCGCGTCCATCTGCCGGACCCTGTGAGGTGCGAACGTTGCCTCAAGCTCAAGGACGGTTGGCATGGCTAACCGCATTTCCTACGGCTTGCGCCGCGCCGATCCGCGCTTCAGCGAGCCGGTGGGCGCGTCTTCGCACCTGGACGAAGAAGTGGCCGCGCTCCGCGCGATGCCTGAGCCG
>NZ_JBWJOX010000025.1:0-1155 GCF_056393195.1 Stenotrophomonas sp. Steno-C18 | reverse complement strand
CCCATCACCGTGGTGTCGCTGTGCTCGCCACTGGCCAGCAGCAGCCCTTCACCGGCCGTCCAGTGCAGCGCTTGCCCGGCCACCTGAGCGATGCCCGCCGGCGCGGCCAGGCCCAGCAGCGGATCACCGCTGTGCGGCACCCGCCCTTCACCCGGCTGCACTTGCCGCTCGGCGGCCTCGCTTCGGGCCTCGCCGTAGCCATCGCCACGTACCGTGGTGTTGACGCTGTCCTGCAGCGCCGCCAGCGGCGCCTTGTCGGCGACCAGTTGCGAGCGCGCCTTGCCACGCGCACCTTCCTGCAGCGCCAACGGGCTGGTCAGGTGGGTCCGTGCCGCCTCGCTGAAGCGCTGGCCCAGCTGGTTCACCTGCTTGAGCAGGGCCGACGGCTGCACCGCCTCGCCTACCGGCTGTGCACCGTCATGCGCATACGCACTGAACCAGCTGCCCGCCGTCGCACGCACCGCCCCCCAGCCGTCGGTGCGTAGCTCGAAGCCGGTGCCGCGCAGGCTGCCCAGGAAGTTGTCCGACTGGTGGCGCAGGTGGCCCAGCGTCAGCTGCGAGGTCTGCTGGCTGCTGGCCAGCTGCACCCGCAGCTGCTGGTCCGAGTCATCGAACAGCAAGTGATTGCTGCCCTGCCCGCCGTCCCATTCGCGTGAGCGGATGCCCCACACCGCACCGGCGTGCCGGTGCGCATCGTCCCCCCCGCCGGCGGCATGCCAGGCCGGGGCGTGGCCACCGCTCAGGTTGCCCTGCGCACTGCTGCGCTGGTCGCCGGCCTGCCCGTAGATCGCGCGATCCGTCTCGCCCTCGGCCCCGGCCGGGGTCGGCGCCACGCCCGCTTCGCCGCGGCCGTTGTACAGCGCGCCCAGCACGATGGGCCGGTCGATGTCGCCCTCCAGGAACCCCACCACCACTTCCTGGCCGATGCGCGGCAGGAACTGGCTGCCCACACCCGGCCCGGCGTAGCGCTGGGCCACCCGCAGCCAGGTGGTATCGCCCTGCGCATCCTGGAAATGGAAACGCACGCGTATCCGTCCCAGGCTGTCGGCATGGACGTCCTGCCCGCCACCGTCGTGGCCGGCCACCACGATGGCGGTCTGGTAGCCCGGCGCGGTCGGCCGGGGGTTCAGGCGCGCACCGGTGGCATCGTGCAGC
>NZ_JBWJOX010000024.1:0-1332 GCF_056393195.1 Stenotrophomonas sp. Steno-C18 | reverse complement strand
ACCGGCCGTGGCGATGGTGCCGCGCTGGCCATCCAGCTGCCCGGTGCCGAGGGTCAGGCCCTGCGTACCGGCATGGCTGACGGTGCCGTCTTCATTGACCAGGCGACCGGCGTCCAATACCAGCGACTTGGCATTGCTGGCGATCGTGCCGGCGCTGTTGTCCAGCGCGCCGATGACGTTGATGTGCGTATCGTCGGTACCGGCCGAGCTGAGTGTGCCGTCGCGATTGGACAGCGACCCGGCCGCGACGTCCAGCGCACCGTTGGCAGCAATGGTGCCGCGATCATTGTTCAGGGCATCGCGTACCTGCAGCTGCAACGCCTGCTCGCCGGTCGAGGCCAGCGTGCCATCGGCGGTGGTCAGGGTGCCGGCCGTGATCGCTACCTGCCTGGCGCGCGTGGTGCCGCCCTGCAGGTCGATGTCTTCGCCCTGCAGCTCCAGCGTGCCGTTGCCGACGAGCGTGCCGCCCTTGCCGTGCAGCGTGTTCACCGCAATCTGCAACGCACCTTCGCCGGCATGCTCGACTGCACCGCCCTGGTTATCCAGCGTGTCGGCGCTCAGGCTCAGGTCACCGCCTGCGGTCAGTCGGCCGCCGTTGCTGTTGTCCAGCAAGCCGTCCACCGTTACCTGCAGCTGCGCCTTGTCGGCGGCCACCACGGTTCCACCGGCATTGTTCAACTGGCCGGCCTGCAGCTGCACGTCCCCGTTGCTGGAGAGCGTGCCGCCACGGTTGTCCAATTGCTGCGTGACGCGAACGCTGGATGCGCCGGTGCCGGCCGCAATCAACTTGCCCTGGTCATTGATGAAATGCGCGGCGGTCAGATCCACTGCGCCATTGCTGCCGAGGGTGCCGCCGGTGTTGTCCAGGCGATTGCGCACCTGCAGCTGCAGCGTGTCGGTGCTGGTGGCGGAGAGCTGCCCACCCGCTGTGGTCAGATCGCCGGTGGTGATGCGGATGCGCTGCGCCGAAGTGGTGCCGTTGCTCAGGTCGGTGGTTTGCCCGGTCAGGGTCAACGTGCCGTTGCCCAGCAGCGTGCCGCCCTGGCCGTTCAACGTCGCTGCATTGATGCTCAGGCTGCCGGTACCGGCGTGCTGCACGGTGCCGCCGGCGTTGCCCAGCGTTGCCGCCTGCAACGACAGATCTCCATTACTGGCGATGGTGCCGCCCTGGCCATTGTCCAGCGTGCCCTGCACCTGGATCGTGTTGGCCTGCTGGCCGGTGGCCACCACGGAGCCGCCCCGGTTGTCGAAGCCGGCTGCATTGACCGTGAGCTGGCTGGCGTTGAGCGTGGCATTGCGGTGATCCACCGCGCCAGCGGTCAGCGTCAGCGC
>NZ_JBWJOX010000023.1:0-1393 GCF_056393195.1 Stenotrophomonas sp. Steno-C18 | reverse complement strand
GTCGCCAGCCCGCCGCGCAGCCGCCCGGCCAGCCCGGCACCGGCCAGCCCGCGCATCGCGCGCGCGCCGGCGGCACGCCGGATCGAACCGATGGTCGCCAATGGCGAGGACTGGCAGGAGTTCTGATGTCCCCGCGCCGCCGCCCGTCCCATGGGCGGCGGCAGGCACCGCCAGCCGCTGCCTTTTCCCTCAAGCAACACCCAGGCAAGCCGATTTACTGATCAATCCCCTCCTTCCACCCGGCCGGTAGTCGCCAATGTCCACTTCCCGACGTTCCTTTACCCGCAGCATCGCCATGCGCCTGATGCTCGGAACCGCTTTGGTTGCAACATTCGCCTTCGGCCTCACCGCGATGATCATCTACCTGCGCAGCAGCGACGCGCTGATGTCGGTCTCGCGTGCCAACCTGGAGAACATGGCCAACCTGGAAGCGCAGCGCATCTCGGCCGAGATGGGGCTGGGCTTCGAATCCAACGACACGCTGGCCAGCAGCTTCCTGAGCCTGCGCCAGTCCGGCGCACTGACCCGCCAGAATGCCTCCAGCGTCCTGCAGCAGAAGCTGCTGGCCAACCCGCAGTGGATCGGCGTCGGCACGTTGTGGGAACCGGACGCCTTCGACGGCAAGGACGCCGAGTTCGTCGATACCGACGGCCACGATGCCAGCGGCCGCTTCATGAGCTACTGGGCCTGGCAGGACGGCACGCCCGTGCAGGAAGCCCTGCGCGGCTACGACATGCCCGGCGATGGCGACTGGTACCTGCAGCCACGTGCCTCGAAGAAGCCGGCCGTGCTGGAACCGTACAGCTACGAGATCGGCGGCCGTCGCATCCTGATGACCACGCTGGCCACGCCGATCGTGGAGGGCGACCATTTCCTCGGCGTGATGACCGTGGACTTCGCCCTGCAGTCGCTGCAGGAGCGCCTGAGCACGATGCACCCGATGGAACAGGGCTACGTGCGGCTGCTGTCGCCGGGCGGCACCATCATCGCCGACCGCGACCCGGCCAAGGTCGGCAGCAAGGTCGACGATGCCGCGACCAAGGCCATGCTCGCCGGCACCGCCAAGGGCCAGGTCGTGTTCGGGCAAAGCCGCGATGCCGCGCTGGGCGAGGACGTGGTGGAAACCTATGTCCCGCTGAAGATCGGCAATGCCGGCCAGAACTTCGCCTTCGGCGTGGTGGTACCGCGCTCGCTGCTGATGCAGCAGGCCCGCGTGCTGCTGTGGACCATCATCGGCGTCGGCGTGGCGGCGGCACTGCTGCTGTGCTTGGCGCTGTACGTGCTGCTGCGCAGGCTGGTGTTCCAGCCCCTAGGGCAGGCCGTGAACGTGTCCGACCAGATCGCCGCAGGCAAGCTGGACAATGTCCTGCGCGCCCAGCGCGATGACGAACTC
>NZ_JBWJOX010000022.1:0-1737 GCF_056393195.1 Stenotrophomonas sp. Steno-C18 | reverse complement strand
ACCTACGAGATTGAACAGCGCATCGGCCACGGCGAGTGGACGCCGAAATGCCGCTATGGCCGCGATGACGCATGGGCTGTTGCCCGCGCTCGCTGGTGGAATGCGCTGCTGCGTGGCCGTCGTTCCTACCGTGTTGTGGCCGTCCTCGGCAGCACCCGGACCGTCGTTTATGGCGAGGGCGCGAGCTATGCGTGATATCAGTTTCTACCTCGGGCAGCAGGGTGGTGTTCTGCTGCGTTCATTGCTTGAAGATCGCGAATCGCGGTCATTGTTTGCGTCACCACGTGTGCGCGAATCGCATTCAAGCCGCTGCCGTCGTTCATCTGAGTCGCGACTCGGTCAAGTAATCGAAGCGCAGCATCGCTTTGCTCTTGGGAAGCCAAAAGCATGAAGAGCGTTGCATTGGTAGTGCACAGCGCATCGAGTGCAGCTCCGAACTGGTCGGCATCGATCATCGGGGGCTTGGGCATGGTCTCTCTCCGCAGTTTTGGGGAGCGTCATTATGGTTGATGCCGGGGCTTCGGTACTCCCCTCGTCTAACAGGGGAGTCAGTGAAACTGAACGGATCGGGGTGGTGATCGACTGGATGGCTGCGGCGGTTGATCTTCTTTCCGTCCTTGACGCTCGCGGGATGGCTGACGACCCGAAGGCCATCATTGAAGATCTCGACGGTCCCGTGGGGAACTGCGCGCGTCCCGTCGCCCAGGCACTGGCCGATCACTTCTTTCCCGGCATCTTCGAACTGGGCGAGCCTACCCGTGGCCGGTTCTACAACTGGCGCGTCTCGTTGCAGGCCGGTGGTGAGCATGTGGGCCTGTTGGAGTTCGGCGGGTTGGTCACGGTCCGCAAGGACGGAACGAATACCGCTCGGTTGGAGCTCACGGGCAATGGCTGCCGCCTGTACGAGGCCAGCAGTGGCGATGACCATGCGCAGCGGTGGTCGTCGCTCGCTTCACTGCTGGGCGCATGCGATGCGCGCCTGACGCGCGTCGATATTGCGGCAGACGATTTCCTCGGTCAGTGGCCGGTGCAGTGGGCCATTGAGCGCTACAACGAAGGCAGCTTCGACAAGCGCGGCCAGCGGCCTAAAGCGCGGCTGATCGATGACATGGGCAACAACACCGGCAAGACCTTTTACGTCGGCAGCCGCAAGTCGGAAAACCAGCTTCGCGTCTACGAGAAAGGCAAGGAACAGGGTGATCAAACGTCGCCATGGGTGCGCTACGAAGGCGAGTTCCACGCCAGCCAGCGCCGTGAGCTTGTCCTGGACATGCTGGTTGATCCGGCCCCGTACCTCGTAGGTGCATACCCGGTGCTTGACTTCGTCGGCGGCATTGGCGAACGCCTGCGCATCGCCACCGAGAAGCTGCTTGCCAACTGCAAGCGCGCCGTCATGCATTTCCGCCGCCAGTACGGCCCGATGGTCAACGCGATGTTGCACGCCAGTGGTGGCGACGAAGCAACGCTCGCACGCCTGATTGTCGGCACTGCCCGCGCCAGTCTGCCGCCGTGGTGTCCGCGTCCTGAGGACGCCGCCCAGCTGCTCACCGCAATCCTTTTCGCCCCTTCGGGGCATATCGAAGCCCAGAAAGGGCAGGAGTGAGTCATGAGTCTGTTGATCGAAGTTCGCAACGAAGTCATCGAAGGCAAGCACGGCACCAGCCGCAAGACGGGCAGGCCGTACAGCATCTTCGAGCAGCCGGCGTTCGTGTCGCTGCCGAGCGGTGAAACCCGCCG
>NZ_JBWJOX010000021.1:0-2156 GCF_056393195.1 Stenotrophomonas sp. Steno-C18 | reverse complement strand
CGCCGCCGTGGCACCGTTACCGCTGGCCACCGCGTCATCGCTGCCGTCGCCGGCACCGTTGGCCTTGAAGTAGCGGCCCGCCAGCAGCGCGCCTTCGGCCGCTGCATTGAGCTGGTCCACGTTCACCGCGTCGGTGCCTTCGGTACCGGCGGCGACGTTGGTGATCTGCCGGTCGATGGCGGCATGGGTCACGCCGGCCGCATCGGTCCATTCCTGCGCGGCACCCACCGACACCGTGTTTGCCCGGTCGGCCAGCGAACCGGCACCCAGCACCACGCTGTTCTGCGCGTCTTTGGTGGTCCACGCATTGGAGCCCAGCACGGTTGCGTTCTGCGCCTGCGCGTAGCTGTTGTAACCGACGACGGTGGCGCCGTCCTCGGTCGCCCATGCCTCGGCACCGAGCGCGGTGGTCTGCTTGCCCTCGGTTTCGCTGTAGGCATCCTGCCCGGCCAGTGCATTGGTGCCGACCGCCACGCCCATTTCACCGGTGGCGGCGTTGTTGCCGACCGCCACGCCGCCCTGCCCGGCGCGCGTCTGCACGCCGAAGGCGGCACCGGCAATGTCGGCGATGGCATTCTGGCCCACCGCGGTGGCCACCTCGGCGGCCTGCGCCTGGGTGCCCACGGCGGTACCGAAGAACGTCGCATATGCGCCCGAACCGACCGACACCGCCTGCCAGGCATCGGCGGTCGCGCCGAAGCCGATGGCCGTGGACTCACGCCCGGTGGCCCATGCCGCGTTGCCGATGGCGGTCGCGGCCAGGCCCGAGGCCTGCGCGTCCGCACCGATGGCCGCGGCGAACAGGCCATTGGCGCTGCTGTCCGCACCAATGGCCAGCTGCCCGCCCTGCGCGGTGCTGGCATTGGTACCGATGGCGATGTTGTCCTGCGCCGATGCATTGGCGTTCAGGCCCACGGCGATCGCGCCCTCGCCGGTCGCCAGCGCGCTGGTACCCAGCGCGGTCGCGTTGTCGGCCAGTGCATTGGCACCGTTGCCGTAGGCCGAAGCGCCATTGCCGATGGCGTTGCTGGCCTCGCCGGCCGCCGTCGCGTTCTGGCCCTCTGCCAGTGCACCGGCATCGCTGTCGTCGCCACCGGTCGCCTTGAAGTACTTGTCGGTGTTGGAGGCGACGGCGGCGACATCGTCGAGCTGCGCCTTGTTCACCGCATCGGTGGCCTCGGTGCCGGCCGCCACGTGGGTGATCTGCCGTTCGGCACCATCGCTGCCGACCGAAACGGTGTCGTCGCGATCGGCCACCGAGTTGGCACCCAGCGCGACGCTGTTCACGCCACTGGCCTCGGCCAGGAAGCCCACGGCGGTGGCGTTCTCGGCATTGGCGTAGCTGCCGCCGCCGATCGCGGTGGCGCCGTCACCGGCGGCCGCGGCCAACGTGCCCAGCGTGGTCGCCTGCACCCCTTCGGCGGTCGCCGCGGTGCCCACGGCGGTCGCGCCCAGATCAGTCGCCTGCGCGCCGTTGCCCAAGGCGGTGGATGCAACGCCACTGGCCTCGGTCGCCTGGGTGATGAAGCCCGGGAAGCCGTACAGCAGGTCGCCGATGTCGGCCACGCCGCCCACCGCGGTGCTGTAGTCGCCGCTGCTCACCGCCGCGAAGCCCACCGCGGTGGCATAGGTGGCCGTGGATTCACTGCCATAGCCCAGCGCCGTGCTACGTGCGCCGCTGGCATCGGCAAAGCTGCCGTTGGCGGTGGAATAGGCCCCGCCAGCGCTGCTGCGGTAGCCGGTGGTGGTGGATTGCGCACCCTCGGCCGTCGCGCCGGCACCATTCGCCGTCGAGAACGCCCCGGTCGCCACCGCGCCGGCGCCAAAGGCCGATGCGCCCACGCCGGACGCCGTGGTGGTCTGGTCCAGCACGACGTTGCCGTCGGCATCCTCGAAGTACAGGCGGCCACCGTTGGCGGTGCTGGAATCCCCTTCGGCCACCGCGTTGTAACCGGTGGACGTGGCGTACTGGCCGGTGGCCACCGCGCCGCTACCGATGGCCGAAGCCCCCAGCGCCAGTGCCGAACTGGAAGAACCCAGCGCGGTGGCGTAGTCCCCCTGCGCCATCGCGTTGCTGCCCGATGCAGTCGCCTCCTCGCCTTCGGCGATGGCGCCGTTCTCGCCGGTGGCAACGAAGTACTTGCTGTTGGCGGTGG
>NZ_JBWJOX010000020.1:0-4400 GCF_056393195.1 Stenotrophomonas sp. Steno-C18 | reverse complement strand
CAAGAAGAAGTCATTCGTGGGCCCGGTGCAGGGCGACTATCCGTTGCCGCTGTTCCCGAAGTCCATCTGCGTGGAGTGCATGCTGAAGGCCGCCGCGTCCGGTGCGCCATTCGCGGCATTGCAGTAAGGAGGAAGCGACGTTGTCCTCCTGTCATGCAAACAATGCACTGCCTTCGGCCGCGTTGCCCGCGTTGGCGGCCACCATCGCCGGTGACGGCGATCTTGCCTGTTGGGCGTTGCTGGATGCGGCCCTGGTCGATGCCGGGCGGGTGCAGGCGGTCTGCGCCCGGCATGGCATGCAGGTCACGGCGGCCTATGCGGGCTCGGAGCTGGATGCCTACGGCGAGGTGGGCGTTCTGCTGCTCTCCCTTGCCGGCAGTGAGGTTCAGCGCACCGCGCAGGTCCTGCAATTGCTTGAGCTCGCAATGCCCGCGCCGGCGCTGAGCTGGTTGTACGGCAATGCCGATGTTGGGCAGTTGCAGCGGTTGTGCGCCTATCTGGGCATGGCGCGCGTCGCCGAACGCGGGCAGCCCATCCACTGCCGTTTCGCCGATACGCGTGTGCTGCCGGTGTTGCTTTCCGAGTTGTCCGCCACGCAGGCTGCGCGCGTGAGCGGATGTGTCGCGCAATGGGGCTGGGTGGACCGCAACGGGCAGTACGTGCAGTGGCGTGCAGCTCCGGACGGGGCAGTCGCCGATACACACGAGCACCTGCACCTGTCCGTGGCCCAGTTCCGTGCGCTGCGCGCCGCCGCCGAGCCCGATGCGATCTTCATGATGTTGTGCGAACAGACCCCCAGCCTGGTACCGGAGGCACGCGTGCGCGGCGACTTCCATGCCCGGATCACGCAGATCCTGCAGACGGCGTCCCGCTTCAACGTGCAGGATCTCAAGAGCCGCCTGCAGTTCGTGGTGCTCAGCCTCAGCTGCGGGGAGGACTTCCACACCCTGCCGGAACTGCACTCCACCTGGGAAGGCGTGCGAGCGGGGGAGTTCCTGCTGGTCGACAAGATGCCGCTGTGGGGCAATGCGGTCTGGGAACGGCTGGAGTACCGCCGTCCGGAGGAAGAACGCGGGGTGCTGCCATGAGGGGTACGGCATTGCAGCAGAACACCACCACATCGCAGCGGTCCGTTGATGACCGCAAGCATGACCACGGCGGGCGCAGGACGCCCGCAAGGATGGACCGAATGAAGCCTGCCCTTCCGTATTTCCATGAACGCCGCAAACCATTGGCACGTACGATGAGGCGGCACTGGCAGGTACTTCTCGGCGTTTGCCTGCTCTCGCTGGTGAGCGCCTGCGGGGCAAAGTCTGGTCAGGACGACACGGCCATGGGCAGCATCGATGGATACAACTCCACCGATCAGGCCATCACGCCGTTCTACGTGAACAACCACGGCGGCGTCAGCATCAACGCTTACTCCGGTGGTGGCTCGGTGTGCTGCATCCTCTACCCGAGGAAATGGCATCCCGGGTTGACCGCCAAGGTCAAGTGGGCGACCAGCAGCGGCAAGTCCGACGGTGACCCGACCCAGACCTGGCATGAGGCGGAGGTTCCGATCGAGCCTTATGACGTGCCCGGTTCGATGAATGTGCATTTCCTGCCGAATGACGAGGTGCGGATCGTGATCTTCAACGGTTCGCCGCGCGCGGAAGGCTACAAGGGGCCGCCCTATCCGGAAGCACCGCCGGGCTGGTCGACGCGATCGGACGTTGAGGACGCAGGTGTGCCGCCCGTACCGGCTGCCCCGCAGGGAGAAACCAAATGAGCAAGTTCGAGGCAGGCTGGTGGGCGGTTGATCGTCGTGGCGACGGTTCGACGGAGGCGTGGTTCTTCGCCGATGCGAAGCATGTCACTGGAACGGCCTTGTTGCTGCCCAACGGCGACCAGTTGCTGTACTTCCGCCCCACCAAGGAGAAGCCCTTCCTGTTGCGTGACTGGAAGCCCAGCTATGAACGCCTGGGTAGCGCACCGCCGGGCGACAGCTGGGACAACGACAAGTACGGGGCGAAGGCAAATGCCACCATGCAGATGCCGAAGGACTTCCCGCGCCAGAACCGCAAGCCCAGCGCGCAGGAACTGTCCGGGCGGGCCGGCAAGGCCGACCTGGGCAAGGCCGACGGCCTTGACTGCATGCGCGAGCTGCATGTCGGGGTGTTCTTCGACGGCACCAACAACAACATGCTGCGCGACCGCGGCAGTGCGGGCCATTCAAACGTGGTCACGCTGTACGACGCGCACAAGTCCGACGACGTGGAGTACTTCAAGTTCTACCTGCCCGGAGTGGGCACGCCGTTCCCCGAGATCGACGAAACGGGGGAGGACAGCAAGGGAAAGAGCATGGCCCGCGGTGGCGAGGCACGCATCCACTACGCGATGATCATGCTGTACAACGCGGTTTCGCGTTCGGTCACCGGCACCGACCTGGTGCCGGCGGACGAAGCCAAGGTCCTGGTCACCGAGATCTGGAGGGGCTTGAAGACCCTGTATCGCGGCGGCAACGCCAAGATGATCCAGATATTCGAGGACATCGACCAACGCCTGCTGGCGAAGGTGAAGGAGAAGCGGCCGAACATTACCCGCGTCCACCTGACGGTGTTCGGGTTTTCGCGCGGCGCCGCGGAGGCGCGCACGTTCGCGAACTGGGTGAAGCTGGCCACGAAGGGGAAGGTGGGGCCGGCAGAGTTGAACATCCGCTTCCTGGGGCTGTACGACACCGTGGCATCGGTGCTGCTGGCCGATTCCTCGCCGGTGGGCGGCGGCTTCCTCGATTGGGCCAACGGCAGCATGGGCATTCCGGCCGGCGTCGAGCAGACCGTGCATTACTGCGCCGGGCATGAGATCCGGCGTTCGTTCCCGTTGTCCACGTTGCGCATGGGCGGGGATTGGCCGTCACCGGCCAAGGAGTTCGTCTACCCCGGCGTGCACTCGGATATCGGCGGTGGCTATGCCCCCGGCGACCAGGGCAAGGGGCGTGCGGGGCGCAGTGACATGCTCTCGCAGATCCCACTGAGCGACATGTATTTCGAAAGCGTCAATGGCGGCGTGAAGCTGCTTCCGCTCAATGAGCTGCCTGCCAATATCAACAGCGACTTCAAGATCGAGCCGACGCTGCAAAGTGCATTCTCGGCCTACCTGCAATGGACGCCGACCAACGAGAAGGGCGAGAACGTCAGCGGCAGCAAGCGCGGCCACATGGAAGGGCGCATGCAGACGCAGATGCAGCACTACTGGCGTTGGCGCGGGAAGTACACCAGCGACGCCGCGCTGAAGACGCTCAAGAGCTGGTCCGCGGCCAGCGCGCAGGACAAGGCGGACCTGGAAGAGGGCAACAAGGACTGGCAGGTTGACCTGCAGCGTGCCCGCGACGCCCACAAGCCGAGGACGGTGACGGTGCCCATCGGCCTGGTAGGGGTCCCGATCAATCTGTCGGCCTCGCCCTCGCAGGTGCAGAAGGACGTGGTCAGCGCGGTGGATGCGACGGCGCCGATTCCTGCCGACGTCGACCGCTTCTTCGACGACTACGTGCATGACTCGCACGCGGGCTTCTGGATGCTTGGCCCGATCACGCGCATCGACAAGGCGATCTTCATCAACGAGATCCGCAAGCGCAACGCGCTGCGGGAGCACCACCTGGCACTGGCGAAACAGTACAGCGACCTGCGCAAGCACGACGAGGCCGGCCGCGAGTACATGCAGGCGCTGTCCTATGAGCTGAACCGGTTCGAGCAGCAGGTGCTGGCCGCCAACAGCAAGGACGTGGACGTCGAGGACGAGAACAGTGCAGGGAATGTGCCGTTGATGCGCGATTCGGATGCCAAGGACCTGCGTGACAACATGGGCATGGAAGGCTGGGTCGTGAAGAACGTGGTGGGATCGGGCACGCGCCGTGAACCCAACGGCGTCGGCCAGTACCGTCACATCATGGACCGCGACCACGAGCGCTTCCTGCAACCGATGAAGGAAGTGGAGTACCAGCGTGATCGCGCGATCGATGCAGCCAAGGAGAAGGTCCAGGAAGGTGTTGACGGTGTCCGCCAGAAGGCCGAGGAGATCAAGGACGGTGCGGCGCGTGCGGTGGATCGCGCGGTCGACAACGCGATTGATGCCGGCAAGGACGCCGTGATCGATGGACTCAAACGTGCGATCCCCAACGGGATGCCGCGGTTCTGATCACTGCGGCAGTCCTGCCAGACGACACGACGCGAGGCCCCGGTGGGCCTCGCGTCGTCATGGCCTGAACTGTGCGTTGTTGCCCGATTTGAAGCTTTGCCGATTCATTTATTTGAATTCGGCATGGAATGTCACGTTCCTGTTTTCTGATAGATTCGCCGGCAAGGGGGAATGCACGGCTATCCGCTGCGTGTCGGGCGGGCTGTCACAACTTCTGGGATTGG